>NZ_KV787406.1:0-6384 GCF_001807075.1 Corynebacterium sp. HMSC14B06 | reverse complement strand
TGAAAGTGTCATAAACTCACACAGTTTCACATCTGCAGCCCATAATTCTTGGAGTTGTCAGTTCTTGCGGCTAAGTAGCAAAAAATGTGCCCGCCAGCGATACGCCAAGCGGACACAATTTTGCTGCCTTCCCCACCCTGCCCCCCCCCCTGCTCAGGAACTTCCTGATCTTACGGTTTGTCTACTCCTTGCGCTTCTTGTTCTGGTAGACGATTGCGCCGGCAATGCCGATAAACACGGCGACCACTGCTACAACGGTGCCAATGACCAACGGGCTCATGCCCTCATCTTCCATGTCCGACGAGGATGCGGATGCCTGAGAATCCGTATCCGAGGAGTCAGATTCATTCGACGCATCTTCTGACGAGTCCTTTGACGTTTCCTGTTCCGACTCTCCCTTGGCCAGAATCGGCTTATCGGATGGAGTCGGGCCGTTCTTGTCAGTCGGTCGCCAGTCAGGCCCCTTAGTTGGCTTGTTGTCCAGGAGGAATGCGAGCTGGAACGGCTGATCGATGCCACTGACCTCTTCATCCGGGCGATAGTTAGCCATTCGGACAGTCGCGTAGTAGTAGCCGGCGTTGGCTACAGGTCGTCCTCCAACATTAGATTCTCGGTTGTTGTATTCGACCGGACGATCTGTTGACAAGTTCAGGTCCTCGGAATCCTGATAAAAGTGCATTGTTCCATCCGCAACGGAAACCTCGAACGGATTCAGCAGGGCAACTCCCATGGAATCGGCATTATCGCGCTCCGAATTTCCAGTGCGGGCAGCAATCACTGGTCGCTGACCCCACTCCACAGGGATCTTGTAGAACTTCTGTTCACCGGGCACGATTGTGTCAGAGATGGTATCCCCAGATTTAACTTCCGGCGCTTGGGCTGCGTTATTGCCACCGTTTACGGGCTTGGCCTCTCCAAAAGTGGCCTTTTTGTAGGCTTTGTCGCCGGTCGAAGAAGACCGCCCCTCATTTAGTTTGTCAGCATCCTGCTTCTTCAGCACTGGCTCAAACTGGACGCTAACCTCGACCTTCACCGGTTCATCACGATAGTCCGCTACTGAATCACCGTCATAGACCCACACGTTATTTGCGACGAGCCACTTGGTTTGATCGCAACTGGATTCGATGCGGTCACTATCCCATGCAAGAATGCTTGCATCAGCCGAAGTTGGAGTCCACGAATCGGCACTAGCTTCGGCGCCAGTCAGCGACCCCATACGACCGTCGTCCTGGCATTTTCCGCCAGTTTCATTGATGATTTCGTCAACTTCAGTTCGGACATCCTGCTGGCCCTTACCCTCAGCATCGATATTCGCTAACACCTTTGAGGTAACAATCGCGTTGTGTCCCTTCGGCACTGCGATTCGGTAGTAGAGCGGGGTGCGATCGTGTTGAGCAACCTCTGGCACCAGCGTCGTCTGGTACTTGCCCTCGCCGAGCCATTTCGCGCCTTCCTTAGTCTCGGAGAACTCGAAAGGAGTACCCGTGGTTTCGTAGCCCTGCACTGACCGCTGAGTCAAGAACTTCATGTGGTCTGCAAGCTGGGTAGCATCGTCCGCAGTCATGCTCTGTCCACCGGATACCTGCGCAACACACTCCAGCTCAGCGCGAGCTTCTTCATCGACCTTGAAGCCCACTGTGTGAATCGTCAGGCCAACACCCTGCCCTGCCAGTTCCTTCGCAACCTCACACACCGGTGGCGGCGCGCAGGTGTCGATACCGTCAGAGACCAAAATAATTGACCGCTCACCGTCTGGGCCAAGCTCATCAGCCGCCTTACGCAGTGCATTGCCGATCGGCGTGTAGCCCTGAGCTTCCAACCCGGCAATCCTGCTCTTCAGGCCTTCTTTGTCGACCTTTTGGACAGGCGACAGCACCTCGATGTCCTGGCAACCACGTTCGCGGTTGGATTCATCACTGGATTCGCGCTGGCCATAAACCAGCATGCCAAGCAGCGCATCATCCGGGAGGGAGTCAATCAGCTCCGTGGATGCGCGCTTTGCCGCATCGAGGCGGGTGCCTCCGGCGTCGTCGGCAAGCATCGAACCAGACAGATCCATGATTAGCTCTGCTTTTGCTTCGCCCGTACCCCCTTCGCCCGTAGGAGCGGGCTGTTCCACCCCGGACGGCGAAGGCGAATCTTGGGCTGCCGCCACCGGAGCCGGAATCGCACTAAACCCAATCGTCCACGCAGCCAACAACAGAGTGACAACGATGGTTACCCTTAGGCGCTTTGAACTACTTGACGAAAAACTATCTTTAAAAAAGTCTTGAACTACCACCATCACAGCGCCTCAAACTGTTTTCCCAACTACAAAAATCAATCGTGTTGGTAGTTTTTCACAGTGACCCCGGTCACGCTAGAGGTGTTTTTAACGGCTAAACAAATGCCGCCTGAACAATTCATGAACCATGAGAAAATCGCACAGCCGTTGGGGAGCCAGCAAAGCAAAAACGCAGCCCCTGAACAGCGAATACTGAACAGGGGCTGCGAAAGTACTAATTCTCGTAACCACTATTAAATTATTCTTTGCCAACCTACGCCGAAACTAAGCCTCAACGAGCTTGTAAATCCAACCGTGGGTGTCCTCAACCTCGCCGTGCTGGATACCGGTCAGGCGCTCGCGCAGCTTCATGGTCCACTCGCCGGTCTCGCTACCGTTGATCTCGAACTCGCCCTCAGCGGACTTCACAAAACCGACCGGGGTGATGACTGCAGCGGTACCGCAGGCGAACGCCTCGCTCATGACACCGGAAGTGGCATCATCCTTCCACTCCTCGGTGGAAATGCGACGCTCCTCGACATTCATGCCCAGATCCTGAGCAGCCTGCAGCAGCGATGCCCGAGTAATGCCCGGCAGCAGCGAACCAGACAGCTCTGGAGTCACCAGCCGAACACCAGCGTCAGCATTCTCATCCGGGTAGATGAACGCCAGGTTCATGCCGCCCATCTCCTCGATGTACTTGCGCTCGACAGCGTCCAGCCACACAACCTGGTCGCAGCCCTTTTCCTCTGCCTGCTGCTGAGCCGCCAGCGAAGCTGCGTAGTTACCTGCGAACTTCGCAGCACCGGTGCCGCCCGGCGCGGCACGCACGTACTCGTGGGAGATCCACACGGTCACCGGGTTAATGCCACCGGAGAAGTACGCGCCGGCAGGTGAAGCGATGAGCAGGAAGGTGTAAGAGTTCGACGGGTGCACGCCCAGGGTGCTCTCGGTGGAGAACATGATTGGACGCAGGTACAGGGATTCTTCGCCACCAGCTGGCGGCACCCATGCTGCATCGGCTTCAACCAGCAGGCGGATTGCCTCGAGGAAGGTCTCCTCCGGCAGCTGCGGCATTGCAATGCGGTCAGCGGAGCGCTGGAAGCGACGAGCGTTCTGCTCCGGGCGGAAAGTAACAATGGAACCATCCGGCATGCGATACGCCTTCAGTCCCTCAAAAATCGACTGCCCGTAATGCAGGACCGAAGAAGACGGCTGCATTTCAATCGAACCGTATGCCTGCAGCTTGGCGCCATGCCAGCCTTTGTCTGCAGTCCAGTCAATTCGGACCATGTGGTCGGTGAAGTGCTTACCGAAACCAGGGTTGGCCAAAATCTCCTCGCGCTCGGCATCAGAGAGTGGATTCGGGTTACGTTCGATTGCAAATTCCAAAGCAGACATGTCTTTCATCCTAAACCGTCGAGGATCGAGTCGTATCAATACTCGCCCCCGAAAGACCGTGTTAGTCAGGGCAATGTCAGCGTCGCGGGCACTAGGCGCGGGTACATTCCAATAGTCGTGGCGCTGGCTCGTCAGTCCGCTGTCCAGGGGTGAAGGACACGAACCGGCAAATAGGGATACGGTGGTGTACCACATAGTACGACTACAAGGAGATGCAACTACATGTCAGTCCCCGCTAACAATGATTCGGCACAGCTCGGCGCCTCTCGCAACGCCGCTGTTTTGTCCAATTACCTGCCGGCTATCGGCACTCGCGTGGTCATCGCTGCCGACAACTCTCTGCCCGCGGACGCCGACGCGGTTCTCGTCGCGCTTATCGACGGCGAGGATGGCCTCGAGCTGGTCGCACCCGAGGCCATCGGTTCGGTTGCAGAGCAGCTGCTCGCCTCCTTTGAGGCAGTCTCCGCCAGCGCTAAGTCCGAGTCCGTGACCACCATCCCGGCTCCTGCTGGCCTGGATGTCGACAGTGTCACGGGCGTTGGCGTGGGTTCTGAGGATCTGGATGCCGAGGACATCCGCCGTGCCTGCGGCGCCGCTGCGCGCCGTATGACCAAGGCCAAGGTGGTCTTTAACACTCTCGGCGCCATCGATCCGCAGGCTGCAGCCGAGGGCTTTGCGCTGGGCGCTTACGCTTACTCCGGTCAGAAGAGCGACGAAGAAAGCAACGAGGCCACCCAGAAGGTGGTTGTGTTGGGCGCTGATGACGACGTCGTAAAGCGCGCTGCAGCGATTGTGGATGCCGTTGCCACCGCGCGTGACTTCGTCAATACAGCATCGTCGCACCTCTACCCCGAGACGTTTGCTGACGCTGCTGCAGCGCTAGGCCGTGACGCGGGGCTCGAGGTCGAGGTGCTTGACGACGACGCTCTGCGCGCCGGCGGTTTCGGAGGCCTCAATGCCGTGGGTGGTGGATCCTCGCGCGGGCCGCGCCTGGTGCGCCTGATTTGGAAGGGCGATGAGTCGGCAGAGAATTCGCTGGGACTGGTCGGTAAGGGCATCACCTTTGATACCGGCGGTATTTCGCTGAAGCCGGGCGCCAGCATGGAGAACATGATCTCCGATATGGGCGGCGCTGCGGCTGTTATTGCCACAGTCGTCCTGGCTGCTCGCCTAGGCGTATCCACCCCGGTGACCGCAACTGTTCCAATGGCGGAGAACATGCCGGGTGGTAAGGCGTACCGTCCGGGCGATGTCATTACGCAGTACGGCGGTAAGACCATTGAGATTCTGAATACCGACGCTGAGGGCCGCCTCGTACTCGCAGACGCCATTGTCCGCGCCTGCGAAGACAAGCCGACTCACCTGATTGACACCGCTACCCTGACCGGTGCGCAGCTGGTCGCTCTTGGCGAGCGCACCCCGGGCGTCCTGGGTAACGACGAGTTCCGTGACCGTGTTGCAGAGCTGTCTCAGAGCATTGGTGAAAATGGTTGGGCAATGCCGATTCCAGTTGAGCTAGCAGAGGCCCTGAAGTCGCCGGTGGCTGACCTGCGGAATGTCACGAACTCTCGCTTTGGCGGTATGAGTGTTGCAGCTGCATACCTGCGCGAATTCGTTGGCGAGGATGTTGAATGGGTTCACATCGACGTTGCCGGTCCGGCCTTCAACACCACCGGGGAGTATGGTTATACCCCGAAGCGGGGCACTGGTGTTCCGGTTCGGACGATGTTCTCTGTGATTGAGGATTTGGCAACGAAGTAGCCGGTCATCCGACTGCGCCCCGCCCGGCTGGAATCCTGGCTGGAATGAGCTATTCCACGCACCAGTCGAAAGCGGGCGCAGCCCACGGGGCAAGCAGAGTTTTCAACCTGTAAGCTAATTTGTAATAACCGTCTTAAAACGAGATTTCTTAACTTTTCGAGGAGTGCACAAACATGGCGACCTCTATTGAGATGCCGGAGCTCGGTGAATCAGTTACCGAAGGCACCATTACCACCTGGCTGAAGAAGGTCGGCGACACCGTCGAGGTCGACGAACCGTTGCTCGAGGTTTCCACCGACAAGGTCGACACCGAAATTCCATCTCCGGTCGCCGGTGTTCTCACCGAGATTCTCTTTGAAGAAGACGACACCGTCGATGTTGGCGAGGTCATCGCAAAGGTCGGCGAGCCGGGCGAAGAGCCGGAAGGCGCTGACGATTCCGCTGAGGAGACCGAGGAAGAGGCTCCGAAGGAAGACGCTGAAGAGCCAAAGAAGGAAGCACCGAAGGCTGCCTCCGGTTCCGCTACTGACGTTGAGATGCCGGAGCTCGGCGAATCCGTCACCGAAGGCACCATCACCACCTGGCTGAAGAAGGTCGGCGACACCGTCGAGGTCGACGAACCGTTGCTCGAGGTTTCCACCGACAAGGTCGACACCGAAATTCCTTCCCCAGTCGCAGGCACCCTGCTCGAGGTCCTCTACGACGAAGACGACACCGTTGACGTCGGCGAAGTCATCGCTCGCGTTGGCGATGCAGACGCTGCTCCGGCCGCCAAGGAAGAGGCCGAGGAGGCATCTGCCGCAGTCGAGAAGGACGAGGAGCCAGTAAAGGCTAACGAGGAGACTGAGGAAGACTCCACTGACGTTGACGCTGGCGACGCTACTGACGTTGAGATGCCGGAGCTCGGCGAATCCGTCACCGAAGGCACGATTACCACTTGGCTGAAGAAGGTCGGCGAC
>NZ_KV787405.1:0-7804 GCF_001807075.1 Corynebacterium sp. HMSC14B06 | reverse complement strand
GGTTCGGGGTTCGAGTCCCTGATGGCGCACAAAAGCCCCTGGTAGACGGACTTTGATAGTTCGACTACCGGGGGCTGTTCCCTTTTTGTTCCCTTTTTGGACGTTTCCGCAGGTCAACGAAAGATAAGGGCAAAGGTAAGGAAGATAAGACCAAAGAAACACCCTGTGACCTGTGAAGATACAAAGATAAGGAAGATGAGGGTATATAGACCTATTCCGCATCTTTGCAGGTCTGACACCTACAGCCCGGCGCGTCCCCACCTTTGTCGGTGGGGTGTCGGCGGGCGATTGATTGGGGTCTGCTTGTCCTGGTTTTTAATAGGCTGTCCCTAATTCGTCCCGGCACGTTTTCGCAGGTCAGGGGAGGTATCCAGGCAATGCAGTGCCCCTTTTGCTTTCGTGTTTGGGGACAGGGTTCCCTCCCCTGGGTCGCCTATTCGGCGGCGGTCAGTTTGATGATTGCGGCCGGGTTGATGATGCCCCAACCAACCCGCATGATTGCGCGAATGGCGATGCGGTCAGAGCTGAAATAGGTTTGGTCGCTTACTTCAACGCGGGTGTCGGTGCGTCGTACGAAGATTGAGGTTGTCGACGGTACACCCCAAATCGTGCCTTGTTCGACGTGTGGCGTGGCCATCAGCGGCACACCATCGATGTGGCGCACCAGTTGGCCGGTGGCGTCGCGTTCGGTGGTTAGCAGCCGTTCGGCGCTGCCTGTTGCCTTCTTGATCTTGGCCAGCGCTGCGGCGTCGGCGGGGTTGGCGGCGTAAGCGGTCAGCGGGTGGCCTTGAGACTGCGCGGCCTGCATGGCGTCAATGAATGGGTCAAGGCTTGAGAATGCGGCTCCTGCCTTGATTTCGGTTGTGCCGTCCAGTGCTGCAAGACCGCTTGGCGCTGGTGATTCGAGCGCGCCGAAGTATGCGGCGTCAATCTGTCGAATGATGTCGCGTGTCAGTCCTGCACCGACGAGGTTCGCGGCGTCTGCGCTGGAATCGTCTGCGAGCTCACGTGTGACCACGGTGAGACCTGCGACCTTTGCCGGTCGGATAACCAGCGGCTTCATTTCCATGTCGTCGGTTGTGATTTCCGCGCCCTCTGCTGTCCATCGCGCTGTTGGGTCTTTGGTCACGGTTGGGACGATGACGGACTCGCTGCCGGTCTGCATCTGCTGCGAGAGCAGCGCGGCTAGTGACTGTTCCATCACGGGCTTTTCAATGACGGTGGCCACGACGTCCGGGGTCAGTAGTGCGCTGCCTTGTAGCGCGTCGTTAGATGTGAAGCTTGGCATTGGGTTGCCCCTCCTATTGAGGTTGGCGCGCGGGGCTGCACCCTCCTGCCTGTGTCGCCGGGGTGCCCCGTGGTCAAGCCTGTAGGGGGCGGTGGCGGTCGGTGCCCCTTGGGGTATGCAAACGCCCGGGGCGGGAGTGCATTCCGCACGACGGTGTACGTGTACGAGAAATTGCTGTTAGTCGGTGTCGTACCGGCTAACGCCCCCGCTCCGGGCGGGTGATAGTGGTCAACTGTTCGCATGAATCCGGTCACGCGGGGGCGTTGACGCTCCCCCTGCTGCTAATCCTATCAGCGTTGATCGAGAGCCTGGCCAATCCAATTGCCAGCCGCGCCAGCCGTGCCATTGACACGACCGACCGATTCCACAATCGGCAAGCCTGAATGTGGGGCGGTGTTGATGCCAGCGTCGGCGGCAATGTCGATACAGGCTTGCTTAATGCCTGCAAGGTCAACGTCCCCACTGTCAGAGATGTAGTCGGCGATATTGAGACCGAGCTTCACCAGCGCGGCGGTCGACACGTTATGAGCAATGGGGTTAGCCATCTCGATAACGGCGTGCTCGAGGCCAGTTACCCGCGCGGTAGCGTGGGCTAGTCCGCTTTCTGTCTCACGTAGGCGCTCCCGGTATTTCGCGGCGTCTTTCCGAGCAGCCGTAAGCCGTGGGTCTTGGTGCTTTCCACCGTCGGCCACGTCACTACCGTCGGCGGCGTCTGGATTTGCAACGCTTCCGTGTCGCTCCTGCTCATCGGTCGGTGAAGTCTCGGCGGCGTGTCCGTCGGCCTGCTCCACAGCATCGGCGGCGGTGTCATCTGTCATTTGTCAGTCTCCTTTTTCTCCGTGAACTCGAAATGCCTAAGCCACTGCGCGGGCATACCCTGCCTATCCGGCGGCAAATACCCGGACGTGATAGCCGTCGGACGCACCGCATGGACAACCACACGACGGCCAGGCACACGACCAGTAGCGGCCAAAAGCTCGGCTTCATGCGCCAAAATAAAACGCGGCAACCTGCCACCAACAGCAGCCGGGGAACACTCAATAGCCGCCAAATCAGCAGCACGCGCCGAATCCTCAGCCCTGCCAATCCGACACCCCGGCGCGTGACTAGTCACAGGATTAAGCCACCAGTTAACCGGTGTCGAACAGGCCGGGCATATTCCAGCGGCATCGTGCTTATTGCTCATTGGTCTTTCTCCTTTTTGCAGCCCGGCGCGTATTTGTCGCCGTTGTCGTACACCATTCCTGCCCATACTCCGGCGCGTTGCCCTGGTGGTAGTTGCTCAATTGCTTTTCGGCATGACTGTTTGGCCGGGCAGGTGGCGCATATGCGGGCGGCGGCGCGGTGGCGAATCGTTTGTTTTTGTTCGCGTTCTTTGTGGTGGGAAAGGTCGAATAGCCAGCCGCTGCCACGGCACGCGGCGCCGGGCATGTGGTGTGTTGACCAGGTGGCCAGTTTGGCGGCGTGCTTGGCTAGCGCGGTGCTGATCTCTATCTCGGCGCGGCGTCGGCGTTTGTGTGTCACGGCGGCTATTCTCCTTATCCGGTCTATGCGCTAGTTATCATGCCCACGGGTCTGTTAACAGCATTGCGTTAATTGGTTCTGGCTGCTCTTCCATGTCACTACTTTTTGCCTTTCTAAACAACATTAAATTTGTTGTTTGTGCTGGTTGATGGATTATGCGCACGCGTGGCCACGGGCATTTATGCGCTAGCTATCATGCCCGTTGGTTTAGCTCCGGCGTTTGTGGTCGGCGGCGTGGGGTCTGTGCCCGGTAGGTGCCATGCCCACCCACCTGAGCCCTGTTTACGGGCTTGGACTCCGAGGCGGGTTTTAGCGTCCCTCACTTGGGGCATACTCCACCCCGCGCCGGAAGCGTCGGCCTTAATGTCCGTCGACCAGCGCGCCCCGTCGGCTAGATACTCCCGCAGCCAGGTATCGACACCGCGGCGGGTGGCGCGGGTGTCTCCGTTCTGGTCGGCTTCGAGAACGTCGCGTGCGTCCCGGTCGGTCACCTCACCCCACGACACAGCACCCACACGGGTAGCAGCCGCGCCGGGGATAGGCACCAGAGTGTCCACAATCCGCGCCGGGCGGGTGATTGTGCGGGCGGCTAGGTTGGTTTTCGTGTTCGTGACGAGAATGTCGCCGTTGGTTTCGTCGGCGGCGACTGCTAGGACGCTGCGGGGGACTTGTGACCATGCGGCGGAACCGAGGACGGCGCGGCCAGTGTCGGCGGTGGCGGTCTTTCCGAAATGCGTCACGGCCAGGATTGCCAGCCGGTGACGTTCGGCTAGTGCTGCCAGCGGGTCTAGTAGTTGGCGGACGTCTCCGGCGTGATTGGGGTTAAGACGCGGCGACAAAACGGCGGTAATCGGGTCAATGATGATCATGCCGTAGTCTCCCGCTTCGACTAGTGCGGCTAGGCGTTGCATATCGCGGGGTAGGTCGAGCGCGCCGGGTTGGCCGTGGTTGGTGACGTCGAGGAAGTCAACGCGGTGTAGGTCTGCTCCGGCGGCAATGAGCCGGGGGACGGTGACCAGTGCGCGGGAATCTTCGACAGCGACATAGAGCACGCGGGTGGGTGCTCCTAATTGGCCTTTGGTGGCTTGGGCGGCGAAGTCGGCGGCGATAGTGCTTTTTCCGATGCCCTCACGGCCTGCGATGAGGGTTAGCGCGTTGGCGGGGAGCCATGACGGGATAAGCCAGGACAGGCGCGCGGGTTTAACGTCGCTTGCTCGGCGGGGTGTGAGTTCGCGGGTGCTGCTATTCTGTGGGTGCGGGTTTTCCATGATTTGCCTTTTCGGGTGGGAATGAGCCGGGTGTTTTTGCGAGCGCCCGGCTCTTTTTCGTCACTGTGACTTTGCTGCTACAAGGCGTAGGGCTTCGTACATTCCCGAAATGAACTCACCTCTAGACGCTGGGGTGTATTCCGATTCATGGCAGATGCTGATTACAAGGCCGGTGTCATTGGCGGCGTCGGTGCCGACCAGGAAATCGCGGGGGCTCCATTGATTCGCGGCGTTGAGCTCTGCCCACGCGGAAATCATGGCGTGCCTAGTGGTGGAACCAATGACAATCTTTTTCCCGGCGGGCATCGTGGCGAGGTTCGGGGCGGCGTCGACCGCTTTAGTGGTGTCGGTGAGGTACGCGCCGATAGCGACGTTTTCGAAGTTCGTCACCAGCGCCACAAAGCAGTTTTCAGTGTTCGGCGTTGACGATGCGAGGATCAGCCCGGCGGCGATTCCGCGCGCGTAAGCGGCGGTTTCGTTCGTGAGCCCGTCATAGAGGGCGGTGGCGGTTGGCCGGTGCGGTGTGGTCATTTCGGTGGCCTTTCTAGACAATATCGGGGACGCTGTGGCCGTCAAGGACGGTAAACATTGGTTGTGTTTCGGTGGCCACGAGTGCGGCGCGTAAGACAGATTGGAGAACATCGGCGGTTTGCCCTCCTGTTTTGGCGGCGAACTCATGGCAAGCCCGATGAATATCGTGGACGGTCAGGTCTGCAATCATGTGCGGCAAGGGAAGCGGCATCGATGGGAAGCAGTGCAGAAATGCGACTTGGGCTAGTCCGTCGTACACGGCTTGATACACGTTTGTAGGTGTCGGCTCGGTCATGGGAAGAAAACCATCTCCATCAACGTGGAAATGTCCCTCTCTAAATCTTTGCCCCCCATGCCCTTAATCGCTTGGATCAACATCGCTACGTGCTCCATCGTTATGGGTGTGCCCTCTTCGACCTCGTGAAGTAGGGGAATATCGGGGCAAACGAGACTCATGACGAAGTTCTGCATCTCTAGCAGCGCGGCGCGACTAACGCTGTTTTCAACCAATCGGGACATGACTTCACCTTTCGCTTTCGGCCAGGGCTGCGCGGTTAGTTGCCATATCGGCGGCTATCTCGGTGACCTGTAGCCACTCCGCAGCAATTTCTACGATGTGCTGTGTATCGCGGTTTTCGGCGGCGTCAGACAGTTCAGCGGCCAGCAAATCAGCTGTTTCACGGGCTTCGACCAGTGCTACACCGATGGACTCAATCAAGGGGCTGTAATCACGGCTACTTAGCGTCACGGGTTACCTGCTCTACGGTTTCAGGCGTTACGGCGTTTACTTCTGCCTGCCATGCCTTGATGTGCGCGTCGGCGCGCTGGTAGGCGTCAATCCGGTAGGCAACAACCGCCGGGATTGGGTCGGTGAACACGGCGCTATCAGCGGCGGCGGCAACACAAATGATGTCGGCTAGGTCGCGGGCTAGTTCGTCGCGGATTTTCAGCTTGTCGGCGAAGTCGTATTCAGTGAAGTTCATTCCCGGGTTTCCTTTCCAATCAAAGCGGCGGTGTCGAGGTTTTCCAATAGGTCGACGGCGAATAGTTCGAGCTGTTCCAGTTCCTCCCACGCCTTAGCGGTGGGGACGTATGCGCAGGTAGACCGGTGAACGCGGGGTGCTGGTATGGTGTTCATTGCAGTTCCTCTTTTCGTGGATTGCGTAGACGGCACCCGTTCGCCCCTTTTTTCTCTGCTGGTTTCCAGTCCAAAGGCATTAGCAGTGTTAAAGGGGCGGCGGGTTTCGCTGTTTCTGGGGGTTTGTTTTTCAGTCGTTGGCTACGGCCATTAGGCGCGCTGCGAGAGCAAGCAGATCTATCACTGTCTCTAGTTCCTTGGCGTTGACGCGGTGGCCGTTGAGCCGTGTCGTTCCGTCAGCGGTGACGTCAACCTGTATGCCGCCGGCAAGCCGCGCGGTCATTGCCGGCCGGCTCACAGTTCGCCCTCATTTGTTGCGGTTCCGGTCTCTGCGAGGTTGTTCAGAGCGGCGCGGGGAACGCGGATAGAGCGCCCTAGACGAATGACAGGGACGGGAAACTTGTCTTCGGCTATGAGGTAGTAGGCGGTTCGGGTGCTGATTCCGAGCGCGGCAGCCGCTTGGGGAACCGTGAGCGTCGCGGCTGGGGGCTCCGACTTCGGCATAAAAGACTCCTTGGGTTATGCGTGTCCGCGCGCAATTATGGTTTGCATTGCGCGCATGTACGACATTACACGTATGCGCACTGGCGCGCAATAGTTGCAGTGGTTGCGCGTACATGCGCGCGCTGTTGTCGCATATACTTAGCCGCATGGACTGGGAACGTGAATTAACTGTGCAAATTGGCCATGCGGTCGATGCGCGGCGTCAAGAACTAGGGCTAAGCGCGCAAGCATTGAGCCATAAAACCGCTGAGCTCGGTCACGAGGTTTCCCGGACTGCAATCGCCGATTACTCGAATGAGAAGCGGCGGCGTCGTATCTCCGTTGCAGATTTGCTAGTGCTAGCGCGGGCTCTAGAAATTCCCCCCTTGTACCTGTTATTCCCTGGTCAGGTTGGTGACGCTTCCACATATTTGCCTGGGAAAGATGACGCTGCCGGGTTCGCAGCTCTTCGGTTTGTAGGCGAAACCGAGGGATACGCCACTAGCAACAGCTACGGGGCATTAAACCGCGCGATTTTTGATTTCTTGAAGCGCGCTATGGAATTTGAGCCGCTTCATGCTTGGCAGAACGAGCATGGCAACACCGCCGGTGCCGTGATGTATAAAGACGAGCTAAAACGCATGAGAAACGAGGCGGATACTTTGGTGCGTGCGGCGCGTGCGTTAGGGATTGAGATCAACCTAGACGTTTCCCAATCGCTTTTTGCTAACCACCTACCGAACGAGTTTAGGCGTGACAATGGCGCGGATTAGATTAGCTCCCGGTGAATGGGGCGGCGTGCAACTTCACCAAATGCCTAATGGCCGTTGGCGCGCCCGCGTGCTCTATCGCGCGGCCAGCGGCGAGACTAAGCGCGTGCAGCGCGTGGCCACGACGAAGACAGCGGCGAAACGTGACGCCTTGCGAGCCGTCGAACAGGTTGCCCGCGTTGGCGTCGGCTCCCAATCCAATTGCACGGTGAAAGAACTCGTAGAGACTTATCTTGAGTGGGGACGCGCCCATAAGTGGCGGCCACAAACAGCCGACATATACGACTATCACGCGGAAAAAGACGTGTACCCGGCTATGGGGTCGCTCTTGGCGCGTGAGGGAACGACCCCAATTTTCGAGCACCACCTACAGGCCATTAAGCAACCCTCTAGGCGGCGCGCGGCGCGCGTCCTGCTGCGTGGCGCGTATGGCCACGGCCTGCGCATCGGCATTGTGACGTCTAACCCGGTTGAGGGAACAACACCCGTCCCCCGGCCACGTCCGACAGCGGCGGCCATCACCCCGGCGGATATGGAAACGGTGCGCGGCGCTATCCGCGCTTGGCAGAGTGCCACCCGCTTAGCCGGTGGCCGCGCTCCGTACCTGCTGCACTTTCTCGATGTGCTCATTGGCTCCGGTGCGCGCCCCAATGAGGTTTTAGGGCTTAGGTGGGAAGACGTCGATATTCCGACGCGGCAAATTACGCTCCGGTCAACAGTGACGCGACATAGCGGCAAAGATGGAAAAAGTCACCTGTTTTTACAGGAAGCGACAAAGACGGCGCGGGGTTTCCGCGCGGTA
>NZ_KV787404.1:0-87300 GCF_001807075.1 Corynebacterium sp. HMSC14B06 | reverse complement strand
TCCATGATGCAATGACCGCCTGACCCTACCGGGCCATTTTTGTCATAAACGCAGTCACTAACTCGCGTTGGCACGCCGTCGCCAGCCATAAACGCAGGCAGTAATTCACGCAGTCACTAACTCGCGTTGGGTCGGTACCGCCAACCTGCGGAAGCCAAAAAGTAGCCCCGAGGGGGATTACCCTCGGGGCTACTGTGATGAGCTGGCTAGCTCGAAAGTCTTAAATCAGACCCTGCAGCTTCGACAGGTCGAACGGAATGGCTGCGACCAGTTCCTGCGGGAGCTCAACCTCGCCGGTCAGTGCACGGAACTCAGCGATGAGTGCCTGAGCGTCGGACAGGCTGTCGACGTTGGACAGGCGGTCAGCGAACTGCTGGACCAGGTCAGTCTTGGAGTCGGAAGCAGCAGCTGCCGGAGCGGCCTGTGCGCGAACAGGAGCGGAGCCCTGGCTCGGGTGCGGACGATCGGTCGGGCCGGAGGAGAGACCCAGGCTTGCGGAGCAAGCCGGCCATGCGCCCCAACCCTGCTGAGCCAGGACCTTCTCAGCAACGTAAATCTGCTGCTCGCGGGAAGCCTGATCAGCGGTCGAAGCGAACTCGTTACCACCGAAAGCGTTCCAGGTGCTTGCGGAGAACTGCAGACCGCCGTAGTAGCCGTTTCCGGTGTTGATGTGCCAGTTGCCGCCGGACTCACACTGTGCCAGGCGGTCCCAGTCGGAGTCCGGAGCTGCAGAAGCGGTCGGTGCGAAGATAGCGGCACCGGCACCGAGGATTGCGCCGGTCAGTGCAACCTTTGCCGAAGTGGAAGCGAAGGTGTTGGTCTTAGCTGCGTGGCGAGCCATATGAAAATTTCCTTTTCGTCGATTTTCTTTGTGGCGCCAGTGGGGCTAATGCAACCCCATCTCACTCTTATGGAAAGTTCTTCACGTTATTGATAACGGGCCGATGTCATCGCACTGGAGTGAGATGAAGGCGATCTATGCGACTTCGTCCGTTAAACGCGTCGATTGCACACCGTAGCGGTTGATAACGAAATAGTCACGCGAATCGCCGGATTCTTAATTTTGAGCGCAGGTGGGAAATATGCATAAAAGTAGGTGAAACTGCAGGTAAGAGACGTGACTGTTATTGGTGTTGTGTAAGTTAAAACTTCAAAATGTGATAAAGCTCACGTTATCGTCTTGTTATTTTTCCGGTTTTGGCGCGCCGCATGCACTGAGAAGGATGGCCATAAGAGATAGCCATAAAGAACCAACGCTGGCAGTTAGTTGCCGTCTCGGTGCGTCAATCCGCGAGAGTGTTCGCTTCACGCAGATCCGTCTTCCCTTTATGTCCCCATCTATGGGTATAATTGAGTTCTTTAGGTAATCGGAGGTGACGTGCACATGCACGCCGCTACCGCTGCCGCCACTTCGCACTAGTAAGCAGTAATAAATAATGTGTTCCCCGTTGGAGTGCGTCCTGTTTTGGTCGCACCTTAATTAAAGGAACACCATTAAGACAGCACCCGGCCTGGCATATCCTCGCGGTCCTGTCTGGCCAAGCTCGCCCCGAGCGAGCCTCTAACTCTGGCCGTTTGTGCGTGCGAGGACGGTGGCAAATGCGGAAGAATTGCATCTCCGATCCGAAGACCCTGAAGGGCAGTCACCGCTGCACAAGGGGAACGAGGTTGAGTGCCCCCAGTCACAGGGCACGGGAAGGTTAGGTGGAAAGTGCCCATCGGTAAGGTCAGGTGGTACGACAAGGATCGCGGTTTTGGCTTCGTTTCGAATCCGGACGGTGAAGATGTCTACATCGGCAAGAACGTGCTGCCGAAAGGCGTGGAAGAACTCGTAACTGGTCAGCGCCTGGAGTACGACTACGCTGACGGCCGCCCAGGCCCGCAGGCCCTCCGGATCAAGGTGCTCGACGAGGGACCGCGCGGTGCCCGTCACCGCCGTGGCGGGGCAGGTGGGGGCGCAGGAGCCCGTCGTCAAGCAAAGAAGCACAGCCCCAGCGATCTCAACGGCATGATTTCGGACATGATTTCCATGCTGGAGTCGACGGTGCAGCGTGACCTGCGCGCCGGGCGTTACCCGGAGCGTAAGGACGGCCACCAGATGGCTGAAGTCCTGCGTGCGGTCGCGCGCGAGCTGGACTCGTAAGTCGGTAGAAGATGTGAAAAACGCCCGCTCACGAAGGTGGATAACCTCAGTGAGCGGGCGTTTTGCTGTGCTTTACGACGGTTCGTTGACGATCGACCAAGTAATACCGTAGGTGGTCTCTTCACCCTCGGAGTTCTTTCCGATGAGCGCGGTGGAAACCTCCACGACCCCGAGTGGGGTGCGTTTGCCGGCAACAGCTGCGGAGCCGGCGATGGTCTCGGTCGTGGCTTCGCCCGGATCCTTGCGAGAGGTGGAGTTGACCGCATCGTCGGAGAAGAAACGCTGCAGAGTCCAAGAGTTAGAGCCAACAGTGGAGCCGACGTTAACCTCAGCTGTCTCCTGCTCGCCCAGAGAAATCTTGGCGGCGTTGGCCTCAGTCGTGGTGCAGGCATTCTTCTCAAAGAGGTCGCAGACACGGTAGGGAAGAACCTCTGTGGTTTCGCCGTCCTGAATGACCTCGATGGACAGCGCGTGCGGGTCGTCGATTGCCTGGTTGGTCCACTTATTGACAGCAAGGACAATGCCGGTGACGACAAGACCCACCACGACAATAGCGCCGACAACCATGAACGCCTTACTATTCTGTTGCCAGCGGCGCCTACTCGATCCCATCAACTCTCACTTCCCGACATTCGTAACGGAATTGAAGCTACGTTCAGTCACACTAGCCGTTTTCGGGCCAGATACTGCTATTCACTCACGGTAACACGGTAGGCCGTGGGCCATTTCTTCCCTGTGAGCAGGAACTGGCGGGGGCCATTGGGGGAGGTAGAGGAAGAATCCGGCATTAGAGCAATGCCGTTGAGCACATCAATACTGTTTTGCTCTGCTGGGGAGAGCTGCGCGTACAAGTCGCGGAAGAGTTCGGTGGCATCGACGATGCCTGTGACCTTTCCGTCTTCCGGGTTGATGCGGTAGATGAATGGACTCTGCCAGACGTTGGCCCAAATCTCGCGGTGCGATTGCGGGGAGTTTGGTCCGTCCGCGTTGCTCTGGTTGTTTGAATCGCTCGTGTCCGCTGGTACTTCGTCCGGCACTTCGTCCAGAGCTGCGTCGCCGTTGACAGTGACGCACTCGAGTTCGTTGAGCCACGTTGTCTCTGTACCTGCTGCAGTGACCGCCAGTTGACGCTGGGAAGAGAGGTCATCGGGGGCGCGGAAAGTGAGGGTGCCACTGCCGTCGGAGGTCACGATGGTGTCATCGAAGGAGCACGCGCCCCAGCCCTCGGTGTCGAAGGGAACCTCGCGACGCTGCTTGAGAGTAGCCGCGTCGCGTTCAATGGCGCGTCCTTCCTTCCACGTCAGCTGCCACACGGTATCTCCATGACGGGTAATCCCCTCGCCGAAGAGTTCAGGCTGTAAATCTTCCACGTTGGTCGGCTCGGCTGCAGAGTTGTCGAGCCACTGCGGTAATCGGTAAATCTGGGACTCACCGTAGAGGCCGGTGCCCATCAACAAAGAACCATCGGGTTCGAACTCAAGGCCCTGGACAAAAGGCGCAGCGACATTCTTCTCCGTGGGAAGTGGTGGAGCCAAGACAGGATAGGACTGCTCGATGGCCAGTTTCAGTGTCGGAACGTCACCGAGCCCCGGCACCTTATCGGCACCGACCAGCTCGGAGGGATTAACCGATGCCGAAGTCGACCTTGGGGCGGTGCCGGAGTTCGAGTCCGCACTAGCTCCACTAGAAGGGGCCTCGCCTGAGGGATCGCCACCTGAACCAGTTTCAGCCGCACAGCCGGCCAATAGGGCGGCAGTTGCCACGGAGAGGATGGCAGCTCGGACCGTCGTAAAGCGTGATGAGTGGAAAGGGCGGGCGAGTTTTGCATCGCCCGACGGGAATCTGTCCATAGCTTCACTCTAGGATAGGAAACGTGACTGAAAATCGACGACGTTCCCGAAACAGCCGCCGACGGGGGAAGGTGATGAATCACCAGGCGGTCGACACTGCCCGTACCGCTATTGAAGAGCTCGGGGAGGGGCCTGCCGGCGCGCACACCGGTGTAAGTGTCGTAGGCGAGGGCGTTGCGGTGCATCGTTTTGCGGCTGACCTGCCCGGATACAGGGGCTGGGAGTGGCATGTGGTGGTCGCGTGCGCGCCGGGCACTCAACAGGCGACGGTCAGTGAAGTGGCTCTTGTCCCTGGCGAAACCGCGCTGCAGGCGCCTGAATGGGTGCCCTACGAGGAGCGGCTGCGCCCCGGTGACCTCGGTCCACGCGATTTGTTGCCGGCTGCAGTGGGAGATGAGCGACTCGACGGCGATGACTTGCAGACCCGCACCTTGTCGGCGCGTGGTGTGGAAGACACCGAGCAGCGTTGGGAAGAGGGCGATACCGGCCCCGAGAGTGACTTTGCTCGGGAAGCATTGCACCGTTGCCGAACCTGCGCCTTTATGGTCCCGCTGACCGGGCCGCTCGGTAAGAACTGGGGCGTGTGCGTTAACGAATGGACATTCGATGCCACGGCCGTAAGCTTTGACCACGGCTGCGGTGCTCACTCAGCTATCCCGGAAGTAACGGGGCAGGGTGCACCGGTGGCGGAACCCTACCAGGATTCCCACCTGTAGCTTTCCACCTAGGCAAACGCGATGACGAAGAAGGTGCAGTTTCGACGCCACCGTGGCCCCAGAGACTGCACCGTTACGGTTTTCGGCACAAAAATTCCGCTCTGACACGGATAAACACGTGACACGGATAGTAAAGAGACTCTAGAGAGGCATAAAAAATGGACAAAGGTACGTCCACCTCTGCAACATCCTCAGATGAGGCGAAGGACTCCAAGCCTGCACGGAAGGGGAGCCATCTTTCGGCAGTGGACCGCTATTTTCACATCACGGAGCGCGGTTCGACGACCGTGACCGAGATTCGCGGTGGCGTAGTGACCTTCTTCGCGATGGCCTACATCATTCTGCTCAACCCGCTGATCCTCGGCAATATCGAGGATGTCAACGGCAATAGCCTGGGGATACCACAGGTCGCCGCTGTCACCGCGCTCGCCGCGGGTGTCATGACCATTACTTTTGGTCTCTTTGCCAAGTACCCCTTCGGCATTGCGACGGGCCTGGGCATCAACACCCTGGTTGCCGTGACATTCGTTGCTAACGAGGGGCTGGCCTGGGAAGAAGCGATGGGCCTGGTCGTGCTGGACGGCGTGATTATCGTGCTGCTGGCGCTGACCGGATTCCGCACAGCTGTCTTCCACGCGATTCCGTCCGATATGAAGGCCGCGATGAGTGTGGGTATCGGCCTATTCATTGCCATGATTGGTCTGGTCGACGGTGGCCTGGTTCGCCGTATTCCCGATGCCGCTGACACGACTGTTCCGGTGCAGCTCGGCATCAATGGTCAGATTGCCTCGTGGCCGACCGCCGTGTTCGTCCTCGGGCTGATTATCTGCGGCATCATGGTTGTCCGCAATATTCCAGGTGGCCTGTTCATCGGCATCGTGCTGAATACCATCATTGCGCTCGCAGTCGAGGCCTTGACGGATGCGGGCCCCTCCTTCGCTGATGGCAAGCCAGTGCCGACCGGTTGGAATCTTGCGGTACCGACTCTGCCGGACCGCGTAGGCGGCATGCCGGACTTGTCCCTCGTTGGAGCTGTGGATCTTTTCGGATCCTTTGCCCGCGTCGGTGCCCTCAGCGCCACCATGCTGCTGTTTACCTTGGTCCTGGCGAACTTCTTCGATGCCATGGGCACGATGACTGGTCTGGGCAAGCAGGCCGCACTTGTCGATGAAGACGGTGTGCTGCCGGACATGAAGCGCGCACTGGTTGTCGAAGGCACCGGTGCCATTGTCGGTGGGGCAGTCAGCTCCTCGTCGAACACCGTCTTTGTGGACTCCGCAGCGGGCATCGCCGATGGTGCACGCACTGGCCTTGCCAACATTGTCACCGGCATCCTCTTTCTGGCAGCGATGTTTTTCACCCCGCTCTATGAAATCGTGCCCATCGAGGCTGCCGCGCCAGTGCTGGTCATCGTCGGTGCCATGATGATCGGGCAGATTACCGAGATTGATTTCACCCGTTTCGACATCGCACTGCCGGCATTTTTGACTATTGTCACCATGCCGTTTACCTACTCGATTGCAAATGGTATCGGCATCGGTTTCATCACCTTTGCTGCGATGGCTATCTTCTCGGGTCGTGCCAAGTCCGTACATCCGCTGATGTGGATTGTCTCCGGCCTGTTCATCATCTACTTCGCCGCCGATCCGTTCACCGCTCTGCTGGGCGGCTAAAGAGTTTCCATGAGTACCACCACATCCCTCGAACGCTTTGCGCCCATCGTCGTCGACGATCCCGCCGACAGCCGTCTCGATGACATCCGCAACCTCAACAAGTCCGATTCCCGCCCCGATTTGCCCGGTGGGAAGGGGCTGGTCATCGCCGAAGGCACGCTCATTGTGCCGCGGTTAGTGCGCTCACGCTTTCCGCTCCGCGCAGTCTTTGGTACTCGCCAGAAGCTCGCATCGCTTGCCGACGGACTGACCGCGAGCGAGGCCGTTATTGCGGAAACGGTGCCCTGGTTTGAACTCGACCGCGAGGTTCTGGCCGCAGCGGCCGGATTTGATCTTCACCGCGGCCTTCTGGCCACCGCTGACCGCGCGCCGGAGCTATCGGTGGACCAAGTTCTGAGCGGAGCCACCACCTTGGCCGTGATGGAGGGCGTCGGCGACCACGAGAACATCGGAGCCCTGTTCCGTAACGCGGCGGGCATGGGCGTGGATGGGGTCGTCTTCGGCGCGGCCTGCGCCGATCCGCTGTATCGCCGCAGCGTGCGCGTTTCCATGGGGCATGTGCTGACAGTCCCATTTGCGACTCTGCCCGGTACTACGACCACCTGGCAGCGAAGCTTGGACCAGCTCAAAGAGCAGGGCTTCCGCGTGGTGTCGATGACCCCTGCGGGCACGGTGGACCTGTGGGATGCCATGGACACGGACAAGGTCGCGATTCTCGTTGGCGCTGAGGGGCAGGGGCTTACCGAGCACGCGATGGTAGCCACCGATGTGCGTGCTCGCATTCCCATGTCACCGGGAACTGACAGCCTGAATGTGGCTACCTCCGCGGCGATCGCGTTCTACGAGCGACTGCGCGTTCAGTCGCAGCGCGCAGTGCGGTAGAGACTATTTCCCGAACTTGCCTCGCGCCCGCCGCCAGGTGCGGCCAGCGAAGTTCTTGGCCTTAGCCCCAAAGCGACTGAGCTCCTCCAGAAAGTCTCGGTTCGGCTCTGCGTTGTGAACTTCGTAGTCGTCGTAGGCGCGGTCAAGCTCTGCGCCAGACTCGGAGGAACCCAGCTCACCCATTAGCCCGCGTGGACTACGAGACGTCGAATACGAAGCTCCGGGAGCCGCACGACGGCCATCCACCGCAAAACCACTAACAGGGATGTCTGTAGCGGGCGAATGCGGGTCGAATCCGAGCCAGTCGGTGATGACGGCGTCGGCAAGCTCTGCCGGAACGAACGGCAAACCGACCCCCTCGCGTGGACGTGAACCCGTATCTTCGAAAGCGTCGGGCAGCGGGCGGTGCTTGCCCGCCCAGAAGCTGCCCTCTGCGGGGCAGGGAAGACCGATATCCTCCAGCGTGCGGTAACGAGTCGCCGAGAAGGCGCGCTTGAGTTCACCATCGTGCCAATGCGCAAAGGCACCGAAGCCCGTGGATTTATTCGACACACTCGCGTAGACGTCCGTGGCGGCAATCTCCTGCCGCAGACGAGGCGACAGCTTGGACAGCTGCGAGACATCATCGAGAACCGTCTGCAGTACGGCAACGCCCTCAAAGCCACCGATGTAGTATTCACCGTCACCGGTTTCTGCCGAGCGGTTGAGCGGGAAATCACCAATCGGTGTTACCGGCAGCGTTGAGTCATAGAGAGCTAGGAAACGACGCCCGAAACCGCGGTCGTGCTGAACACCTGTCTCCAGGGTCGCAGCAGGGTCATTGGTGCTGATAAACCAAATTGTGACTACACCGCGGCGAATCGCGGAGAATTCGAAATCAGAAGCGTTGCCACTGGTCATGGAGCTCATTGTCGAGGGAAACTCCTACTTCTTCGGGCCGTTCGGACGTACGCCGAGTAGCACATCCTCCCAAGACGGCATGACAGTCTTTTTCTTGCGCTTCGGCTGCTCTGCGTCCGGGTGCTGCAAGAACTCCGCCTCGTCAATATCGTCGTCGGCGGCATCGCTTTGCGACGGAACATCCTGCTCCCCGTGGCCTCGCTGCGGCTCCGCCGAAGACTGCCATGCGGCTGGCATCTCAGAGGTATCCGCGGTATCAGCAGCTCGATTGGCCTGCGGAGCCAAGTCTCGGTTGCGGCGGGCAAAGTCGGGGTCAATCAGCTCTGCTGCCAGCTCATTGCGAGCAATGGTGAGTGCGGAAAGTCCCTCCGCCTGGTAACTCCACTCAGCTACGTTGGTGGTGTGGCCGACATTCCAAGTAACCGTCACAATCCACTGTCCACTCGGGTCGCGGTAGGCGTCCCACGAGGCATCGGCGAGTTCCTGGCCACGGGCGGCAAAAGCGGTGGCGAGAATCTCCCACAGGGACAACTTGGCCGGGCCATCAATGCGACGTGGCTTCGACTGCTTGCCGAGCTCCGCAATACGTGCGCGCTCTGCAAGCACCGGGTAGGCGAAGGACTCAATCTTGCGCGGCTGCATGCCGCTGTACTCAATGAGCTCCTCCACCGTTTGGCCGCTGCGAATGCGGTCCTGAATTTCGCGCGGCGACAAAACTACGCGAGGCTCTTCCAGAACAGGCTTCGGCGCCGTTGGAGTCTTCTTCGGTGCCCCGCCTGCCGTAGCGGAGTTGCCGGCCGCCTCGCTGCCTTCGGCCGCGTCGCCGCTTGCGGTGGTGGCTTCCGCTGTGCTGCCACTAGTGGAACTTCCGTCGGTGGAGCCCCTCTCTGCGGTAGCACTCTCCCCAGAGCTACCGCTGGCAGTGGCGGTGGCGGCGCTGGATCCGTCGGCAAGCGATGCGGAATCAGCTGCAGCAGGGGAACCGGCGGCATCGGCGAGCTCGAAGTGCTCGACCAGGAAAGTGCGCAGGTTCTCGTCGAGAGGCAGCGTGAAGCGAAGTCCCTCCTGCCGTTCCTGCTCGGTGATATCGGCGGGAACGAGAATCAGTGAATCGGTCACATCGCCGTCCAGAACGGGCTTCAGCTCCCTCATGCGAGAACCTCCTTGTTGGTCGACGTTATAAGTAATGCTCACTAATCATGGTAAACGACAAAACTCCCGCGTCACGGACAAATGGGGCAATGCCCTTGCGCGTGGCGCGGGAGTTATGCGGCTGAGGCCGGTATTTGGCTGTTACTTTGCAGCGTAGCCGTTGTCCAGAACCCAGTCGATAGCGCCAGTCAGACGACGGATGTCCTCCGGGTCGATGGCCGGGAACATACCGATGCGCAGCTGGTTGCGGCCCAGCTTGCGGTACGGCTCGATGTCGAGGATGCCGTTGGCGCGCAGAACCTTGGCAATCTGTGCGGCGTCGATGTTGTCCTCGAAGTCGATGGTGCCGACGACCAGCGAGCGCTTTGCAGCATCGGTGACGAACGGAGTTGCCTCCGCGCGGTTCTCAGCCCAGTTGTAGAGGTGGGAGGAGGACTCGGTGGTGCGGGCAACCATGCCGTCGAGGCCGCCGTTGGCGTTCATCCACTTGACCTGATCAGCCAGCATCAGCAAAGTGCCGACGGCCGGGGTGTTGTAGGTCTGGTTCTTGCGGGAGTTATCAACGGCAGTCTGCAGGTTCAGGAAAGCCGGGATGAAGCGGTCGGAAGAATTGATCTTCTCAATACGATCGATGGCAGCCGGGGACATTGCAGCCAACCAGATGCCGCCGTCAGAAGCGAAGCACTTCTGCGGGGAGAAGTAGTAGACGTCAGCCTGGGACATGTCGACCGGGAGGCCGCCGGCACCGGAGGTGGCATCGATAGCCACGAGCTGGCCCTCGGAGCCTGCCGGGCGGGTGACCGGAACCATGGTGCCGGTGGAGGTCTCGTTGTGAGCCCAACCAATAAGGTCAACGCCCTCTTCGCCAGCGACAACCTCAGGTGCGGAACCCGGCTCTGCTTCGATGATCTGCGGAGCGTCGAGCCACGGAGCCATCTTGGAGGCCTTGGCAAACTTGGAGGAGAACTCACCGTAAGTCAGGTGAGCGGACTTCTTCTCGATGAGCCCAAAGGTGGCAGCATCCCAGAAAGCGGTTGCGCCGCCGAGGGACAGGACAATCTCGTAGCCGTCCGGAAGCTGGAAGAGCTCAGCCAGACCCTCGCGAACCTCACCAACAACGTTCTTCACTGCCGGCTGACGGTGGGAGGTACCCATGATAGAGGTACCGCCGTCAACGATTGCCTGAATCTGTGCCGGGCGAACCTTCGACGGACCGCAACCAAAGCGGCCGTCGCCGGGCTGGAACTCTTCAGGGAGGACTGGGAATTGATCGCTCATATGAGGCGCAACCTTTCAAAGTGCATTCAAAGTGAAGCTTGATATACAGCCGTTGTCTTCAAACTCTAGCGGTAATCGGGGGTACTTATAGCAAAAGGGTGGGGTTCAATTGCCCCCGCTTCCGTACTTTGCATAACAAAACAGGGTGGATTGGCGTATTTGCAAAGTTTGCGAAGAATTTTTTCCAGTTTTGTTGGTGCTGAAAACTTGGCGGTGTGGGGCCTCGGGCGGGCGGCGAGGGGTGAATTATTGTGGATTTAGTCGATGTGTTTTCGGGCGTCGGCTCAATGACTTTTGAACTTTTAAAGACATTGGCTGTTGAATGGGCTCCTGACCTCCTGATTAGTAAATGAGCAGTGACAACGTAATAAACCCGTTTTTTCCATTTGCATTTCGGGGTGAAGAGGGGTCAAGATTGGGTAAGCCCAGGCTGCCCGAATGGGGTAGAGGGTGTTGCACTGCTCACACTCTTTGATATTGTGTGTTCTAATCCACTGCAGGTGTCGGTTCTTTATGGTTACGACACGGTCGATGTGAACTAAGCAAACTTTTTTCACTGGGCAAGATGCAATGGAACGCAAATGTCGCGCATAATTGAATCATTGAAAACAATGCGACCCCGAAGGGGTGGCGTGGAGTTGGGAGGCAGCATGCTGTTTTCCGCTGTGCCTGCTTCCCCCGCACTCTGGAGTCGTTAAGAAGAATTTTTCTGTGAAAGGGAAGTTGTGGCTACTAAAGACGGCAAGGCTGTACTCCACTACCCGGGCGGCGAGTTCGAGATGGACATCGTCAAGGCAACC
This sequence comes from Corynebacterium sp. HMSC14B06, assembly GCF_001807075.1. Taxonomy (NCBI): domain Bacteria; kingdom Bacillati; phylum Actinomycetota; class Actinomycetes; order Mycobacteriales; family Corynebacteriaceae; genus Corynebacterium; species Corynebacterium sp. HMSC14B06. The sequence continues at coordinate 75,906 of NZ_KV787404.1, read as the reverse complement.
GAGGGTAACGACGGTATTGCACTGGGCAAGATGCTCCAGGAAACTGGACTGACCACCTTTGACCCGGGCTACACCGCCACCGGTTCTACCGAGTCCAAGATCACTTACATCGACGGCGGTAACGGCATCCTGCGCTACCGCGGTTACCCGATTGAGCAGCTGGCTGAGAAGGCTACCTTCAACGAGGTTTCCTACCTGCTGATTCACGGCCACCTTCCGTCTGAGGAAGAGCTTGCGCAGTTCAACCACGACATTCGTCACCACACCCTGCTGGACGAGGACTTCCGTCGCGCATTCAGCATCTTCCCGCGTGGCGCACACCCGATGCAGACCCTGGCTTCCTCGGTCAACATTCTGGCTTCCTACTACCAGGACGAGCTGGATCCGCTGAACGAAGAGCAGCGCAACCTGGCTGCGGTTCGCCTGATGGCTAAGGTCCCGATGCTGGCTGCATACGCTTACCGCGCATCCAAGGGCGAGCCGTACATGTACCCGGACAACAACCTGAACGCTCGCGAGAACTTCCTGCGCATGATGTTCGGTTACCCGACCGCTGACTACGAGGTTGACCCGGTAGTGGTTGACGCTCTGGACAAGCTGCTCATCCTGCACGCTGACCACGAGCAGAACTGCTCCACCTCCACCGTCCGCATGGTCGCTTCCTCCGGCGCTTCCATGTTCGTCTCCATCGCTGCTGGTATCAACGCTCTGTCTGGCCCGCTGCACGGTGGCGCTAACCAGGCTGTTCTGGAGATGCTCGAGGACATCCAGCAGAACCACGGTGGCGACGCAACCGAGTTCATGAACCGCGTGAAGAACAAGGAGCCGGGCGTCCGCCTGATGGGCTTCGGTCACCGCGTCTACAAGTCCTACGACCCGCGTGCAGCTATCGCTAAGAAGACCGCTCACGAGGTGCTCCAGCGCCTCGGCGGCGACGAGCTGCTGGATCTGGCTATGAAGCTGGAAGAGATTGCACTGGCTGATGACTACTTCGTCTCCCGCAAGCTCTACCCGAACGTTGACTTCTACACCGGTCTGATTTACCGCGCCATGGGCTTCCCGACGGACTTCTTCACCGTCCTGTTCGCCATCGGCCGCCTCCCGGGCTGGATCGCTCAGTTCAACGAGCAGGTCACTGACCCGGCATCGAAGATCAACCGTCCTCGCCAGATTTACACCGGCGAGACCGAGCGTGACTTCGTTCCGCGCGACCAGCGCTAAGGATTTTCTAGCGATTACCGCGTAGGAGTTTCTCGCAGGTAACCCAGCATAGAAAAGTCCAGCGTTGAAAACGCGAAAAGGCGCGTACTAGCCTTCGAAAGGTTGGTACGCGCCTTTTATTTTTCCTAGAATTCTAAGAAACCCCATTTAAGTTGGGTCCATTTACGTTGGGCTGAATACCAACTGTGAAAAAGCCAACTGTGATAGGAGATTGTCTTGTCCAAGCCAGAACTCACTGCTAAGTCCGGTCCGGCTCCGACGGAACTCGTCATCAACGACCTCACTGTCGGTGACGGCAAGGAGGCCACCCCGGGTGCTCGTGTCGAGGTCCACTACGTGGGTGTTGACTACGAAACCGGTGAAGAGTTCGACTCTTCCTGGAACCGTGGCCAGTCCATCGAGTTCCCGCTGAACGGCCTGATTGCCGGTTGGCAGGAAGGCATTCCGGGCATGAAGGTCGGCGGTCGTCGCGAGCTGATTTGCCCTCCGGAGAAAGCTTACGGCCCGGCTGGTGCAGGACACTTCCTGTCTGGTAAGACCCTGGTCTTCGTCATCGACCTGTTGGACGTTAAGTAGAAGTCCGCATGCTAGCTCTGTTGGCCGGCTGAGCTTCGCTCCGCTTCGCGGTTCCTGCTCATCCCTCCGTCGGCGGTTTGCAGGATTTCCGGCGAAGAAAGTGACTGCGTTTATGACACTTCAGGCGTGAAAAATTGCCCAAAAGTGTCATAAACTCAGTCACTTTCTTGCTTTCTGAGGTTGGGGTGGGGGCTGAAGGCCCAAACCAGCCCCAAACCAGCCCCACGCCAGTCCCACACCAGGCCCCAGCCCCCTTACTCGCCCAGCGCGAAGCGACGGTAGTGGTCGAAACGCTGCTCACGGCCAACGCGAGCCGGATTCTTCTCCAGCTCCCAGAGGGCGTGCTCGATAGCACTCAGAGCACGGCGGGGCAGTTCGGACGAATCCTCAGGTTCGGCCACAATCTCGTCGATAACCCCGGTCTTCAGCATGGCCTCGGCGCCAACGCCCTGCTCCTCCATCATTTCCGGGGCATGCTCGGTGTCTCGGTAGATAATCGCCGAAGCACCCTCCGGCGGCAACGGAGACATCCAGGCATCGTGCATTGCCAGCACGCGGTCAGAGGGCAGCATGGCCAGCGCACCGCCACCGCAGCCCTGGCCGAGAATGAGTGACACGGTCGGAACCTTCAAGTTCACCAGCGTGGTCAAGGTGCGGGCAATCTCGCCGGCCATGGCATTTTCCTCGGCGTCCTTGGTCAACTCAGCGCCTGGGGTGTCAATGACCGTGACCAGCGGAATGTTCAGGCTTTCCGCGATGCGCATCGCACGGCGGGCAAAACGCAGTGAGCCCGGCCCCATTGGATGCGTGCCCAGCGGCGGCTGGTTATGGCGATCCTGGGCGACCAGAATCACCGGCCGCTCACCAATCCGCGCCAGGCGAGCCCGAACCGACAGCGACTTGTGGCCATCGCCAGTGCCGGAAATCGGCACGGAGCAGTCGACAAGGGCATCGATAATGTCGCCGCCACCTGGACGAGAAGTATCGCGGGTGCGCAGGATAGCTTCCCAGGTATCGCGACCATCAATGGCTGCTACTGGCGGTGGGGTGGGTTCGCTGGGGTCTCCGTCGGCAAGCACGTCGATGGTGCGGCGGACAGCGCCGCGCAGACCTTCGAGCGGAATGATGCCGTCGATAATGCCCTGCTTGAACAGGTTCTCGGAGGTCTGAACGCCTTCGGGCATGGGTTCGCCGGTAGCCAGCTCGACGACGCGCGGGCCGAGGAAGCCGAGAAGTGCGCCGGGCTCTGCGAAGGTGAAGTGGCCTGCCGACCCCCACGACGCCATGACACCACCGGTGGTGGGATTGCGCAGGTACACCAGGAATGGCAAGTGAGAATCCTTGTGGCGCGCCACTGCGGTGGTAATAGAGATCATGAGCGCGAACGCCGCAGTGCCCTCCTGCATGCGAGTGCCGCCCGAGGTCGGGGAGAGCAACAGGGGCAGCTGCTCCGCAGTCGCGCGCTCGATGCTGCGAATAATACGACGAGCGGTTGCGGCGCCGATAGAACCGCCGAGGAAGCCGAACTCAGAACAGATGACGGCGACGCGCTTGCCGCCGACGGTGCCTTCACCGGTGATAACGGCCTCATCGAGACCGGTTTTCTCAGAGGCTCGGGACAGTGTGCCGCGGTAGGACTCGTCGATGTTGCCATGCTCGGGCGCGCCGTCCCAGGAGGTGAAACTTCCGTGGTCGAGGACGGTATCTATTACTTGTTGGGCGCTGATTCTAGCCATACCTCCACGGTAGTAAACAAGGGGTAAACCGGCTTAGTTGATGGTGGGCGGAAAGGGGTAGCGCTATTGTCGGAAAAAACGTGTCCGCACTACCGAGGAGTCGAACCAATGCCGATTACTGAGCGCCTCACCGAGCTGGCTGAACAGAGGCCAAACGTATGTGTCGTCGGTTCCATCAACGCAGACCTGACTGTCACCGTGAAGCGCCTGCCGCATGGTGGCGAGACTATCGAGGGCAGTCCTCTGCGCATTCTGCCGGGCGGTAAGTCGGCGAATCAGGCGGCGACGGCTGGAAGACTGGGCGCGGCCGTGGAACTGGTCGGCGCGGTCGGTTCGGATCCCAATGCGCAGTTGCTGCGCGACGCGCTTACCGACGCTCACGTGGACATCTCTGCAGTTGAGACCGTCGACTCTGCCACTGGTACAGCCATGATTGTCGTTGATGATGCGGCGGAGAATTTCATTGTCATCTCCGCTGGCGCCAATGGTGAAGTCGATGCTGAGATGGTGCGCAGTCATGCGGACAAGATTCAGCGGGCTGGGTGCCTCGGTCTGTGTCTGGAGATTTGTGATGAGGCTGTCCTGGCCGCCGCACAGATTGCCCACGATGCGGGTGTGCCGGTGGTGTTCAACCTGTCGCCGATTCGGGCGGTCAGTGAGGATCTGCTCGCGCTGGTCGATGTCCTCATTGTCAACGAGCACGAACTCGCAGCCATCATCGGCTCCGAGCGCGCGGTCGCCGGTTGCGAGCACGGTCAGTGGGATGCGGTTGGGCGCGCGCTTGCCGACGAACACGGGATTTCCACGGCCATTGTCACACTTGGCGGGGAGGGGTCTGCGGTCTTGAGGACGTCGGAAAGCGAGGTGGCAGTCACTCGCATTCCAGCGCTGCCCATCGAGGTCGTGGACACCACGGGCTGCGGTGATGCGTACATGGGTACGGTCCTCACCGCGTTGGCCGCGGGCGATGATGTGGTGACGGCAGCTCGTCTTGCGGCGGTGGTCTCGGCTCATGCGGCGACAGGCGTGGGGGCGCAGACCTCCTATGGCGAGACAGGAAAAATCGCGCAGTTTGCGGCGGACCATGGTCTATAAGGTGCGCTGAGCAAACTACGCGATTGACGATTATTCGGTTTTAGGTGACCGTGGCCGAAGGAGTCACGCTCTTTTGGGCAGGGCTGGGGCTAGCTCTTGGCTGTCAGAGCCTTCTTCCAGCTGACCGCGGCACCGGTGCGCAGGACATTGCGCGGGTAGATCCAGGCGGCGAGTGCGATGACTGCGGCTACTCCCACAACCATGATTAGCAGCGAAGCCGCCAACTGGAGTGCGGAGAAGTTGCCAACGGCGTACTGCATCGGGGCAGTGGTGATGGAAACCGGTGGAATCCACGCTGCAATCTGCATGACGGTAGAGTCCAGCTTGCTCCAGCCAAACAGCGGAACATACATCGTGATCAGCGAGAACACTAGTACCGGCATCTGTGCGCCCTGGAAATCTTCCATACGGCTGACCAAGGATGCGGAGGCTGCATACAGCGCGGCGAAGAAGAAGTAACCGAGGATGAAGCACGGGACCAGCAGCCAGACTGCGGACCACGGCACATCGAAGCTCTCCGCCAATCCGGTAATCATGAGGGCAACTGCGGCGCTGGCGGTCAGCACGCTCATCATGATGATGCCAGCCAGACCGGCGCCGAGGATCTTGCCAGCCAGCAGGTGCGCCGGGCGAACGGTCGAGAGAATGATCTCGATGACGCGGGAGGACTTCTCCTCGATGACGCTGGTGGCCACCGCGCCGCCGAAGACGAGGATGGCGGTCATCATGACCATCACACCAATCAGTGTGATGACCACTGCGGGCATCTTCTCGTCTTTGGCTTCATCCAGCGACTCCACCGACACGGCTGCGCTTTGAGTCTTGGAGAAAAACTCGCTGGGGTTGATTCCGTTTTCGCTGAGCAGCATGGCTTCATTTTGTTTCTGCAGCGATTCCTGCAGCATTGGGGCCAGCCAGGATGGGGCGTCGTCGGCAAGCAGCTTCCACGAGCCCTCCTTGCCTTCTGCGGTGTCGGGGACGAGAGCGGCGTCGGCGTCACCGTCGGTGACGGCAGCGCGAGCGGCCTTGTCGTCTGCCGCGGACGTAATCTCCAACGGTGAGAGCGATGCTGTGGCAAATGCGCCGGCTGCGGCATCCGCGCCTTCAGCATCCTTTATTTCGGCGGTAGCGTCGGCGAGAGAGTCCGCGAACGGCGCTTCTCCGACGACCGCGATTTTTACGGTGTCATTATCGGACTTGGAGGTCATGTAGTCGGCAACGAAGATACCGCCGACGGCCGCCACTGCCATGATGATGAGCGTGATTAGCGAGCTTTTCTTCAGCAGATGCTCGCGGAGTTCGCGGACGAAAACAGTCTTGCCGGCCGTTGAGGCGTTGTAAGTGTTGGTGCTCATTGCTGTACGGCCTCCTGGTAGAGCTCGGTAAGTGGAATTTGCAGAGGTCCAAACGAACGGACCGTTCCCGCTGCCATCGCGCTGTGTAGCAGCTTCTGGTCGGTGTCGGCGGGGGCGTTGGAATCGAGGTGAACGACGGTGGCACCATGGGTATCACGCTCCACGCTTGTCACGCCCTCGACGGAGGTCGCCCAATCCTGGGGCGCACCATCGAGCTTGACGACGAAAGCCCGTGGGCCCCGTGCTCGCAGCTCATCAACAGTGCCTTCCACGAGCATGCGGCCGTCGCGGATGATGCCGACGCGGTCACACATGCGCTCGACAAGGTCGAGCTGGTGGGAAGAGAACACAATCGGGGTGCCGCGGTCGGCGTACTCCTTGAGTACGGAGCTCATCACCTTGACCGCAACTGGGTCGAGACCAGAGAAGGGCTCGTCGAGGACGAGTATTTCTGGGTCGTGGACGAGGGAGGCTGCCAGCTGCACGCGCTGCTGATTGCCGAGCGAGAGCGTGTCGACCTTGTCGTTGGCGCGCTCGGTGAGACCGAGGCGCTCCAACAAGTTGTCGGCGTTGGACTCCGCGCGCTTGGTGGGCACACCGTGCAAGCGAGCAAAGTAAATCAGCTGCTTGTGGACCTCTGCCTTTGGGTAGAGGCCGCGTTCTTCTGGCATGTAGCCAATCGTGCGGCGCAGCGAGTCATTCATCGGGGTATCGCCGATGCGTACCTCGCCTTTATCGGTAGCCAGCACGCCCAGGGCAATGCGCATAGTGGTGGTCTTGCCGGCACCGTTAGAGCCGACGAAGCCGTAGATTTCTCCAGGGTGAACTTGGAAGCTCATGCCGCGGAGAACCTGCAGGTCTCCGTAGGACTTCTCAAGCCCGTCAATAATGAGGCTGTTCATGGTGATCCTTAGATTGAGGAGTGAAGGGCAGGGGAGGGATGTGAGTTTTTGAGCCCGTACTAGTCGTCGCGCAGATTCCAGGCGTAGACGACGGTGGGCAGCGTGGAAATGAAGAGAAAGATGACGATGCCGACAACTCCGAAGCTGTACGGAACGTAATGCCCCCAGTCCGCCTGGCTGTTCATGACCGGCACACCGACAATAAGCAGGGCCAGGAAGACTGTCAGGCCGAAGTAGGTGTAGCAGCGGTATGTCAGTCCCCGCAGGTTCAGGATCTGTTCCTGCTGGTATTCGTCCAGTAGTGAGATGGGTGCGCTGTCAACCATGTCGACGGTGATGTTGAGGCTGGTCCAGACGAAGATCAAGATGAGGGAAACCACTGGCCAGAGCAGAGAAAGCCAGCCCGGGAACATGTCGGTCAGGCTACCGAGAAGCGCGATGCCACTCAGCAGCATCAGCACAACGCATACCTCGTATGCGATGACCAGCTTCCGCCGCGCCGCCTGGTTGCGCCACTTGGGCAGCCAGCTCGACATCTGCTCGACACGCTTTGTGTATTTCGCTTCGCGCCGGGCTTCTAGCTTCTCGAAAAAGCTCGGTGTTGCGTTTTCAGTCCGAATCGTTGGCATCGTTAGCTTTCCTTTCGGTATAGGGCAGAGGACATAGGCTTGAATTCCTCGCGAGAGAACACCGCCTCAACGGGGAGATCGAACACCGCGCAGATGCGAAATGCCAGATCCAAGCTGGGGTAGTGGTCACCTCGCTCCAACGCGCCAATCGTTTGAGGATTGACCTCTACTTGTTTGGCTAGTTCGGCTCGGCTGAGTCCGTGTTCTGCCCGCAGCACTGAAATTCTGTTGAATATCGGGTCTTTGGGTTTAATCTTTGGGGACACACCCCAAAGTGTTGTATAAACACAACGCTACGTCAACTGCTTGCAACAAAATGAAGCGCACTCACCTTTCTAAACCGCAGGTCAGCTGGGTAGAAAAATCTAAAAAACTTTCAGTCCGTACACTCGGTTGGCATGACCACACTCAATCTGAAGTACGATGCAGCGACAACCGGAATTGCCAACGTGGAAATGGTCGATGGCAACGCCATCCCGATTCTGGGGTTCGGTACCTACAAGCTTGACGATGAGCAGGCGCGCGAATCCGTGCGCTACGCCCTGGAAATCGGCTACCGCCACATCGACACCGCATCGCTCTATCGCAATGAGCGAGGGGTGGGGCAGGGTATTGCTGATGCGGTCGCTGCGAACGTCGTAAAGCGTGAAGATATCTTCGTGACCACGAAGGTCTGGAACGATGCGCAGGGGTCGACGGCGACGCGCGAGTCCGTGCGGGCATCTTTAGAACGGCTCGGCCTTGACTACGTTGACCTGGTGCTTGTGCACTGGCCGGTGGAGAAGCAGGGGACGTTTGGGCAGTGTTTCGATACGCTACTGGAGCTCAAGAGGGAGGGGCTGATTCGCTCGGTTGGTGTGGCGAACTTTTACCCAGAGGTGCTCGACCAGCTCTCGGAGACTCCGGTGGTCAACCAGATTGAGCTGCATCCGCAGTTCCCGCAGAATGAGCAGGTTGAAGACGATCGCCGTCGCGGTATCGTCACGCAGGCTTGGTCGCCGCTGGGGCGCGCGAAGTACTTTGAGGGCTCGCCGATTGCTGAAATCGCAGATCGCCTGGGTAAAACTCCCGCCCAAGTTGCTATCCGCTGGCACCTTCAGCGTGGCATCGTGGCCATCCCGAAGTCGGGCACGCCGTCGCGCATCAAGGAGAACTTTCAGGTCACCGACTTTGAACTCACCGACGAGGACATGGAAACGATTGCGTCGATGGCGCGTGCCGACGGGCGCCTGAGCGGCGACCCGCGGGTATTCGGCAACGAATAAGCGAATTTAGATTTGCTTATAGCCCCATCACTATTGGTATTTCGCGGGTAGCCTAAATGCTATGAGGAACCCAGTATCTGAAATCCGCGTCGAAGCCGACGGCGCAATTGTCACTATCACCATCGACCGAGATCATAAGCGCAACTCCTTGACTGCCGACGTGTGTCGTGACATCGCCGATGCGGTGGAAGCTGCCGCTGAGGTTCCAGAGCAGCGCGTTATCCTGCTGCGCGGCGAAGGTCGTGCTTTCTGCGCTGGTGCTGACCTGAGTGGCCAGCATCATGAAGATTCCTTCCACGAACAGCTACGTCGAATGCTGCGCACAATCGAGGCCAGCCGTCTGGTGGTTATAGCGGATGTGCAGGGGCCGGCTGTCGGGGCTGGTATGCAGCTGGCGATGGCGGCCGATTTGCGCGTCGTGGGTGAGCGCGGCTGGTTTATGATTCCGCCGGTCAAGCTCGGTATTGCTGTCGATGCCTGGACAATTCGCCGCGTACGCGTACTCGTCGGAGGTGCCCGCGCCCGCACTATTTTGTTGGCGGCCGAGCGCATGGATCAGGAAGCCGCCCGCGGTTGTGGTCTGGCTTCCTACCTCGGTGGTCCGGACAAGGCGGAGGAGGTAGCGCTTCGTATCGCCACCTACGCGCCCCTGTCGCTGGCCTACCACAAGGCAGTGCTCAACGACGATGAGACACATAGCCCGTTGAAGGACTACCAGCAGGAGCTCTACGACACGGTGTGGGCTTCCGAGGATGCTGCGGAGGCATCGAAGGCGCGAGCCGAAAAGCGCGAACCAAATTTCATTGGCAAATAGGTCGAATAGGTTCAGCAATTAGGCGAATAGGGTAGGCAGACATGGGCTCGTGGAAAACTCCCGACAGCGGTCTTACTCAACAGCAGGTCCAGCAACGCATCGAGTTGGGGCACGTCAACGAGCTGCCGCCAACATCCGGGCGCAGTGTGTGGGACATTATCCGTGCCAATGTGTTTACCCGGATTAACGGTATTCTCGCTGTTTTATTCGCAGTCGTGCTCTATACCGGCTCAATCGTCAACGGTGCCTTTGGTCTGCTGATTATCGCCAACTCTATCGTCGGCATCATCCAAGAACTGCGTGCCAAGCGCACACTGGACAAGCTTTCCATTGTCGGCCGTGCAAAACCCATGGTCATTCGCGACGGGGAGCCTGCTCGCGAGATCGACCGCGAGTCCGTCGTCCTCGACGATCTCATCGAGGTTGGTCCCGGTGACCAAATCGTCGTTGACGGTATTCTCCGCTACGCCTCTGACGTGGCTGTCGATGAGTCCTCTCTCACCGGTGAATCCGATGCCGTCGATAAGAGCGTTGGGGACATGGTCTACTCGGGTTCCTCGGTCGTGGTGGGGTCGGCGCGATATCAGGCCACCAAAGTGGGCAAGGAGGCTTACGCCGCCAAGCTCGCAGCTGAGGCCAACAAATTCACGCTGACTGATTCCCAGCTCTTCCGCGGCATCAACAAGATCCTGACCTACATTTCCTGGATTCTCATTCCCGTCGGCGCCTTGGCAATCTATACGCAGCTCTTTGTCGCCGGCGATGATTTCAACGATGCGCTGCTGGGGATGGTCGCCACGCTGGTGCCCATGGTCCCTGAGGGGCTTGTCCTCATGACCACCATCGCTTTTGCCCTTGGGGTGGTGCGCTTGGGGCGACATCGAGTGCTGGTCAATGAGTTGCCCGCCATCGAAGGTCTCGCGCGCGTCGATACCGTGTGCGTCGACAAAACCGGCACGCTCACCGAAAACGCGATGCAGCTAGTGGAAGTCGACATCGTATCGGGTGACGGTACTTCCCGCGATGAGGTCGACTCCGCGCTCATCGATCTGTGCAAGCTCGACGATCGTCCCAACGCAACGGCTCGTGCACTGCTCGATGGGCTTGCGGACGCAGGGGACGTCGTAAAGCATGAACAAACCAAAACCCGCCCCTTTACCTCGGCGAATAAGTGGTCGGCGCTGACGTATCGCGGCGGCGCGACGTGGGTTTTCGGCGCGCCCGATGTGCTTGTCGACGACTCCGCGGTCGGCATGCAGAAAGCTCGGGAGCTTATGGAGGAAGGACTTCGTGTGCTCCTGCTCGCGCGGACCTCAGTTGGGGCAGATGACCTGCCCGGCGGTGCGCTGCGGAAGAGTGGCGAGGTGGAGTTGGAGCCAGTCGCCCTTGTCGTGCTGGGGCAGAAGGTGCGTTCCGATGCGGCGGACACGGTGGCCTACTTCTATGAAGAAGGCATCGAGGTCAAGGTCATTTCTGGTGACAATGACCGCTCCGTGGGGGCTGTTGCACGTGAGCTGGAAATGGAGGGGGCTAACAATCCTGTCGATGCGTCTGAGCTTCCGGTCAGCCGCGATGAGAATAGCGAAGCCAAGCCCACCGAGATCCGCAACGAGTTCGCAGACATTGTGGAGTCGCGGCAGATCTTCGGCCGTGTCACGGCGGAGAATAAGCGCGATATGGTTCATGCGCTGCAGTCGCGGGGGCATCATGTGGCGATGACCGGTGATGGTGTCAATGATGTGCTGGCGCTGAAAGCGGCGAACCTGGGCGTGGCTATGGGGGATGGGGCGCCGGCGACACGTTCGGTTGCGCAGTTGGTGCTGTTGGATAATCGCTTCGCCATGATGCCGATGATTGTGGCGGAGGGGCGTCGCGTCATTGGCAATATCGAGCGTGTGGCCAACCTCTTTTTGACGAAGACCATCTACTCGGTGGTGCTGGCGCTGGCTGTGGGGCTGTGGGGGATGGATTATCCATTCGAGCCGATTCACGTGACGATTACGGGTTGGTTCACAATTGGAATCCCGGCGTTCGTGCTGTCGTTGGCTCCTAACTTGGAGCGTGCGCGCGATGGTTTCGTGCGGCGCGTGTTGCGCTTAGCGATACCGGCGGGCATCACGGTGGGGTTGTTGACCTTCATGTTTTGGTTGTGGGCAAACCCGGGAGTCGACGCCAGCGATGAGGCACGAGGGGAGGCGTCTACTGCGACCCTCATTGTGCTGATTGTTTCGGCATTTTGGGTTTTGGTGGTCGTGGCTAGGCCATACACCTGGTGGAAGGTTCTGTTGCTGGCGGTATCGGCAGGAGCCTACCTGTTCATCTTCTCGGTTCGTTCAGTGGCCACAGTGCTTAATCTGTACTGGGTAGGGCGGGAGCTGTTGATTCCCGCGCTGATTGTGGGGGCCATCGGCGCGGTCATTATCGAAGCGCTGTGGTGGTGGCGTCAGAGTAAGCCATTGCCGGAAGAAGCGGAGAACACGAGTACAACGGCGTAAATGGGGGTAGTAAAAACGGCGCCTAAGTATGCAGGTAATGGCGTTTTTGGGGGTGCCTTAAGGCTCGCTGAGAAGTAGTTAGCCGCATTTAACTTCTTTGCTAACTGTGTTCCAGGTAACTTTGTTTCCACACATAATGAAAAATGTGGTGCATGGCACACCCTCGGGGTGGCTGTGCTGAACCTCATTACGAACACCTGCATAACTTCCTGGAAAGGATTAGCCCGTGTCCGCAACTCCCTTGCCGGCAGACCGGCATAAGCCACAGGCGGCCGAGTACCGCTACGTGCAAAACTCAGCGCAGTTCCAAGAGCTCCGCTCTACATTCCGTTCTTTCGCCATCCCGATGACCGTCGCAGGTCTGGTGTGGTACATCGCATTCGTTTTGCTTGCGACGTTCGCGCCGGATCTCATGGCGACTCCCGTACTGGGCAATATCAACCTGGGCATCGTCCTTGGTCTGCTTCAGTTCGTGACCACCTTCGCCATCACTTGGGTGTACATCAACTTCGCCAACAAGAAGCTTGAGCCGATGCAGGCAGAGCTGCGCGAGGCACTGGAAAGCGGAGAAATCGCTGAAATCGTCGCAAAGAAGGAGGCATAGGCATGCTGACTAGTTTCTTTGCTGCAGATGACACTGCAGCAGCAGGTAACCCGATTCTCAACATCGCGGTCTTCGTCGCCTTCATTGTTGCGACCATGTTCATCGTTACTCGAGTGGGCAAGGGCGGAAACAAGGGAGCATCAGACTTTTACACCGGTGGCGCACAGTTCTCCGGTACCCAAAACGGTCTTGCCATTGCGGGTGACTACCTCTCGGCGGCTTCCTTCCTCGGTATCGTCGGCGCCATCGCGCTGACTGGTTACGATGGATTCCTTTACTCCATCGGCTTCTTCGTAGCCTGGCTGGTCGCGCTGCTGTTGGTTGCAGAGCCGCTGCGTAACGTCGGTAAGTTCACCATGGCCGACGTGCTGTCCTTCCGTCTTAAGCAGCGCCCGGTACGTACTGCGGCTGCTATCTCGACCCTCGCGGTGACCCTGTTCTACCTCATCGCGCAGATGGCCGGTGCAGGTTCCCTGGTCGCCGTGCTGCTCAACATTCACGACTCCACTCAGCAGTCCATCGTTGTCGCGGTCGTCGGCATCATCATGGTTGCTTACGTTCTCATCGGTGGTATGAAGGGCACGACTTACGTGCAGATGATTAAGGCCGTCCTGCTGGTCGGTGCTGTCATCATCATGACCCTGATCATCCTGGTTGGCGTTAAGGGTAACTTCTCCCAGCTCCTGCAGGACGCAGTGGACATGCACGCAAGCTCGGATCACATCGCCGAGAAGGGCTACGAAGCCTCCGCCATTCTTGAGCCGGGTCTGAAGTACGGCGGCTCCTTCGTTCAGCAGCTGGACTTCGTCTCTCTGGGCCTGGCACTGGTCCTCGGTGTTGCTGGTCTGCCGCACGTGCTCATGCGCTTCTACACGGTGCCGACTGCAAAGGAAGCTCGTAAGTCCGTGACCTGGGCAATCATCCTCATCGGTGGTTTCTACCTGTTGACCCTGGTACTCGGTTACGGCGCCGCCGCACTTGTTGGTCCGGACCGAATCAACGCCGCCCCGGGCGGAGCCAACGCTGCAGCTCCGCTGCTGGCCTTCGAAATCGGTGGCTCCATCTTCATGGCAGTGATTTCCGCAGTGGCGTTCGCTACCGTGCTGGCCGTGGTCGCTGGTCTGGCAATTACCGCTTCCGCGTCTGTCGGCCAGGACCTCTACCAGGCCGTGATCCGCAAGGGACAGGCCACGGAAGCCGAGCAGGTTCGTGTCTCCCGCATTACCGTAATCGTGCTGGGCGTTGTCGCCATTATCCTCGGCATCCTGGCCATGGGGCAGAACGTCGCCTTCTTGGTGTCGCTGGCCTTCGCAGTGGCAGCATCCGCAAACGTACCAACCATCCTGATGTCCCTGTTCTGGAAGCGCTTCAACACCGCAGGCGCAGTTGCCTCCATGTACACCGGTGTCATCGCCTCGCTGGTTCTGATTATCTTCTCCCCGGCAGTTTCCGGCAGCGAGTCCTCGATGATTCCGTCGGTTGACTTCTCCTGGTTCCCGCTGACCTCGCCGGGTCTGCTCGCAATCCCGCTGGCGTTCCTGGCTGGCATCATCGCCACCTACATGGGCAAGCCGGATAACTTCGATGACCTGGCAGCTGAGATGGAAGTTCGCTCCCTGACCGGTGTTGGCACCGAGGCTGCGGTTGATCACTAATAACCACTGAGTCCTTGGCTGGCAACGCTGCCCGAACAGCTCAGCTAATCGCAATTAACTGAATAGACAAATGCAAGGGCCCCGTTATCGTCACTGGTAGCGGGGCCTTTGTGGTGGCCGCGGGGTCGTCGTCAAGCGTGTGCGAATCAGTGCATGATAGTTAATGGATGGGCCTGTTGCCCTGGCTCCGCAGGGGCTCGCGGAAGCGAGCACGGAGTCTTAGATATAAGGTGGGAAGGTAACAATCTGGTTTGCCCCACCGCAATAATTGGAGTGTGTATGACTGACAATTCTGGCGCTTCTGAGAACAACAATTCTTTCCGTAGCGCCCTGCATGATGAGCACGTAAGCCTTGGCGCAGAAATGCGCAATGTTGGTGGCTACGAAGTGCCGTTCCGCTACTCTTCGGAAATTGCAGAGCACAACGCAGTGCGTGAGGCCGTTGGTGTTTTCGACCTGTCGCTGATGGGTATCATCCGCGTCACTGGTGAGGATGCGGCGGCGTTCCTTGCACACTCCCTGATTTCGGCAATCAAGCCGCTGGCGTTGGGTCGTGCCAAGTACACCATGATTGTGCAGGAAGACGGCGGCATTATTGATGACCTCATCATTTACCGCCTCGGTAGTCACGAATTCATGCTGGTGCAGAATGCCGCAGCCGCTGAAGATGTGTACTCGACGCTGCGCGAGCGCGTTGGTGGCTACAACGTCGAGGTTGAGCGCATGAATGACAAGAATGTGCTCCTGGCCATTCAAGGGCCGAAGGCTGCGAAGCTTCTGCGCCGTCTGTTGCCACAGGATCTGCACGCGACTCTCGATGGCATGAACTACTACTCTTGCACTCTGCTCGAGGTCGCAGGTGTGGAAATGATTGTCGCCCGAACCGGCTACACCGGTGAGGACGGCTTCGAGATCTTCCCGCCGGCTGACCGCGCCGTCGAGGTCTGGCGTGCAATCATTGCAGCAGGTGGCAAGGTGGAAAACCCGGAGGATCCGGCTGACAACGGCGCTGACCTCGGCCTGCTGCCGTGTGGTCTGGCCTGCCGCGACACCCTGCGTCTTGAGGCCGGTATGCCGCTCTATGGATACGAGCTGACTCGAGACCGCACTCCGCTGGAGGCCGGCCTGAAGTCCATCATGGGGCCGACCAAGGGGCAGTTTATTGGTCGCAACGCACTGATTAATCGTCCGCAGTCGAAGGAGCTACTGGTTGGTCTGCGTTTCTCCGGTGATGAAGCTCCGAAGCGTGGCACCAAGCTCATTGATGCGGAAGGTAACGAGGTTGGCGTGCTGACTTCCGCCAAGGTGTCGCCGACTTTGGGTCACCCCATCGGTTTTGCATACGTTCAGCGTTGGCAGTCCTCCACTGGCACGGAGCTGACCGTTGAAGGCGCCGACATTACCGCCACCGTCGTTCCGACGCCGTTCTACAATCGCCGTCACCGCAAGTAGGGGAGCCCGGGTGCTCCGCCGCATTGTGGCGGGCTCAGATCTGTTCAGGCTCGTCTCTTCGTATCTGTTGGGTAAATAAAAAAATCCGCTGCAGAATTTTTGCAGCGGATTTTGGTGTTTTAGGGCGAGCTAGCGCACCTCACCTAACTAAGTCCCGAGCCGACGAACCTCGCCGTCCGAGACGAACCTAGCGGAACAGGCCGGTGAGCCCTTGATTATCTTCGCTTGGCTGCTCGTCTTGCTCCGATTCCGATTCCGTCGGCTCGCCGGAGGTAGTCGGAGTCGTTGAAGTATCGGGCGGCGTGGAAGAATCAGAGGTCGTCGAGCTCTCCGTCTCACTAGTCTCCGTTGTGCTCTCGCTCGGAGTCGTCGGCTCAGGTTCCTGAGGCTGTGGCTCAGAGGTCGTCGAAGTAGTGGAGATCCACATTTGCTGCGATGTCGGGTTCGCGGGGGTTTGCTGCAGCACCGTCCACACCTCCTGCTCGCCGACTTGTGCGCATTCAAGATTCTGGCCGTTGGCGCTCATTCGTATTTCGCCGGTCTGGTTCGGGCACAGCTGCCCGATGCGCGGCGTACCGCCTTCTCGAACCTTTGGTCCCGTCGTCGTCGGCGAGCTTGTCGACGACGCCGTAGTAAGCGAGCTTGACGACGAGGTTTGCGTCGCGGCAACCTCCTCGCTTTCGTTGTTGGCACAGCTGGTGGCCGTGGCTGCGAAGGTGAGGAAGCAGCAGGCCAGCGCCAGCTGCCGGCGGTTCTTGCGCCGGACGGCAGTGAGTTTAGGGTGCTGTACGGCTGACAGCTGAGTTCGCGTATTCACATCCATCTCACTTTCTGGGCTTCTCGGGCCTGCGTCGCGTGGTTTAATTCTCGGCTTTCTGGGTAGGGACTCCTGAAAAACCACTGGGGGTGCCAGCTATAGGGGAACTTGCCGAGTTATTGGCAAGGTAGTTGCTGACACCCAATAGATAGGTTGATTCAACCGGCAACTATACAGTCGACTTTTCGATTTGCATACTGGATGCTTCTAATCGTGGCAGAACGGGTGTGGTAGGGAAAGGCAATTCGTCTGTGAAGTCATAAGTGGTTTTGATAGCGTGTGTCCCATGTATCGGCGCACCCCGAATCGATTCCCCGTAAAGAGTAATGCGGATTTGTTCGCTCGGCGCAGTGGCGCGTGGATACTGGATTCGTTCCTTGTAGGAATCTTTGTTGCCATCATTGTGGCACTTGGCAAACTTGCGTGGGAAGCAGCCATGGCGAACTGGGCGCTGCCGAGTCCGCCAGAGTTCAGGATTTTGTATGGTGTCATATTCCCAGCTGTCTTTTTCTTTGTGCGCGTGGTTGCAGAGGCTCGCGGTGAACAGACGTTTGGTAAAAGCGCATTTTTGCTACACGTTGTTCCAGCGCGGAAAGCAGACTCTGGGGCAACTCCGTTCGAAGTCGCTCAGCCAGAGGGAACATCGGAGCTCGAATCAGGAGACGATTCTTGGCACAGAGGTTGGCGGGCAGCGGTACGTAATTGTTACCTATTGTCGCTGATTTTCTTGCCTACGGGTTTTGAGCCAAACGTTGAACTGTTTTTTGGTGTCCTGATGATTTGGGTTGCTGTTTGCCGCTGGCACCCATTCGACTGGTTGGCAGGAAAACGCGTCGTTGTTGAAAGGCGTAGCGAGCGCTAACGTTCGAGCAAGCGTCAGGCCCTGGCTCTTTCCTCCTCGGCCTCAACCTCAGCGTTGAATTCTCGTTTAGAAGACTGCCACTGGTCTTCGGTCATACCGATACGCCAGTAGCCAGAAATGGAAACGTCTTTCTTCGGGATCTCAGATTCGACGAAGAGGAAGCGGCGCAATTCCTTGATCATCTCGGCGACACCGTGGATGAACCAGCTAGTTTTCTTACCTTCTGGAATGCCCGCCTCGCGCACTGCGCGGGATAGCTCTGTGCCGTGGGTTGCGCCGTTGCGGAGGACCCAATGGACTTCCACACCCTCTCGGGTTGGGAGCTCAAACTTCCGATCTTCGGACTCGATTTCGATGTATGCGGTTGCGGTCGTGCCTGCTGGGAGGTGCTTCAGTCCGGCGCTGATAGCTGGCGCTGCGGACTCGTCTCCGGCGAGTACAAAGTGTTCATATTCTGCTGCAGGTCCCCATGCGCCTCCTGGCCCTAAGAAGCCACGCTTGTCTCCGATTTCGGCTACGCGTGCCCACGGTCCAGCCAGGCCGGAATCGCCGTGGGTGACGAAGTCGACGTCAAAGTCGCCGGTTTCGGAGTCCACATTAATCAGAGTGTATGTGCGGGTGATTGGCAGTTTGTCTCGCGGCTGTTCGGCGCGAATTTTCGCAATATCGAACGGCCAGGAGTAATCAGCGTCCTCTGGCACAAACAGTAATTTGATGTAATGGTCGGTAAACTCCAGCTCCTTGCCCACAAATGCAGGCGAGTTCATGCTCAAACGAACAAGGTCTGGGGAAATCTGGCGACGTCCAGTAACTGTTGCCTCGTGTGCCTTACGGGGCTTACGCTTCGGTGCTGCTGCTTTAGCTAGGCCAGCCATAGTTGTCACTGTCCTTCAACAAGTCTTGGGCTGTTTTGTACTGGCGGAAGTCTACACGCCACGTGATTAGGTAAGCCTAACACAAGTGTTTCTGGAAATTGCTGGGTGATGCGTTCTCAGGAGGGGGGCGTAGTGGCCGGTCGTGAGAAAAACAAAGAACCCTCGCGCCCTATATGTAAAAGGTCACGAGGGTATTTGTGCCCCAGAGAGGAATCGAACCTCCGACACCGGCTTTAGGAGAGCCGTGCTCTATCCACTGAGCTACTAGGGCAATCATCTTCCGGGTAAAACAGCCGTGAAAACACATTCTCGGCGGCCGGAAAATTACTTCATCACTTTAACGCATCTGCGAGCTCTAGTGGCAATTGGGTCCTCGACCTGACACGCAAACATGCAGGAAGCTCGCTATTACCCCCATGTGCTTTTGTGCTCGGCGGTGCCGCCCGGAATCTGGCTAACATGGTTTATAACGAGCGACTTTCTTGCGCTTGCGGTCGCAACAGCGCTACTTATTTTCCGGTCGCTGTTTTGGAGGAGGATGACAATATGATTAAGCCAACTTTCACGGATGTCAACGGTGTCAAGATTAAGTGCTCCATGACCACGGACTCGGACAAGCCGCACCTTTTGGTTTCGCGCATGGAAGATGATGGCTCTTTGACTCCGATTCTGGAGATGAACGTGTACGACTCCAAGTACATGGCCAACGCTTGCGAGATTTACTTGAAGCAGGCCGCTTCGGCTAACCTCCAGGGTTCGATGGCTGGCCTGTCTCCAGATGAGATGGCTGAACAGTTCGGTTACGAGGGAGATCCGACCAATCACTAGTCGAAACGACGCCGCCCGCACTCAGGCCGAGAGCCCTGTATACAGCGGATATGTCGATGTAGACGTCATCGGAATCGGCGCCGGTAGTCCGAGCCACCTTACGCTCGAGGCTATCGGCGCTCTTGCTGATGTCGACGTAGTTTTTGCTCTCGACAAGGGTGATGCCAAAGCGGACTTGTTGGCTGCGCGACAGGCGATCGTCGATAAGCATGCGCCGCATGTCGAACTCGTTACCGTTCCCGACCCGCCACGTGACCGCACGCCCGATAACTACGGCGCAGTCGTCCGTGACTGGCATCAGCGCCGTGCAGAGCTGCTTGCCGACGCCTTCGTCGCTCACCTCGGACGAGAGGGCAAGCGCCGCGGTGCGTTCTTGGTCTGGGGGGACCCCTCCTTGTACGACTCAACATTGCGGATTTTGCAGCGCGTCCGCGACCTTGGGCTGGACGTGCGCTCGCGAGTTATCCCCAGTGTGACGGCGATTTCCGCGCTGACCGCAGCGCATGGAGAGTGCCTGAACCAGATTGGTAAGCCGGTATTGATTACCACTGGTCGGCGCCTGGGGGAGCGTGCGCCTGGCATGGATGCGGTGGTGATGCTCGATGGCGGTGCAGCCTGGCTCGAGCACGCGGACCCGGAGGAAGAGATTCTCTGGGGTGCATTCCTGGGAACGGAGCTGGAGACGCTCCGCCGTGGTCGCGTTGGCGACGTCGGCGAAGAGATTGCGGAGCTGAAAAAGAAGCTCCGTGCGGAGCACGGTTGGATTATGGATATCTACCTGCTGCGTTCCGGCGCCTAGGACTGAGCAGTCGCAGCGGTGCCAGTTCGGCTAGCTGACTTTCTTGCCCAAGAAGCCCTCTGCCCATCGGTGGAGGGCTTTTTCGGCGGCTTCGACGCCGTCGGCGACGGTTACCTTGGTGAGGACCTGATCGTCGTTAGGCAACACGCGTGCGGGATCGCCTGCGGGACGGACGGTGATGCTGACGTGGTCGGCATTGATGACCTCGACGGTTGCTAGTGCGAGCATCTCGACGTTCGTCTGCTCAGCAACCGCAAAGCGGTAGGCGGTGTCGTTTTCCCACTCGGTGGTGGAGTTCCGAAGGAACTCGGCGACGGAGTCAGGGGCCAATTCTGTGAGTAATTGGGTTGCGACCGGGGCGTCATCGACGCGGGAATCGTGGCGCAGCGGACGGCAGTAGAAGCGGCCGGCATTTACTTCCATGGGTTCCATACCGTCCACTCTAGACGTCCTGAACAGTGTTTAAGGGCGCCGGGGGAGGGGCTGAAAAGAATCAAGCGGGGCTGGCTGCGAATCCCATCGCAACCAGCCCCGCTTAGAGCTTTAGAACTACTTCAGTTCCATCAGGACATCGCCCTTGCCGACACCTGAGCCAGCCTCGGTAGCCAGACCCGTGACAACGCCGTCCTTGTGAGCCTTGACTGGGTTTTCCATCTTCATGGCCTCAAGGACAACCACGGTGTCACCCTCGGAGACTTCCTGGCCCTCTTCGACGTTGACCTTGATGACGGTGCCCTGCATCGGAGCAACCACAGCGTCACCGGAAGCGGCCTTCTTGGAACCGCCAGCGCGCTTCTTCTTGCTCTTCTTCTTGGCACCAGCGTTGCCGCCGCCCAGAGCCAGGTCGCCCGGCAGGGCTACCTCGACGCGGCGACCGTCGATCTCGACGACAACCTTCTGAGCCGGAACGGTGTCGGTGTCAGCGTCGGAGTCACCGTCGTACGGAGCAATCGGGT
This sequence comes from Corynebacterium sp. HMSC14B06, assembly GCF_001807075.1. Lineage (NCBI taxonomy): Bacteria > Bacillati > Actinomycetota > Actinomycetes > Mycobacteriales > Corynebacteriaceae > Corynebacterium > Corynebacterium sp. HMSC14B06. The sequence goes on along the minus strand of NZ_KV787404.1, from coordinate 54,970 downwards.
TGTCCCATTCCTCTTCAATCCACTTGGTGTAGACGTCAAACTTCTCGCCATCGCCGACAAACGCCGGGTTCTCCACAATGTGGCGGTGGAACGGAATGACCGTTGCCAGGCCCTCAACCTGGTACTCGGACAGAGCACGAGCGGAGCGGCGTAGGGCCTCTTCGCGGGTCTCGCCCCAAACAATCAGCTTGGCCAGCATGGAGTCGAACTGGCCGCCGATGACGTCGCCCTCCTTGATGCCGGTGTCCATGCGGACACCCGGGCCGGACGGTTCGACGTACTTGGTGATGGTGCCCGGAGCCGGCATGAAGTTGCTGCCGGCGTCCTCGCCGTTGATGCGGAACTCGAAAGCGTGACCGCGCATCTCCGGGTCTTCCTTGATGGACAGTTCCTTGCCTTCAGCAATGCGGAACTGCTCGCGGACCAGATCGAGGCCGGTAATTTCCTCGGTGACCGGGTGCTCCACCTGTAGACGAGTGTTGACCTCGAGGAAGTTAATCAGACCGTCAGCGCCAACCAGGTACTCAACGGTGCCCGCACCGTAGTAGCCAGCCTCGCGGCAGATGTCCTTAGCGGACTGGCGCAGGCGCTCATCCTGCTCTGGGGTCAGGAACGGAGCGGGTGCTTCCTCGACGAGCTTCTGGAAACGACGCTGTAGCGAGCAGTCACGGGTGGAGGCGACAACGACGTTGCCGTGCTTATCAGCGAGAACCTGGCACTCGACGTGGCGTGCCTTGTCCAGGTAGCGCTCTACGAAGCACTCACCGCGACCGAAGGCCGCAACGGCCTCACGGGTAGCGGACTCGTAGAGGTCGGCGACCTCTTCCATCTTGTGTGCGACCTTCATGCCGCGGCCACCGCCACCGAAAGCGGCCTTAATGGCGATTGGCAGACCGTGCTCCTTAGCGAACGCGACGACCTCGTCTGCATCCTTAACTGGCTCCTTGGTGCCTGGAGCCATTGGAGCGTCAGCCTTCAGCGCGATGTGACGAGCGGTGACCTTGTCGCCCAGGGCGCGGATGGACTCTGGTGACGGGCCAATCCAGATCAGGCCAGCGTTCTCAACAGCCTCAGCGAAGTCGCCGTTCTCCGACAGGAAGCCGTATCCCGGGTGGATGGCATTAGCGCCGGACTTCTTTGCGGCGTCCAGAATCTTGTCGAAAACTAGGTAGGACTCAGCGGAAGTGGTGCCACCGAGAGCAAAAGCCTCATCCGCCATGGTCACGAAAGGAGCGTCCGCATCCGGCTCAGCGTAAACGGCGACGGAAGGAATGCCGGCGTCCTTCGCAGCGCGAATAACGCGAACGGCAATCTCGCCACGGTTGGCGACGAGAACCTTCGTGATTTTTTCAGTGGTCTGCTCGGACACGAAATCCTCCATTTTTCGTGGGCACCCCGAGAATTGGCCCTCGGGGCAAGGTTGCGACAGTCATTTGTAGGAATCACAAGCAGCACTGCAGTTAACTGAGTGGTGAACCGCAATGCGGTTCACCACGCGGTAGCTAACAGCGTGTGACCCAATGTCTCCATTGTGTCACAGGTGCGGTAAGCAACCTCTTTTTGCTCGCTACATAAGGGGGTAGGGATTGTGGTCTTGAGCAGCGTTCAAGTGGTCATGGGGGCAGCTGAAGTGGCTATTTTCCGCCCAAAAACCTAGGTTTGTGGTTAAAATTATCACCCAAGAGTGCAAGAGCCGCCCCCTTGATTGGGGGCGGCAGGGGGAAACTAAATCTCCGGTGTAGCGTCAGCCGCTGACGCTGGAAAAACGGTGGGGGAAGCGCCCACCGGTTGCGTCGATCGCCTACAGGCTTCCCGGCTCCGAACCGTGGGCAATGGGCATGCCAATCATATTGCCCCACTCAACCCACGAGCCGTCGTAGTTGCGAACATTCTCGTGGCCGAGCAGGTGGTGCAGTACAAACCAGGTGTGCGCGGAGCGCTCGCCGATGCGGCAGTAGACAATCGCCTCATCTTCAAATTGGACGTGCGCGTAAATCTGCTCGAGCTCTTCGCGATCGCGGAAACGCGAGTTCGGGTGAACGGACTGATTCCATGGAATGTTTACCGCGGTTGGAATGTGGCCACCACGCAGGACGCCTTCCTGTGGGTAATCGACCATGTGGGTTCGTGCACCGGCATACTCCTCCGGAGTGCGCACGTCGATAATCGGAGCCTTTCCAATGAGCTCACGTGTATCGCTGAAGTAGGCGCGCAGTGTCTTGTCGTCGCGCTCGACGACAGGGTAGTCAGTGCGTGGGTAATTGGGGACCTCGAAGCTCGTGTCTCGTTCTTCAGTCATCCAGGCATCGCGGCCACCGTTAAGCAGGCGCACGTCGGGATGCCCAAAAAGCTCGAAAACCCAGAGTGTGTAGGCGGCCCACCAGTTGGACTTGTCGCCGTAGATTACGACGGTGTCATCGCGCGAGATACCCTTCTCGCGCATGAGCTCGGCAAAGCCTTCGGCGTCGATATAGTCGCGGCGCACAGGATCGTTGAGGTCGTGATGCCAGTCGATGCGAACCGCGCCCGGAATATGTCCAATGTCGTAAAGCAGTGAGTCCTCGTCGGATTCAACAACGCGCAGACCGGGAGAGCCCAGTCGGGCAGCAAGCCAGGAGCTAGAGACGAGGCGCTCAGGGTGGGCGTACTGCTGGAACTGGGGGTGCGGGTCGTGCGGAACAGCCATCGGATACTCCCTTGGCGCAAGTTGGGTGGGTGGGACTTTCTGACGTTTATCGTCAATTGCATATCTAGTTTACGGGTCGCGTGGCGAACGGCGGAATAGTCCCCAGTGTGAGCGCTTTCCGACGGCAACAATTGCGTCCGCGGCCACCCTGGGATACGCCTCACAGTTGGGGGTAAAAGCAGTGTTTTCAGCGCGCTTGGAGTCCAGGTAGTGCCCTAAAATTTAGCTGAGAGTTAGCGCAAAAACTGTGTTGATTCGTATCACTGGAAAATGGGCTGAAATGGGCTATCTGCCTGGGTATTCGCTGCGTTACGGAGACAATTGAGTGCCGGAAGTCCATGTATTTTCTTAAAAGGAGTGCCTGTGCACAAGAACATTGTTGTATTCGAGATCGAGGGCGGCTCGGACAAGTACTTCGACGGACACCGCAAGGACACCATGCCAATCGTCAACGCTATCCGCGAAGCCGGTTGGTCCGCTGAGGTCGTCTACTACCGACCGGAGTGGAAGGACGACCTGTACGACTACGTCTCCCAGAACTTCGACGGCTACATCTCCCGCGTAAACCCGGGCAACATCCCGGGTGGTGAGAGGGGCTACTTCGAGCTTCTGACCAGTCTCTCGGTCGCTGGTTTGGTTGGTATGTCCACCCCGGGCGAGATGATGGCCTACGGCGCAAAGGACGCACTGGTCAAGCTCAAGGATACTGACCTGGTTCCGTCTGACACCGCTGCTTACTACGACGTCGAGGCATTCCACAGCACTTTCCCGACCTCCCTGTCCTACGGCGAGCGCGTCCTTAAGCAGAACCGTGGCTCCACCGGATCCGGCATCTGGCGCGTGCGCATCGCTGACGAAGAGGTTGCTAAGAACGTTGAGCCGGGCACCCCGCTGCCGCTAAACACCAAGCTGAAGTGCACCGAGGCCGTGGACAATCACACTGAGACTCGTGAGCTCGGCGAGTTCATGGATTTCTGCGACCAGTACATCATCGGCGATAACGGCATGCTTGTGGACATGCGCTTCATGCCGCGCATCACCGAAGGCGAAATTCGCATTCTGCTGGTCGGCCCGCACCCGGTCTTCGTGGTTCACAAGAAGCCGGCCGAGGGCGGCGACGCTTTCTCCGCAACCTTGTTCTCTGGCGCGAAGTACACCTACAACAAGCCGGAAGAGTGGCAGGACCTCATCGACATGTTTGCTGAGGCTCGCCCGGTCATTGCCGAGAACCTCGGTGGCGACAATATCCCGCTGATCTGGACCGCTGATTTCATGCTGGCAGACGGCGAGAACGGCGAGGACACCTACGTTCTCGGCGAGATCAACTGCTCCTGTGTTGGCTTCACCTCCGAGCTGGATATGGGTATCCAGGAGCTTGTTGCTCAGGAGGCCATCAAGCGCGTTGAGGCTGCTAACAAGTAGTCTCAACAGCTAGGAAAACCGCACCAAATTGGTGCGGTTTTTGCTTTTCGACGGTTCTTGCGATGCCTACCGATTCCAGAACTGGGAGACCGAATAGCCGTAGCGATACAGAGCTCGGCGCACGACAGGTAGCGACAGTCCGATCACACTGGATGAGTCGCCATTGATGCCATCGACAAACCAGCCGCCTAGAGCCTCCAAAGTAAACGCGCCAGCGCACTTCAGCGGCTCGCCCGTCGCAGCGTAGGCACGGATGTCCTCTTCTGGGACTTCAGCGAAATCGAGGGAAGTAATCGCCACCTCAAGGTGCTCGCCCTTTGGTGTCACGACACAGTGACCAGTAATCAGCTCAGCCGTCCGGCCACTCTGTTGATGCCAGCGCTCAATGGTCTTTTCTTCCGTGTGGGGCTTGCCCTGCAACTGCCCGTCGAGAAGCAGCATTGAATCCCCGCCAATGACAATGTCATTGGGGTAGGCCGGAGAGGCAGCGTGTGCCTTGGCCTGCGCGAGTTCCTCGACGATGCGTACCGGCGATGCGTCCGGAAGGGCTGTGATTACGGCATCCTCGTCGACGTTGGGCGCTACTGTGATGGGCTCGATGCCTGCAGAGCGGAGAATGTGCAGTCGCGAAGGGGAAGTGGAAGCCAAGACGATTCGGGGGCTGCTCATAGTTAGTGATTTTAGTGAGGGCGGAATCGTAAAGCCTAATTTTTGTGGCAAACATGCGTGGGGTTGGCCCGATTGTAAGAACAGGCAGATTTTTTTAGATGGCAGCTGCCTTCTAGTGATGTAAAGTAAAGTGGACATCAAGTTAAAGAAAGTACACAGATGAGTGGGGAAGAACGTTCGAACCAGGTCAGGAGATACCGACGCTGGTTGGAGCTGAGCCAAGCGGATTTAGCCGCGCAGGTGGAGGTCTCGCGGCAAACCATTGCAAATATCGAGCGGGGAAATTACTCGCCTTCGGTGTATTTGGCGTTGCGTATCTGCAAGGTCCTGGGAAAAACAGTCGAAGAAATTTTTGGTGAGGAAGGATACTGACAATGTCCTATGCGGATGTCGTAATTGAACGCAACAGCGCCACGGTGGACGATGAGTATCAGCAGATGTTGCTGCATAAGTCCTACACGTACGGGTTCACAATGATGATGTGGGCTAACTACGTGCTTGCAACGGTACTGATTTGGCTCATTCCAGAGCCAAAGATGGTGGGCGTGACAGTGGCAATCATCTTGATGCCGCTGGTTGGACTCCTGTTTTCGCAGCGGTGGTTGCGACGTCAAGTGCCAATGCCGAAGATTAATGGTCTTACAAAAGGCGAGATTGCAGCACTCGTAGCCGTCATTGGGCTGTGGCTGATTGGTTTTATCAGAGTGCAATTGCTCTCTGAGGCAAGCGCTGGTGGGGCACTATCGGAATCGTGGGGATTCATTGCCGGCGCTGTGGTGGGTGCTGCCATCGGTCTGGCGTTTGTGTATTTCCTGTTCAAGGTGGTGTGGCCGGTAGCTCGCAACCGTGATCAGCGTCGGCTGGACCGGGAGCTCGATGACGAGTTTGATGGCGAGTCGCTGGGTGAACAACGCTAGTAATAAGCAGTGGTCAAGGCTAAGGCAGTAACAAAAACCAAAGCGCCACCATCGGAAAACCCGATGGTGGCGCTTTGTGCTAGCGAATCGACGCAGCTAGCGTGCGGTAACGACTACGCGCTAAGCGGTAGCTGTACTAGTAGAAATGGACGTTGCGGAACGTGCCCGGTACGTGCTGGTGCGGCTGGTGGAAACCCTCTTCCAGCCGACCCCAGTTGTTGCGCGGGCCGCGGTCCTCTGGGGCGCCGCCGGCTGCTGCCATACCTGCGAACAAAAGCGCGAGCGTGGCAGTTTCAGCGTCAGACGGGTTGCCCTTGAGGACGGACATGAACGGTGCAGCCGGGGCTGTAGCGGCGTCCTTGTCTTCGGTTGCTGGGGTGTTTTTGGAATCGGTCACAGCGGAATGTTCCCATGCTTCTTGGCGGGTACGTTAACAACCTTGCGATCCAGTAGACGCAGACCCTCGATGATCTGGCCGCGGGTCTCGCTCGGCGGGATAACGGCGTCGATGAAGCCGCGCTCAGCAGCCATGTACGGGTTGACCAGGGTGGCCTCGTACTCTGCCTCGTACTCCTTCTGCAGTGCGACGACATCCTTGCCCTCGGCCGCAGCAGCCTTGAGCTCCTTGCGGTAGATGAAGCCGACAGCGCCGGAAGCACCCATGACCGCAATCTGAGCGGTCGGCCATGCCAGGTTGATGTCAGCGCCCATGTCCTTGGAGCCCATCACACAGTAAGCTCCGCCGTAGGCCTTACGGGTGATGACGGTAATCTTCGGGACGGTGGCCTCAGCATATGCGTACAGCAGCTTGGCGCCACGGCGGATGATGCCGTCGAACTCTTGGTTGGTGCCCGGCAGGAAGCCTGGAACGTCAACCAGCATGATGATCGGAATGTTGAAGGCGTCACAGGTGCGGACGAAGCGAGCCGCCTTCTCGGATGCCTTGATGTCGAGGCAGCCAGCGAACTGAATCGGCTGGTTGGCGACGAAACCGACCGAGCGACCCTCCACGCGACCGAAGCCGATGACCACGTTCTGTGCGTAGTCCTCCTGAATTTCCAGGAAGTCCTCGTCGTCGACCAGACGGGTGATGACGTCCTTGATGTCGTACGGCTGGTTTGGGGAGTCCGGAATCAGCGTGTCGAGCTCGAGGTCAGTCTCAGTGATGTTGTCAGCGATGGAGCCCTCGAACGGCTCAGCCTCCATGCGAGGAGCCTCAGCGCGGTTGTTGGACGGCAGGTAGCTGACTAATTCCTGAACGAAAGTCAGAGCGTCTTCGTCATCAGCGGCGGTGTAGTGCGAAGTACCGGAGGTGCTCATGTGAGTACCAGCGCCACCCAGCTCTTCCTGTGTGACCTCTTCGCCAGTGACGGTCTTAATAACGTCCGGGCCGGTGATGAACATCTTGGAAGTGCCATCGACCATGACAATGAAGTCGGTCAGAGCCGGGGAGTAGACGTGGCCACCAGCGCAGGCGCCCATGATCAGGGAGATCTGTGGAATAACACCAGAAGCCTGGGTGTTTCGGAAGAAAATCTGGGAGTAGAGGCCGAGGGAAACAACGCCCTCTTGGATGCGGGCACCAGCACCCTCGTTGATGCCGATAATTGGGACACCGGTCTTGATGGCCAGATCCATGATCTTGACAATCTTTTCACCGTAGACTTCACCGAGCGCGCCACCGAAGATGGCGCCGTCCTGCGAGAAGACACAGACCTGGCGGCCATCGATGGTGCCGTAGCCTGTCACAACACCGTCAGTGACAGGGCGCTTGGCGTCGAGGCCGAAGTTCTTGGAGCGGTGACGTGCGAGAGCGTCAACCTCCACGAACGAGCCCTCGTCCAAGAGGAACTCGATGCGCTCACGAGCGGTCATCTTGCCCTTGTCGTGGACGCGGTCAATGCTGGCCTGGCCCATTGGAGCCTGGGTCTCTGCGAGACGGGCTCGCAGATCGGCCAGCTTTCCAGCAGTAGTGGTCAAATCCGGGGTTTCACCGGTTGATGTATTTGCGGCAGTCGTCATACCAACTAGTTTACGTTTCGAAAACGGGGGGAGGTAGTTGGGGGCAATCGCTGTTAACAAAAGTAGGGGTAATGACTAGCTCGTTGTACAGCAAAAAGCCTGCTCTTACAGTGGAATATTGCCGTGCTTGCGCGCAGGCCACGGTACTTTCTTTGAAGTTAGCAGGCGCAGATTTTTTATCACTCGAGTTCGTGTCTCGGAGGGGAGGATGACTTCATCAATTAACCCCCGTTCGGCGGCACGATAAGGCGTGAGCATGTGTTGCTCGTATCCCATTTCCAGTTCAGCAATGAGTTCTTTCACACTCTCGGGAGTGCCAAATCTATCGGCCGCTGGATCTGCTGCGAGAGCTGCTTCGGTGGCGGTTCGAATCTCGGCACGATGGAGGAAGCGTACTGCGCCAGAGGCGCCCATCACGGCGATCTGTGCCGTCGGCCAAGCCAGATTTACATCCGCGCCGAGCCCCTTTGACCCCATCACGCAATAAGCACCGCCATAGGCCTTGCGCATGGTGACGGTGATTTTAGGAACGGTTGCTTCTGCATACGCATAGAGCAATTTAGCGCCACGGCGCAGAATTCCCTGGTGTTCTTGATTTGAACCGGGGAGAAAGCCGGGTACGTCTACGAGAAAGACGAGTGGAATGTTGAAACAATCGCAGGTTCGGACGAATCGCGCGGCCTTCTCCGCTGCATCGATATCTAGGCAGCCCGCGAATTCCATGGGCTGATTAGCGACAAACCCAACAGATTGACCATTGAGACGGCCAAGGCCAATTACGACATTGGCTGCCCGGTTTTCCTGGATTTCCAGGAACTCCGCATCGTCGCAAAGCGCGTAGATGACTTCATGCACGTCGTACGGCGTGGATGGGCTGTCGGGAATGAGACTGTCGAGGGTGCGATCAGTGTCGGTGATTTCGTCACTGGCATCGGAATCCCAGCTGGGCGCGGGGGAGGTTGTGTTGTTGGGGAGGTAGTCCAGCAAATCGCAGACCCAGTCGAGTCCATCCTGCTCGCTAGTGGCGGTGTAGTGGGAGTTTCCGGCGATCTCCATATGGGTGTCGGCGCCGCCGAGCTCGTGCTGGCTGATTTTTTCGCCAGTGACTGTTTCGATTACGTCAGGGCCGGTGACGAACATACGGGAGCTTTCCTCCACCATGACAACGAAGTCCGTCAGTGCTGGGGAGTAGGCATTTCCGCCCGCACAGGCACCAAAAATGACTGAAATCTGCGGAATGACGCCGCTGGCGCGAACGTTGTGGTGGAACGTCTGGGCAATAAAGTCCAGTGAGACTGCGCCATCTTGGATGCGGGCGCCGGCGCCTTCGTACATGCCAATAAGGGGGCGGCCGGTAGTGATGGCAAGTTCCTGAATCTTGACCATCTTTTCGCCGTAGACCTCTCCGAGTGCACCACCGAAGATTGTGCCGTCCTGAGAGAAGATGCAGACCTCACGGCCGTCTATGGTTCCCCAGCCGGTGATGATTCCGTCGGTCACGGGGCGTTTGGCTTCCATCCCAAATGCGGTAGTGCGGTGGCGGGCTAGCGCATCAAATTCGACAAAAGATCCTTCGTCCAGCAGGTAGTCAATGCGCTCGCGGGCATTCATGCGCTCAGTCAGTTTGAGCTTGTCGTAGCCCCGCGACCCCATCGGAGTCAGTGCAGCAGTGCGTCGGCGTAGAAGGTCTTCATTGAGAAAAGCGGTGGTGTGTTGCTCCGCCGCCAAACGTGAGGAAATAGTCATGTTATGGAATGTAGTGTTTGGGAAGGAAAATAGTAAAGCAGGCGAGCTGTGATGATTCTCACGCTGTCGAGCTCTTGAGAAAGGTCACGACTCAGTGAATCCGGCCATGGCGCTAGACTGCTGTGCATGACCAACCCCAGGATTGTTGCTTCCCGCAAGCCTCTTGACGCCACGCGTGTGCGCGCAGCCGCGCCGGGCTGGAATTCCATTGAGGTTGTCGAAACCACTGGTTCGACCAACGCTGATCTTCGGAAACAGGCGGCACTGGGGCAGGTGGCAGATCTCAGTGCGCTTATCGCCTCGGAGCAGACCGCAGGTCGCGGTCGACTGAGTCGTAGTTGGACGGCCCCGAAGGGTGCGTCCATTGCACTCAGCGCGCTGCTGCGCCCGGAAGGGCTCGCACCCGAGCAACTGGGTCTGTTGCCGTTAGTCGCGGGCCTCGCAGTTGTCGATGCTGTTGTGGAAGTTGCGGGTCTTGCGCCTGAACGCGTTTCCCTGAAGTGGCCGAACGATGTCCTGGTTGACGGTCGTAAGCTCTGCGGAATTCTGGTGGAGGCCGCGTCGCTGACACCGCCAATTCTCATTCCGGGAATCGGCATCAACGTTTCCCTGCAGGAAGATGAGCTGCCGGTGCCACACGCCATTTCGCTATACCTGGCGGGAGCGGAAAACCTCGACCGCGACGACATCTCCGCTGGTGTGCTGCGTGCGCTGGGACGTCGTCAAGCGCAGTGGCGAAAGGGCGATGCGGAGCTGCTGCGGGACTACGAGGCGGTGTGCGCGACCATCGGTTCGAACGTGCGCGTGGAGTTGCCGGGGGATCGCGTGCTGGTGGGCAAGGCGGTTGGCGTGCGTGCCGACGGCGAATTGATCGTCACCGATGAAGCTGGCACAAGTCACTTTGTTGCGGCCGGTGACGTGTTCCATGTTCGTGCCACTGACGGCGGCTATGCGTCCCCGCAGGCTGATTCGGAGCGGGGGTAGTGCTGTATGGCCTTTCCCGATGATGAGTTGGACACGCGCGAGGCAATTCTGCTGGACACCAATCCAACTTTTGGTCGGCTGGTGTGGCCGCTCTTGGAACTCATGGTTATCACGGGCGTCTGCTGGTTGCTGATTGGTTTTATCGACGGCCCTGCGATTGCTCCGGGAGATCTGCAAGGTGTGCGTCAGCTGCTGCTCTTCGCGTGGCTGGGGCTTATTCTCTGGCGCGTCGTTCGTCCGGTACTAAGTTGGCTGGGGGAGCGGTTCGTACTGACTGATAGGCGAATTATTCTGCGCCGTGGCATTCTGCGCCCGCAGGTGGTCTCGATTGATCTGCGTTCGGTACGTGCGGTCAATCGCAAGGGCGGCGTGCTGTATCTGCACACCCGCAGTTTCGGCCCGCCGCTGGCTGTGGAAGATATTCCCAGCTCTCGTAAGGTGGCTAAGTTGGTCTCCCGGTTGACTTAGAATTTTGGGTCATAACCTACAATCAGGGGTGTGATTGCTTCGGATACCCCTGAAAACTCCACTAATTCCACTTCTAATTCCGCTGCAGCGCTAACTGCTGCGCAGCATCCCGCGCATGCTGATGGCGTGCCGGTTGTGGCGGTGATTGGTGACGGTCAGCTGGCTCGTATGATGCAGACTGAGGCCATTGAGCTGGGACAGTCCATCCGTTTGCTCGCCGGTTCGCCGGATGCTTCCGCAGCGCAGGTGTGTGCGGACGTTATCATCGGCGACTACCACGTCTGGGAAGATGTTGAGCGCGCTGTCGCCGGTGCGCAGGCCGTGACTTTCGACCATGAGCACGTTCCCACCGAATTCCTCAACAAGCTGACCGAGATGGGCTACTCGGTTCAGCCTCAGCCGTCGGCGTTGCTGTACGCGCAGGATAAGCTGCTGATGCGCCAGCGCCTGGAGGAACTGGGCGCTCCAGTACCTGCCTACGCTGCAATTGAGTCCGCCGAGGATGCCGAAGCATTCTTCGACCGCGTTGACGGTGCCGTCTGCCTGAAGGCTCGCCGCGGCGGTTACGACGGTCACGGCGTGTGGTTCCCGAAGGACCGCGAGGATCTGCGTGCGCTTGTCGACGAACTGCTGGGCAAGGACGTGCCGCTGATGGCCGAGCGGAAGGTCGCGCTGGTTCGTGAGTTGTCGGCCATGTGTGCGCGCACGCCGTCGGGCGAGGTCAAGGCCTGGCCGGTCCTCGAGTCCGTGCAGCGTGACGGCATCTGTGTTGAGGCAATCTGCCCGGCGCCAGGGCTTGCCGACGACCTTGCGAGAGCGGCCGAAAAGCTCAGTGTGACCATCGCTTCCGAGCTGGGAGTAACCGGCGCGCTGGCAGTTGAGCTGTTCGAAACCGTCGATGCTGACGGCAATCCGGAGATTTTTGTCAACGAGTTGGCCATGCGGCCACACAACACTGGTCACTGGTCGCAGGACGGCTGTGAGACCAGCCAGTTTGAGCAGCACCTGCGTGCAGTTGCTGACATGCCACTGGGTTCCACTCGCCCGACTGCGCCGGTGACGGTAATGGTCAATACGCTCGGTGGCGATGAGGCCTCGGATGTACCTATTTCACAGCGTTTTGCTGAGGTATGGCGTCGTTTCCCATCAGCGAAGATTCACTGGTACGGGAAGGATTGGCGCCCTGGACGTAAGCTGGGGCACGTCAACCTGTGCGGCTACGACGCAAGCCCGGAAGGCATCGCGGAGACCCGGCGGGTTGCCAACCTCGCTGCTGGCTACATCGTCGATGGCGTGTGGGCAGACGGCTACACCGCATAGGTGGCTGGCGCTGTATAAGAATTAGATTGCTATCTCAAGGAGACAACATTGGCTGAAGCAAACCAGGTGGCAAGCCCGAAGTTGGCCAACGTAACCGGTCCGCTGGTCGGTCTGATTATGGGGTCGGACTCGGATTGGCCGACCATGGAGCCCGCAGCGGAGGTCTTGGCTGAGTTCGGAATTCCCTTTGAGGTAGGTGTGGTCTCTGCACACCGCACTCCGGAACGCATGATTGACTACGCAAAGTCCGCCGCTGACAAGGGGCTGCGCTGCATTATCGCTGGCGCCGGTGGTGCAGCACACCTGCCGGGCATGGTTGCGTCGGCCACTCCGCTGCCGGTTATCGGCGTGCCACGCGCGTTGGAGAACCTGGAGGGTGTCGATTCCCTGCTGTCAATCGTTCAGATGCCGGGCGGCGTTCCGGTGGCAACCGTCGGTGTGGGCGGCGCTAAGAACGCTGGCCTGCTGGCTGTGCGTATTCTCTCGGCCGGTTACCCGGAGCTCATTGTGGCGATGGAGAACTACCAGGCCAACATGCGCGATCAGGTCCTGGAAAAGGACGAGCGTCTGCGCAAGAAGCTGATGGGTGAGTAGGGCGCGCAACCAGCCCCGAACTACCCGCGCATATGAACTGCGGGGTAGTGGAACGTGTCCGGGTCGGCGGTCTCCCAGGCTTCGGCCCAGTTGTGGAAGCGAGTTCCGCTCAGCAGCTCGCCTGGCTGCAGCCAGTTGTAGAGCTCCGCGTAGGTCTCACCGACCTGCTCATTGGTGCGCCGCAGCAGGTGGGACGGCCCCAGCTCAGAGAAGCTATTCAGGCCCATCGATGCCAATAGGCTAGCTGCTTCCGCGACCGTGGCATTGTGATAGTTGGCCACACGCTGACCCTTGTCGTCGACATCCAGGGCCTTCCACAGGCTCGGATCCTGGGTAGCCACACCCACCGGGCAGGTGTTTGTATGACATAGCTGAGATTGGATACAGCCGGTGGCCATCATCATGCCGCGAGCCGAGTTCACAAAGTCAGCACCGATGCACATGCGCTTCACAATATCGAAGCCAGTAATGACCTTGCCGGACGCACCGAGCTTAATGCGATCTCGCAGACCGGCACCTACGAGCGCGTTATGGACGAGAATCAGGCCGTCGGTAAGCGGCAGGCCAACGCGGTCGGAGTATTCCAGCGGTGCAGCGCCGGTGCCGCCTTCAGCGCCGTCGACGATGATGAAGTCCGGGGTGATGTTCTCTTCCAGCATGGCCTTGCACACGGCGAGGAACTCAAGCTGGGAGCCAACACACAGCTTGAAACCGACCGGCTTGCCACCGTTGAGCTCGCGCATGGTGCCCATAAACCGAACAAGTTCACGCGGGGTGGAGTAGACGCGGTGGTACGGCGGGCTCATCACACCCTTGCCAACTGGTACGTGGCGAGTAGCCGCGATTTCCTCATTGACCTTGTGACCTGGCAGCATGCCGCCGAGTCCAGGCTTTGCGCCCTGGCTAACCTTCAGATAGGTTGCCTTGACCTGCGGAATCTTAGCCTTTTCGCGGAAGAGCTCCGGATCGAAGTCGCCATCCTCGGTACGCGCACCGAAGTAACCGGAACCCAGCTGCCAATAGAGGTCGGCACCATACTTCAAATGGTAAGGGCTGATAGCGCCCTCGCCGGTGTCCTGTACGAAGTTGCCCAGCTTCGCGCCCTTATTCATTGCCATGACAGCGTTAGGGGACAGAGAGCCGAAACTCATGGCTGAGATGTTGAAGATAGACGCTGAGTACGGCTGGGCGCAGTCCGGACCGCCAATATCTACGCGCGGATCCTCGATGACGTGCTGGCTCGGCGCCATCGAGTGGCGGACGTACTCGTAGCCGGGCGCATTAATCTTTCGCTCAGTACCGAATGACTTCTTCGAGGACAGCCCCTTCGCACGCTCGTAGACCACGGTACGGGTATCGCGGTCGAATGGAGCGCCGTCGAAGTTGCGTTCGATGAAGTACTGCTGCATCTCAGGGCGAATGGTCTCACCCATGTAGCGCAGATGGCCGATGACCGGGAAGTTCCGCAAGATGGAGTGCTTCCTCTGAAGCATGTCATAGATAGCCACAACATCCAGGAAGAGGATGAAGGCCATCAGAATCCACCACCATGGGCTCAGATCCCATACAGCCAGTGCGCCCAAGACGTTGATGAGGGCGAGAATCGCAAGAATATATGGTCGGGTAATCACGGTTTCCAGGTTATCGCGACTACTTAGAGCGCTTCTCGACGGGACAGCTGCGACTAAATCACACGGGCTTTTTCGGCCGTAGAAATAGCAGTGACACGCTCGCTATCGCCACCGCGCACGACGACGGCAGCACCTCCACGAACCCAAGCCGACAGCACATTACATGCCCATTTATCTGCGGTGACCTGTGAAGAATCAGGCACCAGCCAGCCGTCGGAAACGACGCGGGAACCGGGCGTGAGCTGCATCTCGTCCGCATAATCGCCAGCAGATGAAAGCAGTTCTGCAGCCGACTTTTCCCCAATAACGGGGGTTTGGTCGGAGTCCGGGCCTGCGCCTAGATATGCGTCTGGGTGGAAACGAACTTCCGGACCAAAGTCAATGACTCCCGGTGGAATATCATCACCGCATTCCACGACACCGCGGCCAAAGGGATCGTCGGTAAGCACTGCGAGGTAGGCATCTGGGAACTTCTCTTCCCACGTGCTGACGTTGCTGACAGTGGTGAATACGACCAGCGGCTCCTCATCGCTAACGGTGACGCCAGCACGCTCGCAGCCCAGGATGATGCAGGCGGACTGCCAAATCAACGGCAAGTCAATCCATACTTGGTCTCCGGCGACGAGGTCGAACTCATCGTGCAGCATGTTGGCGATCTTGCTGGCCCAGTTGTCCAGAGTTTGGGCCGATAGATCAGTACGACCGCCGGTAGTTTCGTCATAACAGGTCAAACGAGGCACGGACGGGTCGGCCTCGAGAAGTGTCTTCAGAATCTCCACGCCTCCAAGGGTAACGAGATTCTCTCCAGGCCGTCGGGAAGAGTCCCCTAACTCAACAGCAGGGTGAACAAAAGGACCGTCGGCAAGCAGGCGATTGTCGTAATCACGCCACAATCGCGCGCCTGTTCAAGGTTCCGGCCGAAACGGGAGGCGAAGGTGTAGACGTTCTGGGCTGTCGGCAGGCCGGCGATAATCACAGCTGCCAGCAGCGCATGCCCGCTGAGACCAAAGACAAAATGGCCGAACAGGAGAGCCAGCGCGGGGTGCAGGAAAAGCTTCAGCGTAGACGCCACCACGACGGCGCGACGAGGGGAGCGGCCGGCTTCCATAAACGGCATGCCATGCAAACTAATACCGAAGGCCAAAAGTGCCATTGGCACCGCGGCCTGCCCCAATAGCCCCACTGGATGCGCTACGAACTGAGGTAGTTTGATAGCAAACGCATTAACCGCAAGTCCCACCATCGCCGCCAGAAAGATCGGGTTCTTCAGCGGTGCCATGATGACATTGCGCGGTCGGAAATGGCCGCGGTTAGTGAGGATTTCCAGCACGGTCATGGAAGCGGGCGCATAGAAGGCAATCTGAAAGATAAGGGCAGGGACGACGGCGGTAGCGTCGTGAAGCACTGCGACAGCGATCGGCACGCCGAGATTAGCGACGTTGTTGTAACTCGACGACATCGCGCCGACCACTGCATCGGCGCCGCGCTGTTTGTACATGGGCGCCACAAAAATCCGGTAGAACGCCGCCGTGCCAAGCGCCGACAGTGCCGCGACACCAAACGCCGAACCGAAGACGCTCGCCGAATCCGCCGTTGCGAGAGTGTGCGCGAGCATGCACGGCATCGCGATCCAGAACACGACCATGTTCAGGGTAAAAGATGCCCGCTTATCGACGATCTCACTGCGCCCAAACAACCAGCCAACAATGATCAGTACTGCGACGGAACCAAAGCCGGTGAATATTTCGGTGAGAGCGGGCATAAGTGCATATTTTAGACAATAAAAAACGGACCCAATCCAATCCCCTCGGTGGGGAAGGACTGAGTCCGTTTTACGCTGTTATCGCATGTATCGTCATGCGGCCAGCGCGTAAATAAGGCCTTTCGGCGGGTGTTCGAATGATCGGCTCCCGCCGACCAGCCATCTTTAGCGGCTGGTGAACGGCAGGAGTGCCATCTCGCGGGCGTTCTTCACAGCGGTAGCGACCTGGCGCTGCTGCTGCGGAGTCAGACCGGTGACGCGGCGGGAACGAATCTTGCCACGGTCAGAGATGAACTGGCGGAGCAGGTTAATGTCCTTGTAATCAACCTTCTCAACGCCTGCGGCCTTGAGCGGGTTCTTCTTCGGGCGGCGGGACTGCTCCATCCGCGCCTTCTTGTTAGAGTGATTGCGCTTCATTGGTGCTCCTCGACTTACCAGCTGGACTTACGGACGCCCGGGAGTTCGCCACGGTGGGCCATCTCACGAACGCGGACACGGGACAGACCGAACTTGCGGAGGTAGCCGCGCGGGCGACCATCTGCAGCGTCACGGTTGCGGACGCGAATCGGGGACGCGTCACGCGGCTGACGGTTCAGCTCGTACTGTGCGTCCATGCGCTCTTCGTCAGTGGAGTGCGGGGACTTGATGATGCGCTTCAGTTCAGCGCGACGTTCTGCATAACGAGCGACGATTTCCTTGCGCTGCTCGTTCTTGGCAATCTTGGACTTCTTAGCCATGAATTAGCGCTCCTCGCGGAATTCGACGTGCTTGCGGACAACCGGATCGTACTTCTTAATGGTGATACGGTCCGGGGTATTGCGCTTGTTCTTACGGGTCACGTAGGTGTAACCGGTGCCCGCAGTGGACTTCAGCTTGATGATTGGACGAATGTCATTACGTGCCATTTTTTAGATCTTCTCCCCACGTGCACGAATCTGAGCAACAACAGCCTCGATACCGTACTTGTCGATGGTCTTCAGACCCTTCGGGGACACATTCAGAGTGATGTGACGCCCCTCAGAGGCGAGGTAGAACTTCTTACGCTGCACGTTGGGGTTCCAACGGCGCGACGTGCGCCGGTGGGAGTGGGACACGGTCTTGCCGAAAGACGGCTTGCGTCCCGTAACCTGGCAAATCGCCGACATAGGGATTCCTTTGCTTCCTTGCCGCCCAATGCCGACATCACTGGTGCGCCACGCCGGATTATTGAATAACCGAGGAATCCACCTGGCCTTTTCCGGGGCGCTGCCCACTGACACTCGACGCTGAGCGCGTAAACGAATAACTAGACAACAGCGAGAGAACAGTTTACACACGAGTTGCGGGATAACCTAATCGCTGTTCCACTGTGGTTTTCTCGGCGCGACTCTCGAGTGTCGTCATAGAGTTCGTGCTTGTCGACGGGCGTTAGTGCAGGGCCCTTTTTTAATTTTCGGGCTCGAGCCTGTAATATTCCATCGAGTGTCACATGCCGGTTTATAGAAATATTGACCCGGTGCGTGTCATTGTAAGTCGTGTTCGTACCCAACTCAGGCACGATTCTCTCACTCTTAGCTGGGGGAAAGCGACCTGAAGTTCAATCCTGAGGGAAACGAGAATTAATGAAGAAGGACATCCATCCTGATTACCACCCGGTGGTTTTCAAGGACGCAGGCACGGGTCACTCTTTCCTTACCCGTTCCACCGCCACCTCCGACCGCACTGTCGAGTGGGAAGACGGTAACGAGTACCCGCTGATCGTCGTTGACGTCACCAGCGAGTCGCACCCGTTCTGGACCGGTGCTCAGCGTGTCATGGACACCGCTGGTCGCGTCGAGAAGTTCCAGCGCCGTTACGGTAACCGCATTCGCCGCGCGAAGA
Organism: Corynebacterium sp. HMSC14B06; assembly: GCF_001807075.1. NCBI lineage: Bacteria > Bacillati > Actinomycetota > Actinomycetes > Mycobacteriales > Corynebacteriaceae > Corynebacterium > Corynebacterium sp. HMSC14B06. The sequence goes on along the minus strand of NZ_KV787404.1, from coordinate 36,889 downwards.
AGAACTAAGAATAGGAGGGGAATAAGAAAATGGCAGTACCAAAGCGTCGCATGTCGCGTGCTAACACCCGCGCTCGTCGTTCCCAGTGGAAGAGCAACAACGTCGCTCTCCAGGAAGTCAAGGTAAACGGCCGCGTCTACAACGTTCCTCGTCGCATCGCCAAGGCTGTTCAGCTCGGCCTGGTTGACGTCGAGAAGTTCTAACGCGCATCTTTTAGGATGCTGACAACGTTCCTCGCTGGACCGCCGAGCGCTTCGCGCGCCCAGAGTGTGTTCAGTATGTAAGGAACAGTTGGTAAAGAGCTTTTTAAGCCTCACCCCATCGCTTGTACTTGGCGATGGGGTGAGGTTTTTCAGTTGTATGGCCGAGTTTTATGGGAGCACTCTCACGAAGAATCTGTGTCACATTTACACTCGCCTTATATTTTCAAGGCACAATGGGCAGTATGAAGATTTTGGTAGTTGATGACGATCAAGCGGTACGCGAAGCGTTGCGGCGATCGTTGACTTTTAATGGCTACACGGTCGAGCTCGCCGAGGATGGCGCAGAGGCCTTGGAAAAGATTGCCAAGGATCGTCCGGATTTGGCCATTTTGGATGTCATGATGCCGAAGCTCGACGGCCTGGATGTTTGCCGTCGGCTGCGCAGCGAAGGCGATGATCTGCCGGTCATGATGTTGACTGCACGTGATTCGGTCTCCGAGCGCGTAGCTGGTCTTGATGCCGGCGCAGATGACTACCTGCCCAAGCCGTTCGCATTGGAAGAGCTGCTCGCTCGTGTCCGTTCGCTACTTCGTCGTTCTGCTTTGGAAGTGCCTGCGATGGAGGATGCCGCAACTCTGCAGTTTGAGGATCTCTCCCTGGACCCGGAAACTCGTGAAGTCTTCCGCGGTGAACGTCGCATTAGTCTCACTCGTACAGAATTTGCGCTGCTGGAATTGCTGATGAGCAACCCGCGGCGTGTGCTCTCCCGTACCGCCATTTTGGAGGATGTCTGGGGCTATGACTTCCCGACGTCCGGCAATGCGCTGGAGGTCTACATTGGCTACCTGCGTCGCAAGACGGAGGCAGAGGGAGAGCCGCGTCTGATTCACACCGTTCGTGGTGTCGGTTATGTGATGCGGGAGACCGCACCGTGATGTTGCGCCGTCGTCGTTCGACCGGCGGTGGCGTGCAATCAAATCAGCGTTCTGCCACGGAGGCCAATCCGGGGCAAGGTACCGTCGGTAAGCAAGAGAAGTCCGCGAATACTGAGACGATGGCAGGGGAATCGCTTCCCGGCCTGCCGCGGAGCTCGCGTATCCCTTCGCTGCGTTGGCGGCTGACTATTCTGACAGCGCTCATTGTGGCGATGTCGGTGGGGCTGATGACGCTGGCTGCATTTTTTACTGTGCAGGCAGCGCTATACCGCGAGGTGGACAGTAACCTCCGTAGCCAGGCGGAAAAGCTGCTGATGTCACCGTACGCTTCGGAGTTTGCCATTGGCCCCTCCTTTGAAGCGGACTCGAACAGGATTCTGAACCCCGATTTGGACGCGGTGTACTTTGCCCACGGCAGTGTGGCGGGCAAAGGCGGTGGCTCTATCTCTATTGGTGGCCCCGAACTTGCGGTGTTGCGGGGGAATCGACAGGAATCGATTCGCACCGATGAGTACAACGGCCGTCGCGTATACGCAGTCCGCTCCGAAGACGGTGCGACGCTAATCCTGTCGCAGGATCTGAGCTCGACGCAGTCGGTCTTGAAAGCGCTCAGTGCAGTGCTGCTGAGTATCTCTGCTATCGGAATCCTCTTCGCAATCGGATCAGGTATTACGGTGGCAACAACGGGTCTGCGCCCGGTCACTCGGCTGCGCATTGCTGCGGAGCGAGTGACGGAGACCGACGAGCTGCGCCCAATCCCTGTGGAGGGCGACGATGAGCTTGCACGCTTTACCCGCAGCTTCAATGAGATGTTGGCTGCACTTCAAGCGTCGCGCATTAAGCAAGCGGAGCTGGTTGCAGATGCTGGTCATGAGTTGAAGACTCCGCTGACGTCGTTACGCACAAATATTGAACTGCTGATGATGGCCTCCCGTTCGGGAGCGGCAATCTCGGATGAAGATCGCGCGGATCTGGAAGCTGACGTCATCGCACAGCTGGAAGAGCTGTCGACGTTGGTCGGCGACCTGGTTGATCTGGCACGCGAAGATGGCCCGCAACAGGTTATTGAGCATGTCGATGTCGACGAAATCATTTCCACGTCGCTGGCGCGTGTTGAGCGTCGTCGTCCGGATATTACCTTCGATGTGCAGACAGCTCCGTGGTATGTCTACGGGGATTCGGCGGGTCTTGGTCGCGCAGTTTTGAACTTAATGGACAATGCTGCAAAGTGGTCGCCAGAAAATGGCACCGTGCGGGTTCGTCTAACGCCGCTCAGCGAGGTTGTCGCTGAGTTCACGGTGGCGGACTCGGGGCCAGGTATCCCGAAGGAAGATCGAGACAAGGTCTTCGAGCGTTTCTACCGTTCCATTCAGTCGCGGTCGATGCCTGGATCCGGCCTGGGCTTGGCCATTGTGAAGTCGGTCATCGTCCGCCACGGGGGCACGATTACTGCCGATGAGTCCGATGATGGCGGTGCCTTGATGCGAGTGACTCTGCCGGGCAGTCCGCACAGCGGAAAAGGTGACGACTCCGATTCAGCTCAAGAGCCTAGCTAGAAACGCATAATCCCACGTCAAAGCTGATGTAATCCCCGCTGCGCGCGGCCTTTTAAGGAAGTGTGTGGCGGGGATTCGGTGTTTCATTCGGGGAATTATCGGCGAGACCGCAGACTGCTCTCAGCCAATTGTTAGACAGACAGTGCAAGGTATTACGTATGAGCAACTCTTTCAACGATTCCTCGCGAGGAGATGAGCGGGGACACTACTCCTCGCAATCTCACAACTTCAGCGAGAACCGTGCCATGGGGGATGCTGGTGAGACAAACCAGTTTTCTGTCAATGAGCGCGGCTGGGAGAATTCCCACTACAACACCATCCCGCCTCAGCCGAACGGCGCTTACGGAGGCGGTTCAGAGTGGGACGTTGCGGCCAATCAGCAGAAGACCAAGGGTGCCCAGGGGGCTAAGGGCATGGGGGCGCTGGCAGTCGCTGCCCTGATGCTGTGCTCGGCCGGTATCGGTGGCGGTGTCGGCGCATGGGTAGTTCACAACTCGCAGTCGTCGGCCCCCGCGGATAACGCGCTGGATAAGCCTGCGGAAACCCGTCAGGTAGCAGCAGCTGAGGGGTCCGTGGAGAAGGTCGCGCAGAAGGTCCTTCCCAGTGTCGTGTCCATCACCACTGCCTCGGAGCGGGGCACGGCGTCGGGGTCAGGTTCCATTCTGTCGTCTGACGGTCTGGTGCTGACGAATAATCACGTCGTCGCAGGCGCGGGTCCGGACGCACATATGGAAGTCCTGCTTTCCGACGGCACCACGCACCCGGCAACTCTGGTTGCAGGGGATGCGGCTACGGATATTGCCGTTATTCGAATTGAAGGTGTTAACGGGCTGCGCCCAATCTCGCTCGGCAACTCCTCGCAGGTTCAGGTTGGCCAGGAAGTGGTGGCCGTTGGTTCGCCACTGGGACTGACCTCCACTGTTACGCAGGGCATTGTCTCCGCTAAGAACCGTCCGGTGACCGCCGCTGGTGAAGACGGTCAGTCCTCCGTCATTGATGCAATCCAGACCGATGCGGCGATTAATCCGGGTAACTCCGGCGGAGCGCTAGTGGACATGGAAGGCAACCTCATCGGTGTGCCCAGCGTGATTGCCTCTAACAGTGAGGCATCGGAACAGGCGGGCAGCATTGGCCTTGGTTTCGCAATTCCGGTTAATCAGGCTCGTCGCATAGCGGAAGACCTGATTGATTCCGGTAAGGCGCGGATGCCTGTCATTGGCGCCCAGATCGATTCGCGTCCGATTGCACGTGGTGCACTGGTGCGAGAGGTAACGCCAGGCGGCCCAGCTGATAAAGCGGGGCTGAAAGACGGTGACCTGATTACCAAGGTTGATGACCGCACACTTGACAACGGCGTTGCACTAATTGCGGCTATTCGGTCGCATCGGATCGGGGATTCTGTCACACTTACAGTTACAGATGAGCGAGGCGGCAACGAGCGAACGGTCGATGTCACCTTGGCAGAAGCCCAGGATTGATAGGCAGCGTGGTGGAGTGAGTACCTCACCATCTGTAGAAGAGTTTTCGAGTGAAACTTCGAGTGAAAAGCTGTGGGAGAAAGCGAGATAGAGCAGATGAGTGAAACCGTGAGTACTGAGCCAAGTGACGTCAACCTCGCTGAGATGGAGCGTCTTATCAACGACGACGGCCAGGTCCGAAATGCGTTCGTTGTCCTCGTGGGCGACCATTTCGAGAACCCGGATGGCGCGGCTTCGCTCATGGTTGAGCTGTTGGAAGAAGACGGCTACTCGGTCGATGCCGTGGTCAGCACGGGTGCAGTGAAGCGTGAGATTCGGAAGGCTCTAGATACCGCTGTTGTCGGTGGCGCAGATTTGGTCGTCACGGTGGGCGGTGTTGGAGTTGGTCCTCGTGCGAAGACTCCGGATGCCACTCGCAAGGTTCTTGATGTGCGGCTGCAGGGCATCGAGCAGGCTATTCGTAACTCCGGTATGGGAGCTGGCGCCTTGGATGCGGGGCTGTCCCGCGGTTTGGCCGGCGTGTCCGGTCAGACTGTGATTATCAATCTCGCGGAGTCTCGCGCTGCAGTGCGCGATGGCATGGCGACAATTCTCCCGCTGGTCTCACATGTGCTTGACGATCTCTGCCGCTGGAGCGTCTAGGAATGGGCGACGCTAAGCAGCCCAATCAGCCTGAGCAAGCCGCGCCGCGCAGTGGCAGCCGTAGGCAGCGTCGTCGCGCAGGTGCACCAGCGAAAAACTTTGCCCAGTCGCGCAGTGCGAAAACTGCGCGCACAGTGCACTATCACGATGAATCCCCGGAGGATGCTCGTGATTTTGATGCGGACTACTGGACAAAACAGCGCCCACCCCATTGGGGATGAGCGCTGTGTAAAAAGCGTTAGTTAGCTTCTTATCGGAAGCTCGCAACTAGCAGCTAGAAGCTAGTTCAGCTCCGTCTTCGGCTTGCCGTTCTGCTCTGCCAGCAGGTCACGAATCTCAGTCAGCAGGTCAGCCTCGGTGACCTCCGGCTCAGCGGAGGTCTCCAGACGAGCCTCACGCATCTCGTTGAACTTGTTCATCGGAGCAACGATGACGAAGTAGACAACCGCTGCGACCAGCAGGAAGTTGATGACTGCGGTGATGACAGCTGCGAAGTCAAGGTAGGTCGACGGGTTGCCGCTGATGATTTCGAAGCCAAGGCCAGTGACCTCAGCGCCACCGATGGTGTTCAGCAGCGGCTCGAGCAGGCTGTCGGTGAAAGCAGTGACGATTGCGGTGAACGCAGCACCGATGACAACACCGACCGCCAGGTCGATGACGTTGCCGCGCATGATGAACTCTTTAAAGCCCTTAAGCATAGGAAATTTCCTTCTGTAGAAACGGAACAAACCAAACGAGACCTGTGAGTCATCGTGTTGCTCATGGCAGGCCCATACGATTTTGAGAAACGGGGCAGTGCGATATCTGGCAGTGCCACTCTTCTTAGCTCTAATCGTAGTTTTGAATTGCCTGGCCATTGTATCCCCGCACTAAGTTGTGGGACAAGTCAACTTTCTGCGAAAAACACTGTTCAGGACCATAAAATCTTTGAACCAGTGAGATTTTGGTCACTAACCCGCGAGTAACAGTGTGAGCGGAGATGCTAGCGATGTCGCAGCCACCACCTCCGCGGCGCCGGTGGGCAGAGCGACCAAGACCACCTCATCGTCGACGATGTTGACCACCCTTGCCCCGTGTGCAAGCGGCGCCGCCGCCCCGCGCTCATCCGCTGTCGACACAATATCCACGCTGTCACCAGTGCGAAGAGCGGACACAATGCCCGCATCAGTCAACGTGATGGCAATAATTTTGCTTTCCGACGTCCCCGTCAGCGACTTGGCAAGTGACGGGCCGACCATTCGCTGCTCTGTAATTATCTCTCTCGGTGACATGCCGGTGGCCAGGGTGCGTCCCCGCACAGAGGCGATGTCCGTTACGGCTCCACCGGGAACGAGCTCCCGGGGAATGTCCTTGAAAGCCACATCTTGTTCTGCCACCGATGCGCCAGCGGCAATGGATTTGGCGCTAACCACTACCCGAATATGGCCGCTGCGGGGTGTCAATGACTCCACCGCCGCCAGGCCGACTGCGCATAGGAAAACAGTGAGGGCAACCATCCGCCGAATAGTTGTGGGGCGGAGCTTCCGGAATGGACGCGGAAACCGGGACGAATATTTTGGGCTCATATTAAGTTAGGCGCGAAAATCCCGGAATCGGTTCCATTAAATCTGTGAAATCCCCGCTGGCGTGATCACATAATCAGCAGGAATGTCGTGCTCATCGTAGGCAAGCTCCGTGCGCAATTCGGTGTCGAAAACCGCAACAGCGATGGCCGCAGCTCTCACCCCAGCCGTATCGTCGTCGCGTCGAGAGAAAACCAAGCTGCGATCGTAGTAACCAGCGCCACGCCCTAACCGCATCCCGGTTGCGGGGTCGGCCGCAACTGCCGGCAGAATAATGGCGTCGGCAACACCCAGCTCAGCTGGGCCAGCAGAGTCTTCCACCGAAACAGGTTCCAAGAGTCCAAATCGACCCTTGCTGAAGCTGCCGGTGTAGTAACCCCAGTGCAGCGGTTGTGGTGGACCGGGCGGGCAGACGGGAAGCAGAATTCGTGCTCCGGAAACCGCGTTGGCCAGAGCCTCCACAAAGCCCTGGCCGGGCTTACCGCCAGTCGAACTAGAAACGCTTGCGCCGGGTTCGTCACCAGCGGGGACATAAGCGGCAATGACGGGTTTTGCGAGGTCGCCGACGGTGTTGGATAACCATTCTTGCAACCGCTGTACCAGTGCTTCGTCGTCAAGCATGCGCTCACGCTGCCCCTTGGCGGCGCGTGCGGCGAGTACCTCGTGCCGTGTGCGGGCTTTGAAATCAGACGTGGTTTCGGGAAGCGGAGCCATACCTGCAAACCTACTCTGTCAGGTAGGGGAGCGACCTCTGTCGTCAGCGCAGGAGAAAATTTCTGATTAATGCGTTGAAAAAGCGGGGTCAGCCTCCGAGCAAATGGAAGTTATATAGGTATCGTTGCCATTATGGTCTCATCGTCTAAAGAGTCTGGTTCGGACATGACTACTCCGGTTCGAACTGTCATCGTTCCTGCCGCGGGCATGGGTACGCGATTCTTGCCTGCCACCAAGACAGTGCCGAAAGAATTGCTGCCCGTAGTTGATACGCCGGGCATCGAGATGATTGCTGAAGAGGCCGCCGCCACTGGTGCGCAACGCCTGGCTATTGTCACAGCGCCGAGTAAGGATGGTGTGCTTGGGCACTTCGACCCGCGCCCGGACCTTGAGCAGACTCTCGCCGAGCGCGGCAAGGACAAAATTGCAGCGAAGGTACGCCGCGCCACCGAGGTCATTCGCGTGGAATCCGTTGTTCAAGATCGACCGCTGGGCCTGGGGCATGCGGTGCTGGTCGCAGAGCCGCTGCTCGAAGACGATGAGGACAGCGTTGCTGTCATGCTTCCCGACGATCTCGTGCTCCCAGTGGGCGTGATGGATCGGATGACGGAAGTGCGCGAGCGCTTTGGTGGTTCGGTGCTGTGTGCGCTGGAAATTCCTCATGAAGAGGTCTACAACTACGGTGTCTTCGATATTGAGGACGCCACCCCGGCGGAGTCTGGTGAGCTCGGTGCTGACGCGGCCGACGCTGATGCCTGGGACGATGTGAAGCGAGTCAAGGGCATGGTGGAAAAGCCGGACCCTGCGGATGCTCCATCCAACTTCGTTGCAGTCGGACGTTACTTGCTCGATCGCGCCATCTTCGATGCGCTGCGTCGCATCCCGCGCGGTAAGGGCGGCGAATACCAGCTCACCGATGCAATTGAGCTGCTGATTCAAGAGGGGCATCCGGTTCATGTGGTCGTTCACAAGGGGTTCCGCCATGACCTGGGAAATCCTGGTGGCTTCATTCGTGCTTGCGTAGACTTTGGACTCAGGCATCCGGACTACGGCGAGGGGCTGCGCGACTACATGCAGCAGCGTCTGGCGCAGGATGAACAGGCTTAAAGCCTTTTTATAGAGGCTTGTACTGAGAAGCTGAATAGCCATAAAGCGCACCGCGGGTTGGTGCCGAGGAAGGTAAAACATGCGTTCTGTGGAAGAACAGTTGGCGGCAATCACCGCACACGCTGTGATGCCTGATCCTGTGCGCGTTGCTATTTCGGAATCCCTCGGCATGCTGTGCGCTGAGGATGTCATCGCTGAGCAGCCGTTACCGGGATTCGTGCAGTCAGCAATCGATGGTTATGCGGTGCGCGCTGTCGATATCGTCGGCGAATCTGGTTCTTTACCTCCGGATGCGCGTCAGAGTGATGTTGATTTTCGCGAGGTTGAGCTACCTGTTGTCGGTGAGGTGACAGCGGGTTCGCATCACCCGATGCGGCTACAGCCGAAGCAGGCCGTGCGCGTACAAACTGGTGCGCCGCTGCCATCGCTTGCCGACGCCGTCGTGCCCCTAAACTGGACCGACCGCGGTGGCCGTCGAGTTAATGTTCTCCATCCGGTCTACTCCGGTGACTTTGTGCGCAAGGTTGGCGACGACGTGCAGCCGGGTGACGTGGCTGTGTCCTTGGACTCGGTGATTTCGCCGTCACAGGTTGGATTGCTGGCAGCGGTGGGGCGTTCGAAGGTTTTGGTGCACCCCAAGCCGCGTATGTCCGTGATTTCCATTGGTAATGAGTTGGTCGATGTTGACCGCACGCCGGGGCTCGGTCAGGTCTACGACGTCAACTCCTACGCGTTGGCTGCAGCCGGCCGCGATGCCGGGGCCGAGGTACACCGAGTGGGTATTGCCACCGGTGAGCCCCGTCGCATCCGAGAAATCATCGAAGGCCAGCTCATTCGCAGTGAGCTTTTGGTCATCACGGGGGCTGTCGGCGGTGCCGCGGGTGAGCAGATTCGCCGTGTGCTGGCTGAATTGGGCGAGGTTGATGTTTCCCGCATCGCTATGCATCCTGGTTCGGTCCAGGGCTTTGGTCTGCTGGGAGATGACAAGATTCCAACGTTCCTCCTGCCGTCGAATCCGGTCGGCGCATTGGTCGTTTTTGAGGTCATGGTTCGTCCCCTCATTCGGCTGGCGTTGGGTAAGCGCAATCCCCGCCGCCGCGCTGTCACCGCTCGTGCTGTCGGCCCGATTGAGTCGGCGGAGAAGCGCCGTGGCTACATCCGTGGCCAGCTCATGCGTGACCGCGAGACCGGCGAATACATGGTGCAGCCGCTGGGAGGTTCCGGCGGTGCGCAAGCCCACCTTTTGGCCGGTATGTCGGAAGCCAACAGCCTCATCGTGATTCCGGAAGACGTGCTGCACGTGCGTCCGGGAGATGTAGTTGACGTGCTGTTCATGGCGCGCCAGGCCTAACCTCACTCCACTACCGCGAGTATTGTTGCTGTGCGTACTTCTCGTCTAGTAACCAGTGGCGGCCGAGTCCGCCTGCGTGTGCCAGAGCGCTCTGATGCCTCTGCATGGCGGGCACTGCGGCTGCGCGACGAGCCCATTTTGCGCCCCGTGGAGCCAACCCTCGAGGACGACTGGGATAACGCCCACAGGGCTTCTGTTTTCCGCCGTAACCTGCGCAGTTGGCGTCGTTCAGAGGCTGCGGGAGACATGATTGTCTCCACCATTGAGGTAGACGGCCAGTTCGCCGGCATGCTCACACTCGGCGGTATTACGCCTTTCCCCGTCGCTCACGCATGGATTGGCTACTGGGTCGGCAGCGGCTTTACATGTGGAGGGGTCGCCACTGCGGCAGTGGCGTTGGCGTCGGATTATGCCAAGAGAGTTGGCGTCCACCGAATTGAAGCGACTGTGTTGGACAGCAATGTCCCGTCGATACGCGTGCTGGAAAACTGTGGGTTCGAGTACGAAGGCGTGGCGCGGGAAGCCTTCCATATGGATGGCGCGTGGCGCGATCATCTGACCTATGCGCGGGTGGGGGAGGACAGTGCAGTGGACCTCATCGTGGCGAGTGGTCGCGCGCAATATGAAGAGGCGGAGAAATACCCACCGCAACGGCGCGCCTGAGTAGTCTGAGTAACACACGCCGATAGGGTGATGACAACTCTACTATTGGGCGAATTCGCTCTAGATACGCTGACTGCCTTCGCAAATGCCTCTGTGGAAGGGCATGTGGGTGGCGTATTTGGGCCGGGGAGAGACGGCGAAACCCCGGGCGAAATCGCAAGGAGACACAAAATATGTCAACTTCACTGTTGCTGATACTCATCGTTGTACTGTGGCTGTTTGTGCTGGCCCCGCTGGTGGTCAATACGCGCAAGCCGATTCGTCGTACCTCCGATGCGCTAGGTAAGACCCGCGTGCTGCATCGTGGTGGCGAGGAGTTGGCCACGACGCGCCGCCGTCCGTCTTTTAAGGAGTCGGACGTGCGCGTGGCCGAAGAAGTCGACGATTCTCTCGAAACCGTTGACGCGCAGGTCGACGATGACTTCGATGTCAGCGACGTGCTTATCGACGACACCGTGGACGAGGCGGCCGACCCGGCCGTCGTTGACGGCGATATCGTCTACGAGCTGGAAGCGGCAGATGCAGAGGAGGAGACCCCGCAGGCGGATGATTCCGCTACCGAGGAAGCCACTGCTGAGTCTTCTGACCGCTCTGACATGGACGTGTCCGATGATGAGTCTGCAGACCAGTCGCTGCAGGCTGTCGTTAATGACGAGGATGCTGAATCTGACTCCGCCGTTGCCTCCGCCGAAGGTGACGTGGTTCGTGCAGATGAGTCCTCTTCCGATGTGAGCGTTGACGTTCGCCGTCAGTTTGTCGACGCCGATGACTTGATGTTCGAAGATGCCGTTGAATCTGACGCTGATTCCGGTGCCGCGGCTGACGCTGAGCACGCGGACGCTGAGGCTCTCTCTGAGACTGAAGAGGCAGCAGACACCGTAGACGAGCAGGCGGAACCCGACGAGACCGTCGAGGACGACAGCGACCACAGTGTCGAGTCCAACGATGACGCAGTCGCTGTCGATGACACCTTGACCGAAGATGATTACGCGTTCGCTGAGAAGCGCCGTGGTCGTGGTGGGTTCGATCCGATTTCGGATGCCCAGTACGCTGAGACTCGCTTTGCCCGCCGCCGCCGTTCGGTTGCTGGGCTGGCGGCGTTCATCGCAGTCACGGTTATCATCGCTGCTTTCGCCGGTGGTTGGACCTGGTGGATTCCACTGGTCGGTGTCGGCTTGATGACCCTGTATCTGGTCAACCTGCGCCGCACCGTGCGTGCAGAGCAGGAACTGCGGGCTCGCCGAATTCGCCGTATGAAGATGGCCCGCCTCGGCGTGCGTAACCGCGAGGATGATGAGCTGGGAATTCCACAGCGTCTGCGCCGTCCGGGCGCGGTAGTGGTCGAGCTTGATGATGAGGACCCGGATTTCGCAGATTTGGCCTACACTGACTACCGCTTTGATGACGACGATTATGACGAAATGCCACAGGCTCGTGTGAGCTAGTCCTGTGAGCTGAGCCGTAGAACAACCTTAAAGTTGTCTGAGCACGTCAGCGCGATTTTTTGTTAGAAACTCGGCCTGTTACGATGTCACTACCTAAGACATGACACACCGGGTGTGTTTGGCGGAAGGCTTCTCCCGAGGGGTTGGGAGAAGCCTTTTTGCATGTTTAAGTCGCTGGCCTCTCGCAGCCGCAGTGCTACCGTGTTTTGACCGTGCCGTCGGGTAGCATGTCCCTCATGGATCGACCGGTAATGCGCGATATCGCGCTCGTGATTCTCCGCCTGATACTCGGAATTATCTTCATCTGCCATGGCTGGGACAAGATTTTCATCACCGGTATCGACAAGACGACCGGTTACTTTGTCGCCGCGAATATCCCGCAGGCGCACTTGACGGTCTGGGTTGTCGCTCTAGTCGAACTGGTCGGTGGCGCGTTGCTGATTCTGGGACTCTTGGCACCGACGGTGGCGATGGTCTTCATCATTGAGATGATTGGTGCCTGGTGGTCGATGCACTTGGGCAATGGCCTGTTTATCCGCGACAACGGTGCAGAGCTTGTGATGTCACTCATCGGTGGGCTGGTGATGATTTTCGTATTCGGGGCCGGCCGTTTCAGTTTGGACAGGCAGTTCATCAGGTAAGACCTCATCAGATAAGACCTCATTAGGTACAACCCCCTTAAGAGTTAAAGGCGGTGGAGATCCCCCGTGGAGTGCGAGGAAATTCGCGCAGCATTGTCAGCTCGCCTCGATGGCGAGCAGGCAAGCATTGCCGATGAAGTCATCGATGCCCATCTTGGGGCCTGCGAGGAGTGCCGAGCTTGGTACGAGCGAGCGGTGCGGCTGAACCGCGCCCTTACGGTTGGGCCTGCCGATGGTATGCCGGAGATTTCCACGGATGATCTCTCGGAGCGCATTTTGGTCTCCATCGAACCGGAGCGCCGGCGGCGTGAGCGCGCATGGCTGCTCATGGCCGGCACCGCCCGCGGGGTGCTCATTGCACTGGGCCTTTGCTGGGCGGTCTGGGGGATTGCGACACTGGTCGACGCCTCCGGCATGATGACGCTCGGACTTTCCTCGACGCAGCCGCAGGACGGTGCAGGAATCGCAACAAGCACGGGAGCGCCTATCGACGGTTCCACTGCCACCGTTGACCCAATGGAGCTTGGAGCACGCCTTGCCATCCAACTCGCGGCAATTCGGCTTGCGTTGGCAGTGGGATTGTTCTGGGCTGCTTGGCGGCCACGCGCTGCCATGGGCATGGCGCCGGTCTACGGTGCCGTCGCCACGTTCAGCATTGGTTTTGGTATTCGTGACATTCTCATCGGCGCCCAGGGAGCATCTGAGATTGCTGGCCTGGCCTTGATGTTTGTCTCCGCTTTGACACTGGCCGTTGTGTGGCTGGGCGGTTATACGCCGACGGCAATCGCACAGGCATGGCGAGCCGCCTCCGGGTTGCCGGTCACAGGCGTGCCGCCACAGCGGGACTAGCTCCAGGACGGCAACCAGAACCGCCAATCGAAGTGGTTGAGAGGCAGCGGGTAGCCGGTCAAAATCGGCAGCCAGAACACAAACGCGGCCACCACTAGTGCGGCGTGTGCGCCAACGATTACTAACCCCACCGGCTTATCGCGGGGCCGCCAGTGTGAGAGATCGTCGGCAAGCAGAGCAAAGGCGATGAGTACAAATGGAATCAGCGCGGTGGCGTAGAAGAAGTACATCTGACGGTCGTAGCCGATGACCCACGGCAGCCACGAGGCGAGGAAACCGATGACCGGCAGCGCGTAGCGGCCGTCCCGGCGGCCGAGCCAGCGCCATGTGGCCCACAGGACCACGGGGACCAGCAACCACCAGATGGGCGGGGTGCCAAAGAGCATCATCCAGCCCTTGCACTCCTGGCCACCACTGCAGTTGGTTTCGGTGGAGTAGTAGAGCATTGGGCGCCAGCTGACCAGCCACTCCCAGGGCTTGGACTCCCAAGGGTGTTTGTGGCCATTAGAGGTGGTCAGCTCGGCGTGGAACTTCAGCACGCTGTTTTGGTAGTGCAGGTAGTTCTGCACGGCCTCGGGAAGCCAGTCGGTGCCGGGGAGTCCCGTATCGCGCTCTTCGGGCGAGACATGGCGATAAACCGACGTTTCTTCGGCGAACCAGGAACGCCAACTTAAGAAGTAAACGCCCAGCGGAACCACCACCAGATCACGCAACGCCGGGGCGGTATCGCGGGCGAGCGCGCCGAGCACGGGCTTGTCCGCACCGGCATTCTTGCGTGACACCAGATCCGTGAAGACGGACCACAGGCCGAATGCGGCCATGTAGTACAGACCGGACCACTTCACCCCGGTGGCAAGCCCCAGCATGATGCCGGCGAGCAGTCGCCACCAGCGATAACTGAGATAGGGGCCGAAACTACCTAGCTCCGTGGCGGATTCCAGGCGCTTGCGGGCATCGGCCTGGTCAATGAGAAGTGCCCACGCGGCCGCGATGATGAAGAAGGTCTGAATCATGTCCAGCATGCCGACCCGGGAGGAGACAAACAGCACTCCGTCGGCAAGCGCATAGAGACCAGCGATACCCACTGCCAACCGCGAGCCGCGAGAGATGCGTCGGACGATGTCCATGAGCAGCAGTATGACCAGCGTGCCACACACCGCCGACATAAACCGCCAGCCCATTGGTGAGTAACCGAAGATCCATTCGCCCACGGCGATGACCTGCTTGGCCACTGGCGGATGCACAATCAGACCGTAGCCGGGATTGTCCTCAATGCCAGACGAGATGGGGTCGCGGGTGGACTCCAGAATCTGCCATGCTTGCGGCACATAGTGCTTTTCATCGAAGAGCGGGGTGCCATTGTCGGTCTTGGCAGCAAGCCCGATGAAACGGGTTAGCGCTGCGACGATTCCGAGAACCACAAAAGTGGCGGTATCCCATTTGTCCCACCGCCGCAGTGGCGGCAGCGAGGGCACCGGGGGAATCGGGCGCAGGAAACGCTTTTTCGCGCGGCGCTCGGTTTCCGGTGGTGGGGTTAAAGCGGCATCGGTCACGAATGTCAGTTTAAGCTATGGAATCATGACGCATTCGGCATCGAACTTCCAACCGCACGAGAACGCGCCTCTTAGCGAGGCAATGACGCTGGCCCCTGGCATCACTCTGGTGGCAACGCCGCTGGGCAATATCGCCGATGCCTCCGACCGCTTGCGCGGTGCGCTTATCGACGCCGATATCATCGCCGCGGAAGACACCAGGCGAGCACGCAACCTGGCCACAGCGCTGGGCATTTCCCCCAAGGGGAAGTTTGTTTCAAACTTCGATCACAACGAAGAGAGCCGCACTGAGTCGCTGATTCAGGCGGCGAAGGCGGGACAGAAAGTCATTGTGGTGACCGATGCGGGGATGCCGGTGGTGTCGGATCCTGGCCTGGCTGTGGTGGCGGCTGCTCACGACGCGGGCGTGCCCGTGTCCTGCGTACCGGGGCCGAGCGCGGTGACTACCGCATTGGCTCTCAGCGGGTTGGGCGTCGGCCACTTTTGCTTCGATGGTTTTGCACCTCGTAAACAGGGGGCGCGCCGGATCTGGCTGGAATCACTGAAGACAGAGAAGCGGGCCTGTTGTTTCTTTGAGTCGCCGCATCGGTTGGCTGTTACGTTGGCCGATGCCGCGGAGATTTTGGGTGAGGAGCGGCGCGCGTCGGTAAGCCGTGAGCTGACCAAGCGTTTTGAAGAGACTCGCCGTGCGACGCTGGGAGAGCTGGCTGCGTGGGCGGAGGAAGGTGTCCGCGGCGAAATTACGGTGGTGATTGAGGGCGCGGGGCAGCAGGCGACGGAGGTATCCACGGAGGACTTGGTTGACCGCGTGGAGGAGCTTGTGGCTGATGGCATGCGGCTGAAGGATGCCGCGAAGCAGGTTGCGGCAGAGGCTGGAATGACAAAGCACCGTGATCTCTATCAGGCGGTTTTGGCTGCTCGTGAGGGAAATCGTTAGCCGATTGTTACTTTGTGCCAGAAAATGTTCCAGCGCACGCCAGTGAACAGGGTAAACGCTGTTATTGGGAGTTTTGTAATTCAGACGGGAAATGAGGAAAACCTGAGAGAATCCACACCCTGAGTTGAAATCCCAGGTCAATGGTGGACATGGTGGAGGAATGACGAATCCACCAGAGCATGAAATACAACAAGAAGTAGGGGAGTCAGTCGTCGGCGAAGTCAGGGCCGACGATTCTCACGCTCCCGTGAACCTCGGGGTTACCATCCCCGCCGTTGTCGCAATTCTGGCAATCATCGTCTGGGGCCTGGCGTGGCCGGATAGTTTCTCGACGTTTGCATCTAGTTCTCTGAACTGGGTTGTGGAGAACACCGGCTGGCTGTTTATCTTGGCCAGCACCGTCTTTGTCTTCTTTATTGTGTCCATCGCAATTTCCAAGTTCGGTCACATCCGCCTGGGCAAGGACGCCGAGAAACCAGAGTTTTCCACACCTAGCTGGATTGCCATGATGTTCGCCGCCGGTATGGGCATCGGTCTGATGTTCTACGGCGTTGCTGAGCCACTGACCTTCTACCGCGAAGGTGTACCGGGTCACCAGCCAAAGGAAGTCGGTACCGCCATGGCATCGACGATGTTCCACTGGACTCTGCACCCGTGGTCGCTCTACGCCATCGTCGGCCTCGCCATTGCTTACTCGACCTACCGTCTTGGTCGTAAGCAGCTAATCTCCGCGGCGTTCATTCCGCTCATCGGTGCACGTCGCGCTGAGGGATGGTTGGGCAAGCTAATCGACGCACTTGCGATTTTTGCCACCGTCTTCGGTACGGCAGCCTCTCTCGGTGTTGGTGTGCTGCAGATTTCCGCTGGTTTGGAGATCAACGGTTTCACTGCCATCAAGGGCACAAGTTTGTGGATTGGTCTTATCCTCATTCTGGGTTGTGCCTTCTTGGCTTCTGCGCTGTCGGGTGTGGGCAAGGGCATTCAGTACATCTCGAACTTCAACATGATTGCCGCTGGCCTGCTGGCCCTGCTGGTGTTGGTCCTCGGCCCTACCGTGGTGATTCTGAACCTGATTCCGACTTCTATTGGTAGCTACCTGAATTCCTTCTTTGAGATGGCCGCCCGCTCCAGCGCTTCCGCTGACGGTACCGCCGGCGAATGGCTCTCGTCGTGGACAATCTTCTACTGGGCCTGGTGGATCTCCTGGTCGCCGTTTGTCGGTATGTTCATCGCGCGCATTTCTCGCGGCCGTACTATCCGCGAGTTCGTCTTCACCGTCGTCGCAGTTCCGTCGATTGTCTCTGCGGTATGGTTCTCCATCTTTGGTGGCACCGCCATTACCCGCGAGCAGGAGGGCGCGTCCATCTACGGTGACGGTTCGGCCGAGAGTCAGCTGTTTAACCTGCTGGATTCCATGCCGGGTGGTGCGATTACTTCCGTCATCGCAATGGTTCTGCTGGCTACCTTCTTCATTACCTCGGCGGACTCCGCCTCCACGGTGATGGGCACCATGAGCCAGTTCGGTCGACTCACAGCATCGCGCACGGTCACTGCTATGTGGGGTATTTTCACCGCTCTGATTGCGATTGTCCTATTGGTCACCGGCGGCAGCGATGCCCTGTCCAACCTGCAGAACATCACCATTTTGGCGGCAAGCCCGTTCGTCATTGTTATCTTGGCGCTGATGGTGGCGCTGGTTAAGGGGCTTTCCGACGATCCGATGTACCTCGATGACAAGGAACAGCGTCAGTTTGCCCTGCGCATGGCTCGCGAGCGCCGCGTGGCGGAAGCGGCCGAACAGCGCGAACGCCGCCGTGCTCGTAAATTGCGCAACTAGCTTTCCAACAGCAGCGGTGCGGCCTTGGCCTCAATCTCGGCCCATTCGCCCTCGGGCGTAGACCCGATGGTGATGCCACCGCCGATGCCAGCTTCGACCCGAACTCTCCCCGAGTTCGGGTCTTTTGCGTACTCAGCGGTACGAATGGCGACATTGAGCTCAAGTGCATCCCCGTGGGCCGCACCAATCGCGCCACAGTGAGCGCCACGGGGTTCGGGTTCCCACTCGCGCAGAAGCTCAATTGCTCGCAGCTTCGGTGTACCGGTGACTGAGGCCGGTGGGAAGCAGGCATCGATCAGCTCAGCGTGGCTGAGCTGATCGGGAAGTTCCGCGGAAACTGTGGAAAACAGGTGCCACACGCCCGGTGCCGGACGCACACTGAGCAGATCCGTGACCTTCACAGTGCCAGTTTTGGCCACCTGGCCGAGGTCGTGGCGCACCAGGTCGACAATCATGATGTTCTCGGCGACATCCTTATCGCTGCGCAACAGCTCATGCGGGGGCCGGTCAGCGGGAATCGTGCCTTTGATAGGAGTTTCAGTCACGCTTGTGCCAGCGCGGATGAGGAACTCCTCAGGACTCAGCGAGGCCAGAATTGGAATTCCAGCATCGAGGTTGCCGGGCAAGAATGCCGCTCGAGCCGGCTGATACTGCGCCACGCGGGAGGAAAACCACGCGCCGGCGTGGGCTAGTGCAGCGTTGTCCACATCGACGTTCGTGCCCGATCCCGCATTCAGCTCCGCGTGAAAGCGTGTAGAGATGCAGGTTTGGTACACCTCGCCCGCGGCAATTGCTTCCTTACAGTTCTCCACTGCAAGCTGGTGGCGTTCTCGGTCGCCTTGATCCCACTCCAGTGGTGTGGCCGCGGGGAGTGCGTCGTCACGCGTGTTTTCGCGCGAGTAAGTGATGGCCTCCTGAATGGCTTGGAAATCCGGATTTAAGGGGTCACCGGTGCCGGGGCCGTCGAAATGCCACGTGCCGTCGTCGGCAAGCAAGGCGACGCAGGCAGCGATCCCATGCGCGCTGGTGCCGGAGTAGGGGCGGAACCCAAATATCCACGCATCGGGGTCGGGGCTGGTGAAAAGCGCTGCCGAATCGCAGGCGGTGAGCTCGACGTTAGCGGCGAGAACCGCGCGATAACCGAACCAGGAGCCGATGAGTGCAGCGGGGCGATGACCGGCGGCGATAAGACGAGCTAGCGCAGTGGTCGCGCGCGAAGTGAAGTCAGCGGCCGAGTCGGAGGAGGTGGACCGAGTGGACATAGGACATAAGCGTAGTGACTGCGCGAGCGCGCGATGACGCTAGGGGACAGTTCTTGGAAGACTTCATGAGGGCACAGTTCATCGTGATGGTAGGTCATCTATTACCCTGTTAGATATGTCTCGCATTTTCACAGCAGTTGCGTGGCCGTACGCTAACGGTCCGCGACATATCGGCCATGTTGCAGGTTTCGGTGTCCCCTCGGACGTTTTCGCTCGCTACCAGCGAATGATTGGCAATGACGTGCTGATGGTCTCCGGTACTGATGAGCATGGCACGCCACTGCTTGTGCAGGCGGAGAAGGAAGGCGTTTCTGTCCAGGAATTGGCCGACCGTTACAACCGCCAGATTGTGCAGGACCTCGCGGGTCTGGGGCTTTCCTACGACCTGTTTACGCGCACAACCACGCGCAACCACTACGCCGTTGTCCAGGAGCTCTTCCGTGGGCTCTACGAAAACGGCTATATGGTCAAGCAGACCACGATGGGTGCGATTTCCCCGTCGACCGGTCGCACCCTGCCGGACCGTTACATCGAAGGTACCTGCCCAATTTGTGGCGCTTCCGGTGCCCGCGGCGACCAGTGCGACAACTGCGGTAACCAGCTTGACCCGGCCGATCTGATCGATCCGGTGTCGAAAATCAACGGCGAGACCCCGAAGTTCGTTGAAACAGAGCACTTCCTGCTAGACCTGCCGGCTCTGGCAGAGGCCTTGACCGAGTGGCTGCAGGAGCGCAAGGACTGGCGTCCAAACGTGCTGAAGTTCTCCCTGAACATCCTGAAGGACATCCGTCCGCGTGCAATGAGCCGTGATATTGACTGGGGTGTGCCGATTCCGCTGGAGGGCTGGTCGGAAAACGGGACGAAGAAACTCTACGTTTGGTTCGACGCCGTCGTCGGTTACCTATCCGCTTCCATCGAGTGGGCCTGGCGCATTGGAGACCCGGAAGCGTGGCGCAAGTGGTGGAATGACCCGGAGGCGCTGTCCTACTATTTCATGGGCAAGGACAACATCACCTTCCACTCCCAGATTTGGCCGGCTGAGCTGCTGGGCTACCGTGGCGAGGGCTCCCGCGGGGGCGAGGTCGGTCAGCTTGGTGAGCTGAACCTGCCGACGGAGGTCGTCTCCTCGGAGTACCTGACCATGTCGGGCTCGAAGTTCTCCTCTTCCAAGGGCGTTGTCATCTATGTGAAGGACTTCCTGGCGGAGTTTGGTCCGGATCCGCTGCGCTACTTCATCGCGATGGCAGGCCCGGAGAACCAGGACACCGACTTCACCTGGGATGAGTTCGTCCGCCGCGTGAATAACGAGCTGGCCAACTCCTGGGGCAACCTGGTCAACCGCACCGTGTCCATGGCTTTCAAGAACTTCGGTGAGGTGCCAACTCCGGGCGAACTCACTGACGCTGACCGTGAACTGCTCGACCTGGCTGAGAGTTCCTTCGCCGAGGTCGGCGACGCGCTTGCGCTGTCCCGCTTCCGCGCCGGTATCACCGCCGCCATGCACTTGGTCGGAGAGGCCAACGCCTACATTGCTGCGCAGGAGCCGTGGAAGCTGGCGAAGGACGAATCCCAGCGCGAGCGTCTCGCCACCGTGCTGTGGACAGCACTGCAGGTAGTCAGCGATGCCAATGTGCTGCTGACCCCGTACCTGCCGGAAAGCGCGCAGAAGGTCTTCGAGACCCTGGGCGGCGAGGGCATCTGGGCCGCAATGCCGGAAGTGCAGGAAGTCCAGGACGACATGCCGGTCGAGCCGGTCGGCGCTGACCTGCCGGCAGAGGGCAGGAGCTACCCAATCATCACTGGTGACTACGTCAATCAGAAGGCCGCCTGGCGTCGCTTCGACATTGAGCCGGGTACGGCGCTGGCCAAGCCGAAGCCGATTTTCACCAAGCTCGACGCTGAGTTGGCTGAGCACGGCCCTGAGTGGGCACAGGTGAAGTAGGGGCACAGTAGAGGTATGGGAAAGCGCAAACGCAAGATTGCAGAACCCGCGGAGTATCTCACTCCGCTGTTTGACGCCCACACGCATCTCGCGTCCTGTGGGGCGCAAACTCCGGAGGAGATTGCGGCTCTCATGGACCGGGCCGCCGCAGCGGGCGTCGTCGGAGTCTGCACGGTCGGCGATGGCATGCCGGAAACCGAACTGGCCTTTGCCGCCGCGCACGCGCACCCCAACGTCTGGGCCGCCGCCGCCATCCATCCGACGCGCGCGCACGAGCTTGACGACGACGCCAAGGCCCGCTTAACCGAAATGGCTGCCGACCCCAGGGTTGTGGCCGTGGGGGAGACGGGATTGGATTGGTACTGGCTGGATTCCCTCGACGGCTGCGCGTCGAAGAGCGAACAGCTGGCTGCGTTGCAGTGGCATATGGAGCTCGCAGCAACCGTCGGCAAGCCGTTGATGATTCATAACCGCGACGCCGATGAAGACCTGATGGCGGCGTTGGACGGCTACGACAATACGGTCATTTTGCACTGTTTTTCTTCGCCCATCGAGGTTGCCCGCGAAGCCATTGCACGCGGTTACCTGCTGAGTTTTACTGGCAACGTGACCTTCAAACGCAATGATTACCTGCGGCAGGCTGTGGCTGAGGCGCCGGCGGAGCAGCTGCTGGTGGAAACCGATGCCCCGTACATGACCGCAGAGCCTTTCCGAGGTGCGCGCAACGAGTCCACTTTTATTGGTCATCAGGCGCGTGCGATGGCTGCGGCCCGAGAAATCGGGGCGGAGGAGATGGCACAGATTTTGACGGATAACGCACGTCGGGTGTACGGCATTTAAGCACGTGCTGGCGTATTGCCGCCCCTGAGCTGTGGAAATGCAGCCGGGGCGGTTTGTTGTATTTCCCGTCACTTTTATCGATATATTTTAGACAACACTGAATCTTTACCGTACTGTTACAAACTGTATTTCTTTCATCTGCTAGCTGCCCCATCCTCCGAAAGGCTGTGACGAACCCCGTGAGTGCTGCGAAGAAGCGTCATCTCAATCGTGCTAACGACGGAGTTTCCACTTCGTCCAAGATCGCCGCAGGCGGTCTGGTCGCTGCTGTTGCTCTGGGTGGCACTGTCGCAGCATCCAACTATGACACCATCACCGTCGAAATCGACGGCAAGGTCGAGCAAATCGCAACCTGGTCCAAGGATGACAAGGCCATTCTGCAGAAGGCTGGTGTCGAAACCACCGGTGGCGACCTGGTTCAGCGTCAGGGCGATCTCACGGACGGCGGCAAGCTGGTCTACCGCTCTGCCAAGCCGGTCACGATGATTGTCGATGGCAAGCCGCAGGAGCACAAGACCAATGCCATCACTACCGATGAGCTGATTGAAGGTCTGAAGAAGCAGGGGCTCATCTCCGATAAGGACAAGGTCGAGGTCGAAAAGGGCGAGATTTCCGCTAAGGGAGTCGAACTCGACGTCGTTCGTGCCAAGAATATTGTGCTTCACGACGATGCCAAGGACATCGACCTGACCGTCCCGGCTATGACCGTCGGAGATGTGCTGGCTCAGCGTGGCATTGAACTGCGTGAAGATGACACCGTCGAGCCGGGTCTGGATGCTCCGGTCACCGAGGGGATGCGCATCGCTCTGTCTCGTCTGATTGATAAGACCATCACCGAGACTGAGGAGATTCCAGCTCACGAGAACATCATTGAAGATGATTCGATGTTCGAAGATGAGCGCATCGTTGAGCAGGAAGGTGAACCGGGCCAGGTAGAGCGTCAGGTCAAGGTCACCTCTCGCGATGGTGAAGAGCTCGGACGCGAGGTCCTGGAAGAAAAGGAGCTAAAGGCTCCGGGTATCTCCACTATTCGCCAGGGCACTAAGTCCCGCATTGCAGCTCCGGCTGCCGGCTACGGCGTGTGGGATCAGCTGGCTCAGTGTGAGTCCGGCGGCGACTGGGCTATCGATACCGGTAACGGTTTCTCCGGTGGTCTGCAGTTCACCGATTCCACTTGGGCAGCTTACGGCGGTACTGAGTATGCACCGCGTGCATCGCAGGCTTCCCGCGAGCAGCAGATTGCTGTCGCTGAGCGTGTCCAGGCTGGTCAGGGTTGGGGCGCATGGCCCGCTTGTACCGCTTCCATGGGGCTTCGTTAAAGCTAGGTCCGTCTAGCCATAACGAGCTAAGCCTATTTTTTGTGTTGACCCCGTAGTATCTAACTGTGACTAAAGCAGAAGTTTCTTTCTTGGGGCCGGTCGAAGTACGCGACTTGGCGGCGCAGTTGGATATTGTCCCGACGAAGAAATTGGGGCAGAACTTCGTCCACGACGCCAACACCGTGCGTCGAATTGTCGCTGCGGCGGACTTGCCGGAGGATTCCTACCCTGTTGAGGTTGGCCCCGGCTTGGGCTCGCTGACCCTCGGGCTGCTCGAACACTGCGGCCGCGCGGCGGCTGTTGAAATCGATTCGCGGCTGGCGGCGCGTCTGCCCCAGACAGTCACTGAGCGCGCCGAGGGCTGCGCACTTGAGCTCATTGAGAAAGACGCGCTGAAGGTCAGCCGCGAGGACTTTCAGACTGCCCCAGATGCGCTGGTGGCCAATCTGCCATACAACGTTTCTGTACCGGTGCTCC
The DNA here is from genome assembly GCF_001807075.1 of Corynebacterium sp. HMSC14B06. Taxonomy (NCBI): domain Bacteria; kingdom Bacillati; phylum Actinomycetota; class Actinomycetes; order Mycobacteriales; family Corynebacteriaceae; genus Corynebacterium; species Corynebacterium sp. HMSC14B06. The sequence goes on along the minus strand of NZ_KV787404.1, from coordinate 13,576 downwards.
TGCACATGCTTGCCGAGCTGCCCACCATCCGTCGCGTGCTCGTGATGGTGCAGTCTGAGGTCGCTGACCGGCTGGCGGCTCAGCCGGGCTCCAAGATCTACGGTGTCCCCAGTGTCAAGGCCGCCTACTACGGCACAGTGCGTCGCGCCGGTGCCATTGGTCCGCACGTCTTCTGGCCGGTCCCCAAGGTTGATTCCGGGCTCGTTCGCATTGACTGCTACGCTCGCTCCGACGCTCCAGAGAACTCCAAGACCGCCGATGCCCCCGAGGCCCCGTGGGAAATCTCGCCGCAGTTCCGCGCACGCCTTTTCCCGCTTATCGACGCTGCTTTTGCGCAACGCCGCAAGACCCTCCGGGCGGCCCTATCGGGGATTTACGGATCTGGTGCCGCAGCCGAAGAGGCGCTTATGGCAGCGGGGATTGACCCCAAGCAGCGAGGAGAGAAGCTTGAAATTGCCGATTTCGTTCGTCTCGCTGAGGTCTCACGAGACCAGCGCTTTTAATAAAGGACAGGCAATTTTTCCCCATGCACCGTGATGACACCCCCAGTAGGGCCGAGATCGGCCGGCGCGAACCGCGCAGCCTGGCTTGGACTAAGTTCTGGCCTGACGACGACGGCTGGGTGTGCAACTGCATAGTTTTCCGCGGTGACCGCTTGCTGCTTCTGCTGCGTGAATACGAGGGCTTCCTCGGGGGCCAGTGGGATTTGCCCGGTGGCAAGCTAGACGCGGGGGAGGAGCCCGTGGAGGCCGCTGTGCGCGAACTGCGTGAAGAGGCCGGCTTGCGCGCAGCGGAGGTCAGCGAATTTGCCCATTATTCCAATCCGGACTTGGGCGGGGAGAATTTCCGCTTCCACACGGTGACCTTTCTAGTACGCGAGGCCGACGACACGCAGAATGTCCAGCTCAGCGGCGAGCATCCGGAATTTAAATGGGTAACCCGAGAGCAGTTCGAGGAGCTGCCGGTGGCTTGGTATGTTCGGCGTGTGCTTGGCAACGTCGAATGGGGCACAATAAATACTCATCATGGCGAATCTGATTAATTGCGAGAATATTTCTAAGTCCTTCGGGCTCAAGACTCTGCTCGACGGCGTCAGCCTCGGTGTTCAAGAGGGCGACCGCATCGGCGTTGTCGGTTTGAACGGTGGCGGCAAGTCCACACTGCTGAAGATTCTGGCAGGCGTGGAGCCGGCGGACTCCGGACGTATCTCGCGAGCCAACGACATGGCCATGGCTCATGTCACCCAGGGCGCCGAGCTCGACCCGAATTCCACCGTGTTTGAGTGCGTCATTGCACCGCTGGGACTCGCTGAACACGAGTGGGCGGGTAACGCTTCCATCCGCGAGGTCCTCGATGGCATCGGTATCAATGACCTCGGTATGGATACCAAGGTCGCCAATCTCTCCGGTGGTGAGCGCCGTCGCGTTAACCTGGCGGCCGCACTGGTCCGAGATCTGGATCTGCTCATTCTCGATGAGCCAACGAACCACCTCGATATTGAGGGTGTGCAGTGGTTGGCCGATCATGTCCTTTCGCGCCGGGCAGCCCTGGTCGTCGTCACGCACGATCGTTGGTTCCTGGATACCGTTGCCACGAAGACGTGGGAAGTCCACGATGGTACCGTCGATTTTTACGATGGCGGTTACAACGACTGGACGTTCGCGCGTGCCGAGCGTGCGCGCCAAGCCGATGCCGCCGAGCAGCGTCGCCAGAACCTTGCGCGTAAGGAACTCGCGTGGTTGCGCCGGGGTGCGCCGGCCCGCACCTCGAAGCCTCGCTACCGCATCGAAGCAGCTGAGGCTCTCATCGCCGATGTCCCGGCGCCGCGTGATTCCGTGGAGTTGATGGCGTTTTCGCAGCGTCGACAGGGCAAGGTGGTCGTAGAGCTAGAGCATGCGTCCCTGGAAACGCCCGATGGTAGGGAATTGCTTAACGACGTCACGTGGCGTCTGGCCCCCGGCGAGCGCATTGGCCTGGTCGGTGTCAACGGCTCGGGTAAGACGACTTTGTTGCGCGCATTGGCGGGAGACTACCCCTTAAGCGATGGCAAGCGGATTGAGGGCAAGACGGTGCGCCTGGGTTGGCTGCGACAGGAGCTCGATGATCTGCCGCTGGATATGCGTGTGCTCGACGCTGTGGAGGACGTGGCGACCTACATTGACCTGGGCAAGAAGCAGATTAGCGCCTCGCAACTGGCGGAGCGACTGGGTTTTTCCCCGAAGCGGCAGCGCACCCCAATCGCAGACCTCTCCGGCGGTGAGCGCCGTCGCTTGCAACTCACACGCGTGTTGATGAGTGAGCCGAACTTCCTGCTGCTCGACGAGCCGACGAATGACCTGGATATTGACACGCTGCAGGAATTGGAAGATCTGCTGGACAATTGGCCGGGCACGTTGGTGGTCATCTCGCACGACCGCTACCTGATTGAGCGTATTGCCGACTCGACCTGGGCCCTCTTCGGCGATGGCGAGCTGACGAACTTGCCAGGCGGGATTAGTCAGTACCTCCAGCGTCGCGCACAGCTGGCTGACTCGGCCGCTAGTGGTGGTGCCTCTCAAGCAAATGCCGGTAGTCCGCAGACCCGTGGCGCAGCTTCAGAGGAGGATACCTCGAAGCTCTCGGCTGCGGAAACTCATGCTGTCCAGAAGAAGATGAGTGCCCTGGAGCGGAAGATGGCGAAGCTCAGCCAGCAAGAAAGTGAACTGCATGCGCAGATGGCGGAAGCGAGTGCTGATGTAGCCAACTTGGACACACAAAAGCTGGCGGACCTCGATCGCCGTGCTGCGGAGGTGGCTGAGCAGAAGGCAGAGCTGGAGATGGAGTGGCTGGAGCTAGGGGAGCAGCTCGAGGGCTAGCATCTTACTTCAGCTACTAGCCGAACATTTTAGGTATGAGCCGGGTACTCGTGGTCAGCGTGCCCGGTTCTTTCAATTTGCACCGTGGCGTGTTCAATCCCGTGGACGTCGTGAAGCAGTGCCTGCGCACGGTCGAGCAATGCGTGCTCGTCGCCGTTGGGGAGCGTGTCACAGCGCACGAGGTGAACAGATGCCAGCAGGTCGCTGCCGTTGAGGGACCAGACGTGGAGATCGTGGACATCGACCACTCCCTCTAGGCCGGACAGGTCAGCAGTGATTTTCTCAGTGTCGACGCCCTTCGGGGTGTACTCCAGCAACACGTGGAGACAGTCGCGCACCAGAACGGCGGCTCGGGGGACGATGAAGAGCGCAATCACGATGGAGACCACAGAGTCGATGGCAGTCCAGCCGGTGTATGCGATAGCGATAGCGGAGATAATGACGGCAACCGAACCAGCGGCGTCGACAAGCACATGCAGATACGCACCGCGGACGTTGACGCTTTCCTTGGCAGCCCCCGCGAGCAGAAAGGCCGCAATAACATTGGTGAGCAGGCCGATGACCGCGATGATGAGCATCGACGTGGTCTGAATTTCCGATTGTTCTGGGGAGCCAAAACGCCGGATTGCGCCCCAGAGAATCACAGCGGCAATGATGAAAACTGTCAGACCGTTGATAAGAGCAGTCAGAACCTCAACACGACGGTACCCGTACGTCGCGCGGTGATTCGCACCGCGCTGGGCGATAGCCAAACCGGCAACTGCCATAAGCAGGCCCGCGGAGTCCGTCACCATATGGCCGGCATCTGCCAGCAACGCCAGCGAACCCGAAACCAAGCCACCGATGAGCTCGGCGAGAAATACGACAAGAGTCAGACCCGCAGCCACGAGCAGGCGACGGGCAGGAGTATTCGCGGGGTCAAAATGAGCGTGGTCATGACCGTGACCGTGTGAATGACCGTGTGAGTGACCGTGGCCGTGCGAGTGGCCAGAGTGTTCAGTCGTGTCCATAACCCCTAATGGTAACAGGGTTATTCAGCCTCCGGAAGATAGCTATCCGCCCACGCATAAATCAGGTCAGCAGCGCGCGCGGCGGACTTAGCGCGAGTGAGCAAGTGGTCCGCGCGATCCAAGCTCATCAGAGATTTTGGATAGCGAGATACCTGGAAAATCTTCTGGGCGCTATCGATACCAACAGTCTGGTCGGTCGGGGAATGCAGAATAAGCAGCGGCTTGCGCAGCTGGCTGAGATAAACCTCCGGGTTGTAGTCCGCCAACACTTCCAAGAACTCACGGGAGATGGGAATGCCACGACCTTCAATCTGCAGAACCTGCGTGCCGTGCTCATCGACCGTCGAAATGTCACCGGCGATGCGCACAATCGAGTGTGCCGGATCGAAGGGTGCACCGATTGTCGCAACCGCCTTGACCTTCGGCATATCGTGGCCGGCGTTCAGCGCCGCTGCACCACCGAGCGAGTGCCCAATCAGTAGCGCGGGGGCCTCAAATTCTGCCTCCATGAACTCGTAGGCGGCCTTAAGATCATCGATGTTGGTCTGGAACGTCGTCTCACCGAAATCACCAGTGGACTGCCCGAGGCCAGTGAAGTCGAACCGGAATGCCGCAATGCCCTTCTTCGCCAGCGCCTTACAGGTGCGTGACGCGCCGGGCACCATCCGATTACACGTGAAGCAATGACCAAATAGCGCCCACGCGCGTGGCTGACCGTCCGGCAAATCAATTGATGCAGCCAGAGTCTCGCCGGTCGATCCCGTAAATTTTAGGTGCTTTGTTGGCATAGGTTATATCCGCGTCTCAGTGTGTGCTCAATGTGTGTACGTTTTCGCTTTACGACGCCCATTGTGGTGGCGACCGTACGCAATATTAAGCCCGGGTGCCACAAATAAGTGAGGGATTGGGCGAAAAATTCGACCAATCCCTCAATCTCCTAGTGGCTGTGAGTTAACGCACCGGAACCCCTGGCCCCAGCGGAATGCCCGCGAGGTACCACACGACAAAGAATAGGAACCAGCCCACCATCATGCACAGCGAGTACGGGATGGCCAGCGACATCAGCGTGCCGACACCCGCAGGCTTGTAGTACTTCTGCAGGAAAGTCAGCGCCAGCGCGAAGTACGGAGACATCGGTGTAATGATGTTGGTCGGGGAGTCACCAATACGGAATAGCTGCTGGGAGACCTCTGGGGAGACGTTGACGTACATCAGCATCGGCACAACGACCGGCGCCATCAGAGCCCACTGTGCGGAGCCCGAGGTAATCAGCAGGTTGAGAACAGCCACCATCAGGACGAAGGCAGCAAAGAGCAACAGCGGCGGCAGATCCGCCTTGGTCAGGAATTCGGAGCCCTTGATAGCGGTCCACTGACCGATATTGGACCACTTGAAGTAGGCCGTGAACTGCGAGACGGCGAAGAAGAGCACCATCATTGTGGTCAGTGTACCCAGGCCACGTTCCATGAAGGCGGGCACGTCTGCAGAGGAGGTGATGGTTTTGGCACCGATGCCGTACGCAATGCCGACCACTGCGAAGAAGACGGCAATGGACACCACGACGTCGGTAAGCAGCACGGAATTCAAGATGCCGTCGCCTTCGCCGCGCAGAGGCGAACCCGGGATGAACAGGGCAGCGAACCAAAGCGCCAGGAAGATGACAGCGGCGATGTTGCCGTAGCGGAGGCCACGTCGTTCGGCATCGTTGAGGATTAGCTTGTCGCGGCCATTGCTGGAGCTGCTAGATGCGGTGTTCCGCTCCTCCTTCTTGGCGTTTTCCTCGGCAGCTTCCTCCGAAGCGCCCGGTTTGGTGAATTCCGCGGCATCGTGGTCAATGTGGTCGTCGTGGACGGTCTTCTCCACGTGCTTGGTAATAAACAGTTCAGTAACGGCGGTAATAATCAGAGCCAGCACAATGGACGAAGCCATGGTGAAGAAGTAGTTGGCCAGAGGTGAAACCACGTATTCCGGATCCACGAAGTGCGCCGCATGCGTGGAGATACCCGCCAGCAGTACATCGGTGATGTTGAGCACCAGCGACGAATTGAACCCGGCTGACGAGGCGGCAAAGGCGACCATCGCACCGACAATGGGGTTACGACCAACTGCGGCGAATGAGGCGGCACCCAGCGGAATGAGAATCACGTAGACGGCATCAGAAGCGATCGAACCAGTCACGCCGGCCAGTGCAACAATGAATGTCAGCAGGACAGGGGAGTGCACCTTGGAAATTGCCGCGCGGATTGCCGAGCCGATGTAACCGGAGTACTCCGCAATTGCGACACCGAGCATGCACACCAGAATCAGGCCAACTGGTGCGAAGTCCGTGAAGTTCGTTACCGCCTCAGAAACCATCTTTTGCAGGTACTCTGCGGTAGCAAGGCTTTCCACCTCGATGATGTCACCCGACGCGGGATCCTTGGCCTGCATACCCGCAGCCTCACCGAGCCACGAAGAAACGATGACTACACCGGCAAGAATCACGAATAGCCAAAATGGATTTGGCAGTGCGTTGCCGATACGTTCCAGTGTTGCTAGGAACCCCTTTGGCTTCGGTGGCGCTTTGTCCGGTTCCAACGTTTTTGACTGTCCCATATATATAAATCCCTCTGTGTTAGACGTTGGTAAAAGGTTAGGGGAAAGTAAGTTGCGTCACAACGTAAAAGGCCAGAGGCATATGTATGTCGGGTGCGAGCAGGCGCATAAGGGAAAGTTAAGGGAATAGCTAGGGAATAGCTGTAGTGCACCTTCTTCGACTAGAGTTAATCAGGTTATGGGCAAGAAGAAGTCGAAGAAAGAAAAGGTCAGCGCCAACAACGCGGTGGTGGCCACCAATCGTCGTGCCCGCCATGACTACAACATTCTGGACACCTACGAATGCGGTGTCGTTCTCGTGGGCACTGAGGTCAAGGCGCTGCGCGAGGGCAAAGCATCGCTTAACGACGCCTTCGCGACCATCGACGACGGCGAAGTGTGGCTCCGCGGGCTGCATATCCCGGAGTACTCCTACGGTTCGTGGACTAATCACTCACCGCGTCGCTCGCGCAAGCTGTTGTTGCACCGCAAGGAGATTGACACCCTGTGGGGCAAGGTCCGCGATGGCAACAACACGCTTGTACCCCTGAAGCTGTATTTCACCGACGGCCGCTTGAAGGTCGAGCTCGCACTCGCCCGCGGTAAGCAGGATTATGACAAGCGCCAGGACATCAAGCGCCGCACGGAGGAGCGCGAAGCTACTCGTGCGCTGGGCCGTCGTGTGAAGGGCATCAAGGGGTAAAAGAGGTCTTCATTAGAAGAAACCCTTTTTAGAAGGGGAACTCAGTCGCATCGACTGGGAGGATGAGTAGGCCAATGACGTTTTCGTGACGGTCAAAGGCAACTCGAGCCATCCATTCGCCAGCCTCATGTTTGAGGGTGGTGATGACGAGACTTGTGCCGAGAATCTTCGACAGGAGTTTCTGCGAGGTCGGTTCCTTAGTCCTGGTTCCCCCGAGGCTGGTGACTTGGGTGTCGTCGAAAGATTCGAACGCCCCAGTCTCGGTGAGAACATCTTCCCAGACAGAGTAGATAGTGGACCAGGGGAGATCCTTCCGGAGCTTTGGGGAAATCATGCTTACGGTTTCTGCTTCTTCGCCGTTGATGATGTGGCGAAGGAATTTTTCGCCGAGCTCGGCGATATGTGTAGTTTTTGTGGCAGTCATCAATTCTCCTGAAACGGGGTTTTGGACACTTCCGAACCGCTTGAATGCCGCTTGCCGGGAGATATTGAGTACATTTCCAATCTCTGCCCATGAATGGCCCGCTGCGCGAGCCTGCGCCACGGCATCTTCAAGTTCTTGTTCGGCAATGTTCGTTGCTTGCAGTCGGTGACGGATTGTCGTCAATGGATCCATGACTGCAGTCAACCATTGGTTGACGTCAGTGTCAACCCGGAGTTGACATTCGGGGGGGTGTGTGGGCCTTGCGGCGAAGCTTGTTGACTTTTCCCGTCGTAAAGCGTTATTCTTGAACATCCTTTGAGCGCAACGCACTTTCCCGTGCTCGAAGGCATTGTATGGGGCTGACATGGTTTCGACACCGTACAGTGAGCCAGGGGAAGCGTGCCGGTGCAGGCTAGAGACCACCGTTTAAGCGTCGTAGCAACTGATTAAGCGCCGAGAACACTCAGCGCGACTACGCTCTCGCTGCCTAATTAAGCGACTAGCGTGTCTGTCAGACCGGGCTTGCCCTTTGGTCCGGACCCTGGCATCGACTTAAAAGGGCTCGCCCGATGGGTGTGCCGTAAGGCTCATCGGGGATCTTCTTACTTGCGGCTGGGCCCGTCATTCGGACATGTTTGCCTGAGCCGAAGGGTCGAGTAGAGGCGATCGTGCGAACTGCGCACGGAGAAGCCCTGGCGAGTTGGCGGTGGACCCGAGTTCAATTCTCGGCAGCTCCACAAATGGAAATCCCCGGTCATTACGACCGGGGATTTTTCGTTGTACTTGAAGACGTCTGAGCGACGTCGAAAGACCTTAGAAGGTGCTCTTGTAGACGTTGGCGATAGTGGTGCCAGCAACTGCCGAACCGTGGAAGGTCGGGTGGTTGGTCATGTTGTAGGAAGCAACATCGGTATCCAGAATTGCGGAGACCTGACGCTCACCGTCCGGACCGCACATTGCGACGTCGATGTTGGTGACCTCCTTCATGTTGACGAAACCGATACCGGATTCAGCGGCAGCACGCATCTGGCGGTTCTGCAGAGCCATCTCAAAGTGGTGCATACCGGCAGCCGGAATGTGCGGTGCGAAACCTGCGGCGTTAACCGGGCAAGCGTAGTGAGTCGGGTCATTAGAGGTGAAAGCCGGGTAACCAATCAGCATGACGCGAGCAGTTGGGTTAGCGGCCTTGATCTTCTCCACAGCGGCCACAACGTTGGTGGTGTACAGGTCATCCTGAACCGGCATTGGCAGCACAGCGCCCTGCATCGCGTCATTGGCGCCAACGTAGATGGTTACCAGCTGGGTAGCCGGGCCGAGGGAGCCCTGAGCGATGGCGTTGTCAACCTGGCCCATCAGGGACTTCTGCGGCTGAGTCGGCATGAAAGCGGTAGTGCCGTTGCAGGAGTAGTCGTGCAGTTCAAGACCAGTCTCACGAGCAACGTGAGAGCCGATGTTCGAGACCGAAATCGGGCAGCCACCACGGCCCGGTACGGCCGGGTCGGACTGACCCGGGTTAGCAGCGAAGGAATCGCCGAAGGCAACGTAGTTACCAGTAGGAAGAGCGTTGGCAACACCACCGGTCAGGAGGGAGGCTGCCAGCGCAGAAGCTGCAGCTGCCGAGGCTGCTGCACGGCGAACAACGTTGTTCTTCATAATTAAAAACCTCTTAGTTGAAAACCTATAGAAGGAAAAACTCGCGCTACACTCGCGATTTCTTCGCCACAGACCGTCCCTGGAAGAACCAAGTCCGACAGAACCAAGTCCGACAGAACCCTGAGCGGATACTTAGAGACGCGCCTTTATCACTTTGTTATACAACTAGGTTCTAAGTCCGATGTCAACCGGAATCAGCTAGTTATATGTATATTCGGCGCTTTCAATACCTCTTTTTGTCTCTTATCGCTGGTAGGTGGGTTTATGAGGCGCTTCCGAACGTGGAATACAACGCAGCGATGACACCATCGGCTACCCCAGAACCATCTTTTAGCTCAATCTCATCTTCAGCAAAGGGCCCACGCTCATCCAGTTCCGCCTCTGTGGGGCGAGGTTGGATCAGTGTTAGGTGTGGACCTTCGCTGATAACACCACTGAAAAGACGTGCCTGGCGAGCCGCCTCACCATCCGCCTGTGCCCGCACCTCGTCCAGGGATGCACCCTCAAAGCTGTCCGCCTGCTCCGGAGCGATGACCATTATTTCCTGCGCTAACACGGCACCGACGACACCTGCCGGCCACGATGTCCGAGCGATAAAGTCCGCCAACTCAGGGCTACCGCCTTCAATTCCCTCGGGGAGGGGTTCCTGCGCAACGACAGTCAATGGGGCGCTGTCAATCAGCTCGTCGGCAAGCACGTCGGCAAGCGCGGCGGTGGGGACGAGGGCGAAGAGGCTCGGAGCGCGGTCCCAACCTTCGGTGTGGACGTATTCGACAGCTTCGCGCACGGCGCGATTGAGTGCCTGCTGGCTGAGATGAGTCTGAGTGCCGTTGTTTTCGCTCATGACGCTTGACGACGCCCCTTTCCTGGCAACGCTGTATTAACAGCATCCTTAGTCAAATGTTAGGAACTTTATTTAGAGTAGATGACAGATAAGCGTACGACCGACTTACCAGCTCGCTGGCAAGTCAAGCTCAACTCGAACAGGAGAGACGTTGTCTCTAAACCAGACTCGACCGAGACGATCGGCGGGTGGCCGACCGGGGTGGCTGGCAATTACCGTGTTGGTGATTGCCGCGCTGACCTTTGTTATTCCAATCGCCGTCAATTTTTATACGGACTTTCAGTGGTTCGGTGAAGTGGGGTATCGAGGGGTATTCGCCACCACGTGGCTCACTCGTATCGTCCTGTTTATCACTGTAGGCCTGATAACGGGCGCACTGACATTTCTATCTATGTGGCTGGCGTGGCGCTCGCGGCCCGTCGACCTCGGACTGACGGATCCACGCAGCCCGCAGGCAGTGTACCGACGGATGGCTGAATCCGGTTCGAAGTCGATGTTCACCACGCTGCCCGTTGTATTCGGCGTACTCGGTGGCCTTGTGGGGCAGGGTAATTGGCAGACGGTGCAGCTGTTCTTAAATCGGCAGTCCTTCGGTGAGACTGACCCGCAGTACGGCAAGGACTTGGGCTTCTATGCATTCCAGTTGCCGCTGTGGTCGTACATCATTTCGACGCTGGTTGTCCTGGTAGTTATTGCGTTCCTGCTGTCGCTGGTGACGCATTACTTCCTTGGTGGCATCCGCCCAGGTAACCCGACTACAGGGGAGAAGACCCGCGTTTCCAATGCGGCTCGTGCGCAGTTGGCGTGCTGGGCCGGTGTTTTCATGCTGCTCAAGGCTGTGTCTTACTGGCTGGACCGCTATGAGCTGCTGAATAACAAGCAGAAGACCTTCACCGGTGGTTCCTACACCGATATCAATGCGCTGCTGCCGGCGAAGATTACGCTGCTGGTCATCGCAATCGTCGTGGCCGCTGCATTCTTCGCGGCCATTTTCCTGCGCAATCTTTCGATCCCGGCGTTTGCCACCGTGCTGATGTTGGTTTCCGCAGGTCTGATTGGCGTGGCCTGGCCGATGGCAGTTGAGCAGTTCTCAGTTAACCCGAACCGCGCTTCCAAGGAACGCGAATACATTGCGCGCAATATTGAATCGACGCGCTACCACTACGGGCTTACTGACGACAAGGTGAAGGTTGAGCGCGACTGGGGTGTTCCGGCTGAAAAGGAAGGCGATAAGGAAGCCGCGAAGGAAGGTGCGGACTCGATTTCCCGCGATGCTGCGACGCTGGCCAATATCCGAATCCTGGATCCGGAAGTGCTGCCACGTACCTTCACGCAGCAGCGCCAGCTGAAGAACTTCTATGGTTTCTCCGATCCGCTTGCCATTGACCGCTACCAGATCGATGGTGCGTCCCGTGACTTCATCGTCGCTGCTCGTGAACTGAACCCGCAGACGCTGCAGGGTAACCAGACTGACTGGATTAACCGTCACACGGTCTACACCCACGGCAATGGTTTCGTTGCTGCGCCGGCTAATAAGGTCGACGAGGTTGCCTCCGAGTCCGGTTCCGCCCGCGGCGGTTACCCGCTGTATACCGTGGCTGACCTGTTCGAGTCCGAGGACCCGAACGGCATGAACCTGAACCTGAAGCAGCCGCGTATCTACTACGGCCCGGTTATCGCCAACAGCGATGCCGACTATGCGATTGTTGGCGGTAACGGTGACGGCAAGGACTATGAGTACGATGCCGACGGCCGTAACTTCACCTACGACGGTGAGGGCGGTGTTGGCGTAGGCGGGCTTGCCAGCCGCATGATTTTCGCCACCCGTTACCAGGAACTCAACATCCTGCTGTCCGACCGCATTGGGCCGGACTCCAAGATCATCTACAACCGCGATCCGCGTGACCGTGTTCAGAAGGTCGCCCCGTGGCTGACCACTGACACCAAGACCTATCCGGCTGTAGTCGATGGCCGTATGAAGTGGATCGTCGACGGCTACACCACGCTGGCCAAGATGCCGTACTCCCAGCGCATGAGCCTCCAGGAAACCACACAGGACTCCATTAACCCGGATGGCACTCCACGCCCGCTGCCGAACAGCGAGGTCAGCTACATCCGCAACTCGGTCAAGGCGACCGTCGATGCCTACGATGGCACCGTTGAGCTCTACGAGTTCGATGAGAAGGATCCGGTGCTCAAGGCCTGGGAGGGTGTCTTCCCGGATGTGGTGAAGCCAAAGTCGGAGATTTCCGAGGAGCTGCAGGAGCACCTGCGCTACCCGGAGGACTTGTTTAAGGTTCAGCGTGAGCTGATGGCCAAGTACCACGTCAGCGATCCGGGCGTGTTCTTCGCCAATGACTCCTTCTGGTCCGTCCCGTCCGATCCGACCGCGCCGGAAGAGCAGAACCTCTCCCAGCCGCCGTACTACGTTGTCGCTTCCGATCCGAAGACCGGAAAGCCGAGCTTCCAGCTGATTTCCGCCTTCCGCGGTCTGGAGCGCGAGTTCCTCGCCGCCCAGATGAGCGCTTCCTCCGATCCGGAGACGTACGGTCAAATCACCATCCGTGCCCTGCCGACCAACACCCAGACCATGGGTCCACGGCAGGCGCAGGACACGATGATGTCCGCAGATGAGGTCGCCCAGGACCGTACTCTGCTCGAGGGCACGAACGTGGTCACCAACGGTAACCTGCTGACGCTGCCGGTCGGCGATGGCGAGATTCTCTACGTCGAACCGGTCTACACCCAGCGCAAGGGCCAGGAGACCGCATTCCCGAAGCTGCTGCGTATTCTCGTCGCTTACCGCGGTCAGGTGGGCTATGGCGCCACGGTCACTGAGGCTCTGAGTCAGGTCGGTATCGATGCTTCCGCCGCGACCAAGGTCCGCGGTGAGGAAGAGACTGAGGAGCAGTCGGCGGATAAGGACAAGGATGCCGCCGACGCTGAGTCCGACGACGAGGCACCGAAGGAAGAGCGCAAGGTTGATGTCGCCGCGCGTGACGACGCCGCTCGCCGTATCTCCGACGCACTGCAAAAGCTTAACGACGCTCAGAAGAACGGTGACTACGCGGCACAGGGCCAGGCACTTGCCGAGCTCGACCGCGCTGCCGCTGACTACCAGAAGGCCAACGGCCAGTAAGACGTGCAACGAGTAGTTAACCGAGAATCATAGGTTTCTATGGTCCGAAGACTCCCTAGGTTGTAGCGAAATTGGCTATGACCTGGGGATTGGTCTTTGTTGGGAGCGTCGTGCTACAGTTACTTCTCGTTGGTCAGAGAGACCAGCGCCCGCTGTGAGTGCTTGTAAAAGCCGGGACAGTTGACGCGGGGTGGAGCAGCTCGGTAGCTCGCTGGGCTCATAACCCAGAGGTCGTAGGTTCGAATCCTGCCCCCGCCACTAAGAAGAGACCCCTACCGGTGCAACGCCGGTAGGGGTCTTCTTTATTCTGGGGCCAAATCACCGTTTTTCACCGTTTTTTTTGGGGGGTGTCCCTATGTTTTTGTCAAGTGCCA
>NZ_KV787403.1:0-96478 GCF_001807075.1 Corynebacterium sp. HMSC14B06 | reverse complement strand
TGGCCGCGGCCCGCTTTTGTTTTACCCACAAGCAAACAACATAAACTAGCGTAAGTGTTTTAACGCTGTATCTTTTTGTCGGCATGTTTATTCCCATACAGCACTCTTGGTCGGCGCCGTTTTAATTGCCTGAACCAGTCAGCTGTATCTTGGAAATCATGCGAGTGGGAATCGTGACTGGAGCATCTCGGGGCATAGGTGCCGTCTTCGCCGATAGGCTCGGGCAGCTACGTCCAGACCTAGATGAAATCTGGTGTATCTCTCGTAGCTACAACGATGATTCTTCCAGCGAGGCCGCTGAACACTCTAGGACCCAAGGTTCGCGTCTTCGATATCTTCGTCTAGACCAGTCCGATGATGATTTTGGCGATAAGCTCCGGAATCGTGTTGAGCGCCATCACGCGACGATAGTTTATTTAATCCTCAATGCCGCGTACGCGAATTATGGCGATGTTAATACCCAGGACTTTTCGCGGGCTGATCAAATGATACAGACGAATATTCGCGGAACGGTCGCAGCGGTTTACTCTCTAAACGATTTATTCGAAGAGGATGGCCACATTATTCTGGTTTCGTCGATCTCGGCTGTAGCACCAACTCCAGGGATCGCGGTGTACACAGCATCGAAAGCGTTTATTCGGCATTGGGGTATCAGCCTTAGGGATGAATTAAGGCCTAATGGTGTAACTGTAACTATTTGCTACCCGGGAAAGGTTAAGACCAAGGCGCTCCGGGACGTCGTGAAGCAGGCGAAGTCGGTGAAGTTGCGTCTTATGCCTGAGCAGAATCTCAGTTATCTGGTGGAGCGCACGTTACGTGCAGCGGAGAGCGGCCGAGCGGAGGTCGCACCCGGTCTATATGGTCTGGTGATGGCTCTATTTAAGGCTGTGCCGAAACGTGTTGTGGCTCGACTGGCGCGGTTAGTTTGAGGCCCTCTAGTTTCGCGGTATCAAACTTTCGTTTAACCCCCTGGGTTTAGTCCATTTAGCAGCCAGTATTATCTGAGTAGGCTACGAAGTATGCGTAAGTTATTCACAGCCGCTTCGGTCTATCTCGGTCTTGGTCTATTTTCTGGCGTTTTCTATCGTGAATTTACCCGTGCAATGGATTTTGGCGATAAAACGCAGCTCAATACGCTGCACACGCATTTCCTTGTCCTTGGCACGATCTTTTTCTTGGTTGCGCTGGCATTGGATGGTCAATTCAATATTTCAGCTGTCAAGGGCTTTGATCGCTGGTTCATTGTTCAGAATGTCGGCATTGTTTGGACGATCGGCATGATGGTGGCAAACGGTATCGTCCACGTTGTTTCAGGCCCGGAGGCCTGGGGTCCGATGTACTCGGGAATTGCAGGACTCGGCCACATTATCCTGACGGTTGGCTTTGTGTGGTTCTTTATGCTTCTCAATAAGGCGCTGAAGAATCGTGAACGCGTGGATCGCAAGGCCAACGCAGCCGTATAAATTTCCAGCGGAAATGCGTGAGTCGGATAGCTGATTCGGCCTAGGTAATAAGGCGAAATAAAACCCCGTGCAGAAACTATATCTGCACGGGGCGCTTTCATATAGCGGCGGCTATTCGTCTGCGATAGCGGCCAGAGGTGGTGTCTTCGCGGCCTTCTGACCAGGTCCGAGAGCAGCAATAACGCCTACAATCGCAGACCCAAGCAGCATGAGAACAACCTGCAGCCACGGTACCGCAATAGTATTCAGGCCCTCATCCTTCAGCACGGTCAGCAGTGACCAGCCAAGGAACAAGCCGAGGACAATACCCACGACTGCGCCGAAAATGGAGATTTCCACAGATTCCAGGCGAATCATCCGGCGAATCCCCGAGCGCTGCAGGCCGACGGCTCGAAGCATGCCAATCTCCTGGCGGCGCTCGACAACTGAGAGCGCGACAGTATTGATAATTCCCAGAATCGAAATGATGACCGCCAGTGCCAGCAGTGCGTACACGATTCCCAGCATGACATCGATAGAGGCATTAGCCAGGCCCGCAAACTCCTTGGCAGTCATCACTTGTACTACGAGGTAGTCCGCAACGGCGTCGCTAAGCTTTTGCTTCATTTTATCCACGGCGCCGCTGTCTGCCGCGATGGAATCGGAGACATCGACGTAGGTCTGGAACGGTAAGACAAGCCTGCTGTTGATGTGCTCATGGATGGCAGCATCGGAAATGATGATGGACTGACCGGGATCGCCAGTGTCGGCAAAGATACCGGTGATGGGGAGCTGCGCGACACCACTCTTGGCAATTACTGCGAGTTCAGTGCCAATTTGCCATCGGTTCTTCTGCGCTGTTGATTCGTTGATGACAATGCCCGCCTCCGGCTTCGCCAGATCGAGGGAGCCCTGGATGGCGCGGGTACCGTACCACTTGGCAACGTCACTATTGAAAACGGATGCGTTGCCTCCTTCTGGTCCGCCTTCGAGTTGTTCGGGCATGGAGTCCATCATCGTGGCGGCTTCTTCAGGTGGGATCACCAGCAGTGCACCAATCGACAACGTTGCGGTGTCTTCGACACCATCGATATCCTTCACCGCGTCCTCGACACCAAGAGGCAGGGCCGAATGCGCAGTCAGAGGCGGTGAGAGCACGAAGTCAGCCGTCAGATTGGTCTCTGACCACTCATTGACCGCTTCCTTCATGGACACGCCGAACATGCCAATCACAGTCACCAGCGCAAGTCCGAGCGTCAGTGCAAACGATGTGGTTCCCGTTCTGCGCGGATTGCGGTGAGAGTTCGTTGCCGCAAGCTTGCCGACGGTTCCAAAAGGCGCACCTACGACGCGCCCCAGTCCTCCGATCAGAGGCATGGACAGCGCAGGGCCGACAAGCCAGACGGAGGCTACGGCCATCACCGCACCGACACCAACGAAGATGGCGCGAATCTTGGTTTCCGCGTCGTTCCACTGCAATGCCCAGGCAATGATTGCAATAGCGGCGGATGCCAGCACTGCGCCGGTCCACGTCCGAGCACTGAGACTATTGCTGGGTGTTTGGTCCCCAGAGCGCATGGCTTCTACGGGAGGGACTGCGCCAGCGCGGGCCGCCGGTGTCCAGGCGGCAATCATGGTAATTACCACGCCGACAATGAGAGGCACGATAACCGCAACCGGTTCGAATGTCAGGCCGTCGCCGGGCATGGAGATACTCATGGCATCGAGAAGCATGAATAGCCCCTGGCTCAGCCCAAACCCCGTGATTACACCTAGTGCAGAACCGATGAGGCCAACAATGAATGCCTCCAAGAGGACGGACGCAGTGAGCTGTCGTCGTGAAGCACCGAGGGCGCGGAGGAGAGCGAATTCCTTCATGCGCTGAGTGACCAGCATGGTGAAGGTATTGGAGATGATGAAGATGCCGACCAGCAGACCGATGAGCCCGAAAGCGATGAGGAAGTAGTTAACAAAGCTTAAGGCGGAGGAGACACGTTCGGAAGCCTCGTCGGCGAGCTTAGAGCCGGCCTCTACCTTGAGGTCGGGGAACGCAGCCGCGACGTCACGGGTGAGTGCGGCGGCGTCGGTGGTGGAATCGGCAGCGAGGGTGAACATGTCCGCATGTCCGTCTTCGCCGTAGAGCTCGCGCCACTGATTCTGGGTGAAGAAGACCGCGAGGTAGCCAGTTTCGTCGATGGAGGTATCAGCGATGCCGACGACCTTCACCGTCGCCCGATCGAGGCGGGTGGCCACCTTGATTTCAGTGCCGACGTGGAGGTTGCCGAGTTTGGCGGTGGCGGAGTTGACGACCACCTCACCTGGTGCTTCCGGTGCGTGCCCCTCGGTAATTGTGACTTTGTTGCCCACCGCTTCGGCCGCTGGATAGTAGGGAAGGCCCATCGATGGCGAACCATTGGTCTGAATCGGCTTGCCATCGGCTCCCGTGGCCGTAATGCTGTTGTTGGGATTGCCGATGTTGAGGGCGTGCACCCCAGGGAAGTTCTCTACCTTCTGTTCAGTTTCTTTGGTGAGCGCACCGGGATTGTCAGCAGGGGCCGTCACCACCACGTCGACACCGTCATAAGCGGTACTCATTGCGCCCTTAAAGGCCTTGTCCAGCGATGATGTGAACACAAATGCGCCGGTGATGAAGGCCGTGCCCAGCACGACCGAAATAATTGTGAGCACGAGGCGCAACTTGTGTGAGGTGATGTTGCGCCAGGCGACGCGGCTCAGCGTGGAAGACGATGATGCCATGGGGGAGATGACCTGCCTTCCTAAAGATTCTCAATATCTGCCATGCGCGCCAAGATATCGGCGGGCGTGGGATTGCGAAGCTCGTCAACCACGCGGCCATCCGCGAGGAACACAACACGGTCTGCGTAGGACGCGGCGGTGGCATCATGCGTCACAATGACGACGGTTTGGCCGATGTCATCAACCGCATCGCGGAGAATCGTCAATACCTCACGAGATGAGTTCGAGTCCAAGTTGCCCGTCGGCTCATCGCCAAAGATGATCTCCGGCCGGCTGACAATGGCACGCGCACAGGCGACACGCTGCTGCTGGCCACCGGACAGTTCCGAGGGGCGGTGCGTAAGCCGTTCTTTAAGCCCGAGGCGCGTGGTGATTTCCTCGAACCACTGCTTATCCACCTTCCGACCAGCGATATTGATAGGCAGGGTGATGTTCTCTGCCGCCGTCAACGTCGGCACCAGGTTGAAGGACTGGAACACAAAGCCCAGGCGATCACGCCGCAGCGCCGTGATTTCCTTGTCCGACAGCTTCGACAGATCCGTCGTGCCGATGTACGCGCTTCCCGACGTCGCGGAGTCCAAACCGGCCATGCAGTGCATCAATGTCGACTTACCGGACCCGGACGGGCCCATAATCGCGGTGAACTCACCAGCGGCAAAAGAGATATCGACATGGTCCAGTGCAGTAACAGCGGCATTGCCGACACCGTACTTCTTGGTGAGCCTCTCAGCGTAGGCCGCCGCTGGTGGGGCGGGATGCTCCAAAGAAGATTCAGCGGATGATTTAGCGGATTGTTGTGCATGCTTGGCAGACATGGGGGAGGGGGTTCTCTTCTAATTAGATTTGATCAACGGCGAATTAATATCCGGCAGCGAAAGCGGATTGAAAACGCTGCGGCGGGAATGGAACGTTCGTTGTTCACCAGTCACGGGGTCAGCGAAACTCATTTCTACACAGACCAGGTGCAGGGGCTCCGAGGTATTCTCGGCCTCCAGCGGCAGAATCTCCGGGTAGTACTGGTCGCCCAGGATGGGAAAGCCCAGCTCACTCAAGTGCAGCCGCAGCTGATGAGTGCGTCCGGTGATGGGTTTCAATTGCCACAGCGCAACGCGACCACTGTCGGCAGCGAGGCCGTCGGCGTCCGAAGGCACGTCGACAAGCGAAATGTGCTCGATGATGGTGTGGGCGTTTGGCTCGCCCTCGAGAGTATAAGCCTGCATCTGGCCAGCAACTTTGTGCTGTCGTGTGCGCAACTCCAGCGGGGTCTCGGGCAGGGCTTCGCTGGTCGCGCCAGCGATGGGTGTGGGCGATGTCAGCGCGTGATAGCGCTTAGTGACTTCCCCAGATGCGAAAAGCCCCTGGTAGGCGCCACGAACTTCGCGCCGGGCGGTAAAGATGAGCAACCCCGACGTCAGTCTGTCGAGGCGATGCGCGGGAACCAACTCCGGATTTCCCAGCTCCCGCCGCAGGCGTACGACAGCGGTTTCCGTGATGTGTCGGCCGCGTGGCATCGTTGCCAAAAACGACGGCTTGTCGACGACCACAAGGTTGTCATCTTGAAAGACAATCGGCATCGGCCCCGCGATTGTGCGCTCCGGTGCCGGGGTGCGGTAAAACCACATTTCCGCGCCGGGCTTCACCATGTCATCCGGACTGTACGGCACTGAGTTGGCGCGAACGACGAGCCCATCTGCAAAGCGTTTAGCCACGGCCGCTTCATCATCGTCCGGGTGGCGATGGGTTTGACCTGCGATAGCGCCTGCGAGCAGATCCCACGCACGGGTGGGGGCATCGCCACGACGCCCGGGAGCGGCGATGCGGGATGGGTTGAGCCCATCGCGAATGGGCAGTGGCATGCGACGCATACGGCTGACTTTAACAGGTGCCCCGGATTCATCTGGCCGACAAGCGGAGCTGCTGTGACATGGCGGTGTTGGTATCGCCCCTAATGGCGTAGGTGGACAACATTCTGCCCTGTCGGTCGCAACATAATGGGGGTAGGGTGGAGGTGAAAGTAATAAAAAGGTTGGCTCGGAAGAGTTGACTAAATAGCAAAGCTTGTCCATTAAAATGGCGTCCAAGCAGGTGCGATAGGTGTAGCTGCGTTGCGGTCGGGCCGCGGAGAGCCAATTTTTATGGATCGCATAATAAGGAGGCAATCAATGCCAAGGCAGAACATCATTGTGTGCGCGGTCGATGGCTCGGAGGCATCCAAGACCGCCGTCAAGTGGGCCGCTAACACCGCAGTGAAGCGCGGTGAGCCACTCCGTCTGGTCAGCAGCTACTCCATGCCACAGTTCCTCTACGCAGAGGGCATGGTTCCGCCGCAGGAGCTTTACGACGATCTTGAGGCCGAAACCCTGGAGAAGATTAACGAGGCCAAGAAGATTGCCCTCGACTTCGCACCGTCGGTAGATGTCAGCCACCAGATTGAAGAGGGCAGCCCGATTGACATGCTGCTCGACCTGTCTGAGCAGGCAACCATGGTGGTTATGGGCTCTCGCGGTCTGGGTGGGCTCTCTGGCATGGTCATGGGTTCGGTTTCCGCCGCTGTTGTTTCCCACGCATCGTGCCCGGTTGTTGTTGTCCGCGAGGACAACCTGGTAACCGATGAGACCAAGTACGGCCCGGTCGTTGTCGGCGTCGATGGCTCCGATATTTCCGAAAAGGCAACGGAGTACGCATTCCGTGAGGCCGATGCCCGTGGTGCAGAGCTGATTGCAGTTCACACCTGGATGGACATGCAGGTACAGGCTTCCCTGGCCGGTCTTTCTGCAGCTCAGAGCCAGTGGCAGGTTGTGGAAGAGGAGCAGAAGGCTCTGCTCGGCCACCGCCTGGAGAAGTACGCTAAGAAGTACCCGGACGTGGCCATCAAGAAGGTTGTTACCCGCGACCGTCCGGTTCGTGCTCTGGCTGATGCCTCGGAAGGCTCGCAGCTGCTGGTCGTCGGCAGCCACGGCCGCGGAGGCTTCAAGGGCATGCTGCTCGGCTCCACCTCGCGTGCACTCCTGCAGGCGGCTGCTTGCCCGATGATGGTCGTCCGCCCGGAGACTGACGCCTAAAGCGCGCTTCGAGGAGGCTGAGAAAAGACGCCGGTGCCGGTCGTCGAGACGCGTTTAGCGCCGAGAGTGGAAACCGTTACCGAATATTTATAAGTAGAACCTAGCCGGTTTCTGACATGTCTCGGAGACCGGCTTCGGTATATTTAAATGAGGCCTCTCGCCTGCATAAACCCCGTTTTCATGCAGAAAGTACAGATTCTATAAGGGTTTTCCTGTGGTTATCCGACTGTTATCTCGCTAGTTTCCCAGTGGCCGAAATGGCCTGATAGTGCTTGCAGTAGGTGCAAGATATTTTGGAAAGCCTTATAGTTGAGTCAGAACGATTTCGGAAAGGAATATCTATCATGAACGAGATTCTTCTTGCTGCCTCCTTTAGCCCCTCTCTGGGCTTCTTCGGCTGGATTATCATCGGTGGCCTTGCCGGTTGGATTGGTTCCAAGATTATGGGCACCGATGCTTCGATGGGCGTCGTCCTGAATATCGTCGTCGGTATTGTCGGTGGCTTCCTCGGCGGTTGGCTGCTCACCCTGTTCGGCGTTGATGTCGCCGGTGGTGGAATGATCTTCAGCTTCCTTACGTGTCTGCTCGGCGCCGTGATTTTGCTGTGGATTGTCGGCCTGGTTCAGAAGCGTAAGTAAACCAAGAAAACAACCAAGAAAAACAGCACAGCTCAGCACAAAGCGTCGTAACGCTGCTATCTACTGGATAGTGAGCTAGAGCGCGGGGCATCTCATTAACATTGAGATGCCCTTTTTGTTGTGCGGTTGTCGTGAAGTTGGCGTTCTGCGGTTGTCGCGACATCTGTTGGGGGCAGTAATCATCGCACGCTAAAGTAGGACTAGAGGCTGAAAGACTGACTAGTTTGTTCTTTTACAAAATCACAGTCGCAGATGCGCCTACAATGGAATATCACAAACTATAAACGCCCTGCTCAGTGTTGCGAAAGCAATGACGCGAACGCCGATATTTGCGAGTAAGCAGCTGTTATAACGGGGTGTGACTTTGGAAGGACGAGAGGTACTGCCGTGGCAGAAGCGACAACGGGCAAGGGCGCAAAAGGCGGCCGCGCTTCCTCTCGCCGTCGTAACCGCCCCAGTCCGCGGGAGCGCCTCCTGACATCAGCGACAGCTCTGTTTACAACGGAAGGCATCCGCGTTGTCGGCATTGACCGCATCCTGCGGGAAGCTGATGTCGCCAAAGCCAGCCTGTACTCGTTGTTTGGATCCAAGGACAAGCTGGTCATCGCGTATCTGCAAGACCTCGATGCCAAATGGCGGGAGGCTTGGGAGCAGCGAGTGGCCTCGTTGGATACCCCGGCGGAGAAGATTCTCGCTTTCTTCGATCAGTGTATTGCGGAGCAGCCGGCAATCGACTTCCGTGGTTCACACTTCCAGAATGCGGCTAGTGAATATCCGCGGCCGGAAACGGAGTCGGAGCAGGACATCCGCCAGGCCGCAGCCGATCACCGCTCCTGGGTTTGGCAACAGCTACACACGCTGCTGACTGAAAATGAATCTAGTATGCCGTCTGCTCACGCAAATATGCTGTTGCTCTACCTCGACGGCGGCCTCGCGGGTGCCAAGATGTCCAAGGATCTGAACCCGCTGCAGATGGCGCGCGACCTGGCCCGTGACTTGGTCACGTAAATACCTAATTCCCTTTTTAACGCGCCCTAGTTCTCGCCTTTTGCTCACGGGCTAATCCCGGAAGCGTTTCCAGTCCGACTCCTTTGAGCCGGTGGCTTTCTTAACCATATTCTTCGTATTCTGGCCGAGCAGCATTCCCAGGTTCTTTGCAATCAGAATTGGTTTCGGCCGCTTCTGCGCCTTTTGTGCTTTCTCGGCTTGTCGTTTCATGTCTGCCCGCACTTTAGCCAGGCCGGGAAGCGGCGGAACTATACCCGAGGAAATCTTCATATCCTGCGTCAGGGACGGCAAATTGTCCTGAGCGCCAGGCCTCATCTGGGTCACCATGTAGCGAACCTTCGCAATTTTCAAAGCCTGGGCATATTCTTCGTCCTGCTTTGCTTTACGACGGTCCCGCGATTCCTTCTCAATAGCGGCATATTCGCTCTTATACTGCTTTATTTTCCACGGAGCGAATGCGGATTTGATATAAAAGCGACGCTTGGCCTGCTTTAACTTCTTCTTTTCTTCCCGCTCCGATTCGTATTCACCCTTTTGGTGGTTTTGAAGAGTTCGGAAATCGTCCGTGAGTGGGTAGGTCTTTTCTACATAGCGGGTGAGAATAATATTTTGGGTCAGTGTCCAGAAGTTATTGGTGACCCAGTAGACAATTAGAGCCACAGGTGTTGGGCCAAAGAACCCCGCGAAGAGGATCATCAGCGGTGCGTAGATAAGCATTACGCGCATGAATTTGCTGAGGAATACACTGACGCTATTGGAATAGTCGAGAGTGCGCTGCAACCGGCGGTAGGAAATGACCAAGTTAAAACCGGTGAAAATGGCCGCTGCCACGATGCCGATAATGCAGAAAGCTAACAGCGAATCATGATTGCCCCCAAGGATTTGTAGTTGCTCCGGGTCCATGCGCAGATACGCGGGTAGAGGCTGCCCCAAGAATGTCGCGCTCAGAAAGTCGGAAATCTCATCCTTAGAGATGAATCCGACATTATGAGACGCAGGCAGTCCAGGCCCCTCAGACGCCCGCAGCATGTGCCTCAGCATGCGAACAAGGCCCATAATCACGGGAATCTGGACGAAGAGGGGCGCCAGCATTACGGAGGTCTTAATACCTTCGGCTTTGCGCATTTCCTTGCTGGCAAAGTTTACGTATTGTGGCGAGTTCGGCTCGATGCTCCTGCGGTAGCGCTCCTTGAGTATAAAAAGCTGCGGCCGTAGGTTGGCCGTCTTGCGCGCCGAGATAAATTGCTGGAACGCGAGAAACGCCAGAGCGCCACGCACCGTAAACACCAGCAGGAAGAGAGAAAGCGTCCAGGACAGAGAAGATGGCAGGTGAAACACTGAGGCCAGTAAAAGGTGCCACGCCTTAAGGACAAACGAGACCAGCCAAACAAATGGTTCCAAAATAACCACGGGCCGACTCCTCCATGTCAAGGATAAGAAAAGTAAGACAACCGGATTAGGCCGGTGTGCCAATTCCAGCCGCTATCCTAGCGACTCGAATCACCTGCCCCAACTTTAAAACAGGGCCCCGCTGTGGCGGGACCCTGTCTTTAAGATAGTGAAGCTGGATGACATCCAGTGGAAGGCAAACGAACCTGGGTGAGAACTAGTTAGCGCTCTCGTACTTTTCAATAATGTGCTTTGGCAGCGCACCGCGGTCTGCAACATCCATGCCATTCTCTCGTGCCCACTGGCGAATCTTGCGATTGCGATCACGGGCCTCAGCGGCATTGGGATTAGCGGAAGAGCGCTTACGCGGAGCTACAACCGTGCTGTGATCAATAGAAGCGTTCGCAATATACGGTTCTAATACCTGCTCGAACTTCTCAGCATTTTCCTGAGAGAGGTCGAGAATGTAGTTCTTACCGCGGAAAGAGAAACGAACGACTTGGTGATCTGCGGAATCAAGCGGAGTCCCATCAAGGTCGTCGATGTACTGAATTAGTTCGCGGCGTGCCATAGAATCCCTGCCTAAGCTTGGTGCTGAACTTGTAATAATGAAGAAGGCTTACGGTGAAACTTCAATACGGTGAAATTTCAAATTAATATCAAGCCCTGTTTTCTTTCCCTCACAGTATAAGTGCAAAGAAATTTAATGTCTATTGACGATAATTGAGTTAGATTGTGCAACTTATATCGAATACATGGTTTGTTAATAATTCGATTAATTGTGCACAAGAACTTGGGGTAATAAAAAGACGGCCCTGCATGTTGTGCAGGGCCGTCGTGAACAGCAACTACGCTACTGAGAGCGCAATGCGGGGTGCGCTCTCAGTGGTCGTCGGAAAGCGAAAGGATGAGAAGGCGCTTAAGCCTGGGTCATGCCCTGACCAGGCTTGCCTCGGTAGGTAGCGGCGACGAAAAGTGGCTGGTTCGGTTCTTCCTTGACCTCGACGAGGCGGTACTCAGAGGTAACGTCCTCGCGGCCGAAGTAGACAGCGGTGTAGCCGTGGCGGTCGAACTCGAGGTAGTTGACGTACGGGTTCGCAGCCTTGAGTCCAGCGGTAGCAGCCAAGGAAATCGGGTTGTCCTGCGGCAGCTTCACAATGTCATCGATGTTCGGGGCGCTGACGGAAGTACAGACAATCTCAATGGCGGCGATACCGGCACTCGGGTACTGGCCCGGGACCTTCGGTACGTTGCAGTTCCAGGAGGAGTGAATATCGCCGGTGAGGAAGACAACGTTGTCGTAGCCCTCCTTACCCATGATGTCGATCAGCTTACGACGCTCAGCAGCGTAGCCATCCCACTGATCCAAGTTGTACGGCAGGCCGTCCTGAGGCAAGCTCAGCAGCTCAGTGACAGCGTGAGTGGCCTCCGGATCCAGCGGCGGAACCAGCACTGGAGTGAACATGACGGAGTTGCCCACGACACGCCACTTTGCGCTCGAGGAACGCCACTGGCCGAGCAGGTAATTGAACTGCTCAGAGCCGAGCATGGAGCGACTCTCATCATCGGTCTCGCCAGCGCGGATGAACTTCAGCTGCTGGTCACGGTAGGTGCGCAGGTCCAGCATGGTCAGGTCGGCGAGATCGCCGAAACGGAAGCTGCGGTAGAGCTTGCCGCCCTGGGAGAAGGGGACAGCGCGAACCGGCAGCCACTCCAGGTAAGCCTGGATAGCGGCGTCGCGGCGGGCAACGTAGTCGCCTTCGGTCTCCGGGTCGTGGTTCTCAGCGCCACTGTGCCAATCATCGTTGGCGACCTCGTGGTCATCCCAGGTCACAATCCACGGCTTTGCGCGGTGAGCTTCCTGCAGGTCCGCATCGGTGCGGTAGGTGGCGTAGCGCAGGCGGTAGTCAGCGAGAGAAATAATCTCGTGAGCCGGCTTGTGGTCACGAACCGGGCCCTTGCCGGAGTAGCCACCGGCCTCGTACTCGTAGATGTAGTCACCGACACACATAATGATGTCGATGCGGTCATTTTCCGCCATATCGCGGTAAGCGGAGAAGAAGCCACTTTCCCAGTTAGCGCAGGAGGTCAGCGCGATGCCCAGGTGATCTGGCGAGGAG
Source organism: Corynebacterium sp. HMSC14B06 (assembly GCF_001807075.1). NCBI lineage: Bacteria > Bacillati > Actinomycetota > Actinomycetes > Mycobacteriales > Corynebacteriaceae > Corynebacterium > Corynebacterium sp. HMSC14B06. The sequence goes on along the minus strand of NZ_KV787403.1, from coordinate 84,062 downwards.
TTCACCGGCGGCGCAGTGCGAGTCTGGCCAATCGGGGAAACCTGGCCCGCGTGATTACCAGCGGTGACGGTAAAGCGGTAGAAGTAGTAGGAATTAGCGGAGAGACCCTTGACATCGATCTTGACGGTGTTGTCAGCATCCGGGTCGGTGTTCAGGGCACCAGAGGCAACGATGTTGCCGAAGCCCTCATCAGAAGCGACTTCCCACTTCAGTGCAACAGGGCGGCCCTGGTTTGCACCTGCGGTGTCGCCAGGGTGCGATGTCACACGAGTCCAGATAAGAACGGAGTCCGGCAGTGGATCGCCAGAGGCCACACCGTGTTGGAAGACCTGAAAACCACCAGAACCGCCAGCATTAGCTGAGGACTGCGACTCAGGATTGGCCCCCGCACTAGTAGCGGTCGCCAGGCCGATGGCGCCAGCAGCAGCACCGGTAGCGCCGGCACGCAGTACGGCACGACGAGTAGGGGTGAATGGCTTTTGGGCTGTTGCGTCGCTGTTCGAGACTGCGCCGTTCAGATCCGAGGCTGCAGTCTGAGATTTATCTGAAGATGGCATAGCCCTCATTACAGTAGTTCTCAGTCCGTAGCGCCATCGGAGGGAGAAAATAGCCCGATACGGGGGTACTAAGAGCGAAAGCGCGACTATTGCTGCTCAACAACAGTCGCGCTTAGTTCGACGAATCTCGGCGAGTGGCCTTAACCCGAAGCGGCCAGGTTTACGCGCCCAGCTCCGAAATGATCTGGCGATCCAGAGAATCCAGCTCTGCGGTAATGGAGTGGTGTGCGCGACGACGCTGCTCCGGGGTCATCTTCTCGGCAGTGTTAATGGCGTCAGTCATGACATCCAGACGCGAGTTGGCGTCCTTGATAAAACCATCGGTACCCTTGACACCCGACTTACGCAGCTCTGTCAGTGAACCACGAGTGGCCTCAATGCGGGCCAGCAGCGGCGCACCGTGCCCCTGGTAACGAGCGGCATCATTAGCGGAAACACCGAACTTCTGCGCGGCCGAAGAGTGTTCACGGCGCTGAATGGCAGTGATGGCGCGGTAGGCCAGCGGAACCAGCACCGGTACCAGCAGGCGTGCGCCACCGATCCACGACTTTGCCTTGTCCTTGTTGAAGCCCTGGCTGCGCTGCTGTTGCAGGATCTTCTCGGCCATCTTGGTCTGGTGGCGCTGCTTGGCGGCCAGCGCCTTCTTCTCGTCCTTGGCACTCGCCTTGCGGATCTTCTCCGCGCGCTTCAGAGCACGGTTTTCCAGCTTGAGTTCCTTCTTACCGAGCTTTTCCTCAGAACGAACGCGGCCAGCGGCCTCCTTCAGCTCCAGCTTGTGTTGGTGCTTCTGGTCGCGCTTAGCGGCCTTGACTTCAGCCTTATGTGCCTTGCGATTAAGTCGAGCTGCGTGGCGAGCCTCTTCCTTAGCCTTCGCCTTGGCAGCCTTCACCTGCTTGGCGGTTTCGCGCCGACGCTCACGGATGTCACCCAAGAAGCTCATTTTTTCCTTCGCCTAGTTGCTCGCAGATAGTCCCTCCGGAAAAGTGGGGCGGAAAACCCGTAAACCCCACCGCGCCGGAGTGCGCTTGCCAGATGCAGTGGCTGCATCACGATTCTTGCTATCCAAGCTTAACGTGAAACTTCCTACCGAGTGGCGATACGCTAATTCTCATTGTGACTGATTCATCCGTTTCGCGCCCGCTTCTCCACGCGAGCGACCTCATCGGCTGCCGCTACCGGCTGAGCCTCGACCTCCGCGAGGGGCGGCTAGTCGAACCTGCTTCTCACCATGAGCACCGCTTGCCGACGTCCATCGCGTCCATCCCCGGCCTGTACACAGTGGCCTCGGGACCGGACGCTCACCTGGATACCCTTGAGGCCATCGCCCGCGGAGAAAGCGTCATCACCGGTGGCGTGCTCATGCATGAGCGTCCGATTCCCGGTGGGGTGTACTCGGGAATCGACGAGATTTGCCACCCCGATCTGCTGGTCAAGGTCGATGATTCACCACAGACGACCTCCCCGACGTATATGCCGGTCCTGGTTGTCACACGGCACCTGCTCTCTGCGCGCAAACCGGGCCGGCGGCGTAAGCCGTCGTCAAGCAATGTGGCGCGTGCGGCGGCGATGCAGGTGCGACTGCTGGGCGTTGACCGGCTCGGGCGTGATGGCGTGATGGGACGGACCCTGCGTCAGGCGATGGTTGTCGCGGACGAGTGGAAGCTACGGCATTACGGACCCGATGCTGTGAAGCTTGGGCAGGCAGCGGCGATACTGCACCGCCTGGGCGTGTCTTGTGGCCTGGTGGGGGCGATTAGTGCCACCGGGATGAACCTGGATACACGGCATATTGTCATTGCCGATGAAGGTTCGCGCGTGGCCTCGTACCGGATGGCGTTGCGGGATGCGCGTGATGCCGTCGCTGCCACTCAGGGGCGACCGTCACGGTTTACGCCAGGCACCTGGCCGCTGGCGCCACGGCGCATCCGGGAGTGCCGAACCTGCCGTCACCACGACCTTTGCTTGGATGAGCTGACCGCAAGTGACGATATTTCCCTCCTCCTACCTGGCGATAAGTCCATGCGGTTGCGCAGTGTGGGCATCGACACAGTCACGGCACTGGCGCAGGCCAGTACCAACACTCCGCACGTCAGCAAGGAGCAGGTGTGGATGGCGAGGGCGCGGCTTGCCGACGTCGACGCGCTCCGGGTAGCCGCTAAGACATCGGCCCCGCGTGGCGATATTGAGATGGATATCGATATGGAGGCGTACCCCAACGATGGCGCCTACCTGTGGGGAACGTGGGTGCCTGGGGAGGACTACCGCGGGTTTATCACCTGGGAGCCACCGGGGCCAGAAGGGCTCGGTGGCACGGCAGAGGCCAGGAACTTTGCGATTTTCTGGGATTACCTGATGCGTCGTCGAAATGCGGCGCATGAACAAGGCAAGACCTTCCGCGCCTATTGCTGGGCGGCAGAGGGTGAGAACTATTGGCTGCGTCAGAGCGCCACCCGGTTCGGCGGCCAGGAATTTGTGGTGCCCGCAGATTCGGCGGAGCTGGCTACAGGCGATGCGGCTGGTTCCAGTTCCGAGGCAGCTGGCCCGACAAAGATTGTGCGGGTGCCGACCCGCGAAGAAGTGGACAAGTTCATTGCCTCGGAGGACTGGGTGGACATGCTGAAGGTCGCCCGTCGCCAGATCCTCTCCACCGTCGGCATGGGGCTTAAAGTCGTGGCCCCGTGGTCGGGCTTCCACTGGCGCGACGCCGATGTTGACGGCGAGGCATCGCTGGATCTGTATCGCATTGCGACGGTCACTGACCTTGACTTTGTCTCGGAACAGTCCTTTGAAAAGCTCACGCAAGCCGAGGCTCGCGCCATGCTGCTGCGCTACAACGGCGATGACTGCCGATCGGTAGCCCACGTCCGCGACTGGCTGGATTCACAGCGCGCGGCCGCGGACCTGCCGCATGGGGATGACCTGCCGGTTCCTTAGCGCGCTAACCACGCGCCCACGTGCCGCGCCGGGCGAACTTAGGTGAGACCTTCTTCATCGCAGCATTGCGAATAATGGCCGTGTTCTTGCGGGCTAACAGCAGCAGCTGCTGTGTGCGCTCGGCACGGAATGTTGAGCGAGGAGAGCGGTGCACATCGCGGAAAAGCCGCTTCGTCGCCGCCAGCTGATCCGGCGAGCGTGTCGCCAGCTGTGCCAACTTCTCCTTGGACAGCTTGAGTGCAGCGTCCTCCGTGTCCACGGCCCACGTCGCCAGACCGATCTCAGTTGCTTCCTTGCCGTTGAGTTCTTCGCCAGACATGGTCAGCCAACGTGCAGTATCGGCGCTGACCTCATCGAGGATGGTTCGCATACCGGACATATCCGGAATCAGTCCCCACTTCGCTTCGAGGATTGACCACTTGGCATCGCTCGTAGTAATGCGGAAATCAGCACCTAGTGCAATCTGTAGACCACCGCCGTAGCAGTGCCCATGCACCGCCGCAATGACCGGCACCGGCAGGCCTCGCCAGTCCCAGCAGGCGCGCTGGAACAGGTTTGTGCCGTGGATATCGGGGACGAATGAGCGCAGGATGCGTGAGGGCTTCTTAAATGCCGAGGCGAAATCGAGTCCAGCGCAAAACGATTTGCCCTCGCCACGTAGGATTACGCCACGCAGATCACGGTCAGCTGCCAGTTTCCGGGCGACGGCGGACAGCTCGGTCAGCATCTCAAGTGTTAGACCGTTGAGTTTGTCTCCGCGATCCAAACTGACGACAGCGATTTTCGCCGCCTCTGAATCAGCTACGGCGAGGTATTCATAGGCGACGTTGACATTGTTGCTGGTGTTCATGGGCACTAACGCTAAACGACGGCTACGTGTGCCGCCCGGGAAATACCAAAAGTGGTCTCAAACAAGACACAAAAAACCGACCCGCTGAGGGTAAGCCCCGTCAGCGAGCCGGTAAGCCATCTTTAGCGCGCGGCAGGGACGCGTAAAAAGCCGCGCGCTGTTAGCTGAAATTACTTGGCAGCTGCGAACAGCTCTGCAGCGTAATCCCAGTTGAAGACGTTCCAGACAGCCTTGACGTAGTCAGCCTTGACGTTCTTGTACTGCAGGTAGAAAGCGTGCTCCCACATATCCAGCAGTAGAACCGGCTTCAGGTTGATGGACAGGTTGCCCTGCTGATCCGTCATCTGCTCAATAACCAGGCGCTCTGCAATGGTGTCGTAACCCAGAACAGCCCAGCCGGAGCCCTGCAGGCCCAGAGCAGCAGCGTTGAAGTGAGCCTGGAACTTCTCGAAAGAGCCGAAGTCGCGCTCGATAGCCTCAGCCAGCTCACCGGTCGGCTGGCCGCCACCGTTCGGGGACAGCAGCTTCCAGAACAGGGAGTGGTTGGTGTAGCCACCCAGGTTAAAGGCCAGGTCCTTAGACAGGCCGGTAACAGCTGCGAAGTCGCCGGACTCGCGAGCAGCAGCGAGCTTCTCCAGAGCAGCGTTGGCGCCGTTGACGTAATTAGCGTGGTGCTTGCTGTGGTGCAGCTCCATAATCTCGCCGGAGATGTGCGGCTCCAGAGCGTCGTAAGCGTAATCCAGCTCAGGAAGTTCGTACTTAGTCATTAGGAAAATTCCTCCTCAACACGTTTTTAGGTTGTGCCGTCGATGGTACTCAAGATGAGTGGATGCGCAACCATTTAAGCAATACAATTAATGCGAAATTCATAAAAAATGCTGTTCAGGGATATCTGTCACAAGTTTATGAACGCGGCGGCTGAGTGCGGCGAATCCACTTACTCACGCGCTTGAAGCGCATTCCGGCTGCGCCACCCAGGTCGTCGTCAAGCGGAATGTCGAGGATGGAAGCCCACGTTGGCAACATTTCTTCCTCGTACCGGTGGCCGTGACCACCGGGGACGGTGACGGAGGCGAGGCCGTCGATAAGCACCTGCCAGAAGGTGACGAACGGATGCCAGCGCATGGAGGGGAGAACATCGCGGCCGACGCGCTCTGCAAGCCAGTCGGGGCGGCGCCAGGCCAGTGGGTAATCCCACCAAACGATGGGGTCAGAGGCATGCTGCAGGAATGCGACGCGCGGGAATTCCCACGGCCCGAACTTGGTGCCATAGAAGGAGTGGTACAGCTCGTCGGGGCGCGTAGCGAAGCGGATGTTTCGCCCCTCGTCGATGACTGGAGCGATTTCCGGAGACCCCTTTGTCCGACGGTGCGTCAGCTCTTTCCACATCGCGGAGAACTGTGGTGCGCCCGTCCAGACAGCACCGTCGACGCGTGCGAGCATGTCAGCGGAATTCTCGAATGCGCCGAGACCGCCAAACCCGCCGAGGGATTCACCGGCGACGTAGACCTTTGGCCGGTCGTTCTCCGGCATCTTGTCGACTTCCTGCAACACCCGATGGATAAGGGTGTGGCCAGCCGCGATTGGGGTTTCGTGGTCCGTTAGCCATGCCACTGGGGAGGGGAGGTCAGAGTACTGCAGAGCGACAGTGGCGCAGTTGCCAAGGGTCAAGAACTCTGCAGCCTGCGCCGACCACGGTGGCACCCAACCGGTGCCGGTGGTGGTGAAGACAACCAGATGATCGCGCCGAAACGCGCCGGTGCGGTGCATCTCGCGGATGATGAGCTCCGCCTGTTCCCGCAGAGAACGACCTGGCACCTTGCCCGCATAAATGCGGATGGGTTCCTGCAGTTCGGAGAGCGGCTTGCCAGTGACCACCGCCAAATCTCGGGCACGGGGGCCTTCGGCGACGAAGACGCGCCCCTCGGCGCCGAGTGCGTACCACGGCTCCAAAGACCATGGACTCCCGGAACGTTCCGGCTCCCAGGGCTGCATGCGGCCTGGAACTACCAGGGTATTCAGGTATCGGGACTTCTTGGCGATGGACTCCAAAGTCCGACGGATAAGCAGTCGATCAATGCTGGCGGCCACGGCACCACCGACGATGGCACCGCTGAGAACCGGGGCGAGACCGCGCGGCAGCCAGGGGCGGAGGTTGTCCCGCAGTAAGTCATAGCCGCGATTGGCCAGCGCGGAGAGCCCCCGAGTGGTCAGGTAGAGACCACTGGCAATCATTGTGGAGGCGAACTGGCTGCGTGCGGATTCCTGCTCATCCTTGCCCACCAGGCGGCCAATTTCGCGCTGCTGGGAAATGGAGCGCAGCCACAGCGCCGCGGTGGTGGCCGTGGTGGCAACATGCCAGGTCACGGCCAGTGCGCGCTCGTGTCGAGGTGCCGGCGCAAAGCGGCTGAGCGGAGTGCTGGCCAGACGCCGCATCGTCGTGTTGTAGCCATAGCCGATAGCCACTCCGGTGACATGGCCCGCCAGCTGTGCCAGGAAGGTCACAGTAACGGTGGCGATCCGAGTACGCGGCATCAGCGAGGGGCTAAAGGCAGCCCATGACGCAATTTCTGCACCAATTAGACCGGGGTTGGAGGGAATGCCCGCTCGCAGTGCGCTGCGGATAGTGCCAGGGCCGGTACCTAGGAGGCGTTCGCGAAAGACTTTGGTCGCCATCAGACTGCCGGTGCCGACTGCGCCCAGCGCTTTGGCCATGCCAGCTGTGCCAGCGACTCCTGTAATTCCCGTTCGCGCTGCTCGTGCAGCTCGCACTGTCCTGGTGGTTTCGATTGGCTGAGCTACAGGTGTGTTGCCCGTAGACGCAATCGAGGGCGCAATCGAAGTAAATGCGCGACGCAGGAATCCCATAACTCCCATCATGGCAAAATTTTTTCCACGGGGTTTATTCATCTCGCGCCAGTTTTCCGCACAAAGCGTAGCCTGTGGGGTGTCGCAACGTTTTCCGAATCGGTTGAGAAGGATCCGAGGGCTATGAAGCTATCCACAGGAAATAAGGTCGTGCTGATCGGCGCTGGCGACGTCGGCGTGGCATATGCGTACTCACTGGTCAACCAAGGCACTGTCGACCATTTGGCAATCATTGACATCGACGAAAAGAAGACGATGGGCAACGTCATGGACTTAAACCATGGCGTCGTGTGGGCGTCGTCGCGCACCAAAGTCACTCAGGGCACGTACGCCGACTGTGACGATGCCGCGCTGGTAGTCATCTGTGCAGGCGCAGCACAAAAGCCCGGCGAGACTCGCCTACAGCTGGTGGACAAGAACATGAAAATTATGAAGTCCATCGTCGATTCCGTCATGGCCAGCGGTTTTGATGGGCTCCTACTGATCGCCTCCAACCCCGTCGACGTACTCACATACGCCGCGTGGAAGTACTCCGGGCTGCCACACAACCGTGTCTTCGGCTCCGGCACCATCCTGGACACCGCACGTTTCCGTTACATGCTGGGTGAATACTACGATGTTTCCCCGATGAGCGTGCACGCATACATCATTGGTGAACACGGCGACTCCGAGCTGCCGGTGTTGTCCAGCGCCAACGTTGCAGGCGTCAGTCTGTCCAAGCGCCTCGCCGCCGACCCCGCGCTTCACGACGAGCTGGAGGACATCTTCATCCGAACCCGTGATGCCGCCTACGAGATTATCGATGCTAAGGGCTCCACTTCCTACGGAATCGGTATGGGGCTGGCCCGCATTACGCGCGCCATTTTCCAGAACCAAGAGGTAGCTCTGCCGGTCTCCGCATACTTGCAAGGTGAATACGGTCATGAGGACGTGTTCATCGGAACACCAGCCATTGTGAACCGTCGAGGAATTCGCCGCGTTATCGAGCTTGAGCTGGACGAATACGAAAAGAAGCAGCTGGACAAGTCCATTCAGACGCTCCGAGATGTGCAGGATCCATTCTGGAAGTAACTGCTGGTAGCGAGAGTAGATGTCTTCTCGACATGCGCTTTCGGCCGTCTCATTTGAGAATGAGAATGCCCACCTTCTATTGGCCCGCGTGGCCGACTCTGGCCAACGCTTCGTCTTCAACACAGGAGTGCCTTCTCTATGGCAGCGCAGAGCCCTCAAGACACAGCAACTGACAACACTGAAAGCGGCGCGGCCGTACCGCGTCTGGATGACCTCATCAGCAAGGTCACTGATCTGATCACAGAGTTGGACGACGTCTCGGTGGAGGCTTCTGCACTGCTCGCAGAGGTGCCGGAAGAGCGCCGTCGGCACGCGGAAAACCTGCTGCACTACGCACACCTGCGCACAATTGACATCCGTGAGCTGCAAAACAGCTTGCACGACCTCGGCGTGACCAGTCTGACCACGGTGGAGACTTTCACCCGGGGGCGCCTTGAGCTCGCTCTCAACGCGCTGTTGGCGCTGGCGGGGCGCACCTCAGACATCGATGTCGCCCGCATTATTGCCGACGATGAGCGCGCGGATATTGCCCTGGATAACAACGCCACCGAGCTGTTCGGTCAGGAGCGCGCGGATGTCACTTCGCACATTATGGTGACCCTGCCCGCCGAGGCCGCCGACGATGCAGAGTTGGTGGAGAGCTTCGCTGCCGCTGGCATGGATCTCGCTCGCATCAACTGCGCCCACGACGGACCTGAGCAGTGGAGCCGCATGATTGACAACGTCAATGCTGCAGCTGAGAAGGCCGGTCGCCGCATCTTCGTGTCCATGGATCTGGCTGGTCCGAAGCTGCGCACGGGCGATATCGAACCGGGGCCGCGTGTGGGGCGCGCCCGTGTTGTGCGTGACGACGCTGGCACGGTCATCTCCAAGTCCAAGATTTGGCTGACTCCGCGACTGGATGAGCACCCCAAGCCAGCTCCGAGCGATTTGCCGGGGCGTCCCGCACTGCCGTTGGAAGCAGATCAGGGGTGGTTGGAACAGCTGCAGCTTGACGATGTCATTACGCTGCATGACTCCCGCTCGGCGAAGCGTCACTTCACTGTTGTGCGCATCGACACCGACTCCGAGGGCGAGGTCGAGGCTGTCCTCGCCGAGGGCGAAAAGAACGCCTGGATTGCCGAGGGAACACACCTGCGCAGCAACTACGAGGTCACGCGCGCTGGTGGCGTGCCACCGACCGTGCAAAAGCTGCGCTTCCACACCGGTGATGAGTTTATTCTCACCAGCCGCGAGGAAATCACCACCATTCCACGCACTGACGATGAAATTCCACGCGTCTCCTGTTCGCTGCCGTCTGCCGTGGCGGCTCTGAAGCCGGGCAATCCGGTGCTTTTCGACGACGGTGCGCTCGGCGCTGAGGTGGTTGAGGTCTCCGAGACGTCGTCAAGCGAAGATAGTCACGTCGATGCCCGGCTGCGTGTCCTGCGTACGAAGCCGAATGGTCAGCCGCTGGCGGCGCATAAGGGCATCAATCTGCCGAACACCGACCTGCCACTCAATTCGCTTACCGACGAAGACATTGAGCACCTGCGCTTTGTGGTGGAGCATGCGGATATTGCTGCGGTGAGCTTTATTCGCACGCAGGGGGATGCTGAGTACGTTTACAAGGTGCTCGATGAGATTGCGGCGGAACATGAGGCTGCGGGCCGCGAGGACCTGGCGTCGAAGGCTCGGAACCTGGGTGTTGTGCTGAAGATTGAGACTATTCCGGCATTCCAGAATCTGCCGGGAATCATCATCGCCAGCATGAAGCGCGCCAAGTCCGGTCTGATGATTGCTCGTGGTGACCTGGCTGTGGAGCTGGGCTTCGACCGTATGGGTGAGGTCCCAGGCCAGATTCTGACGCTGGCGCAGGCAGCCGGTGTGCCGACCATTCTGGGTACTCAGGTGCTGGAGAACATGGCCAAGGCCGGCCTGCCGTCCCGCGCGGAGATTACCGATGCGGCCTTCGCCCTGCGTGCCGAGTGCGTGATGCTGAACAAGGGGCCGCACATTACCGAGGCCATCGCGATTTTGAACAACCTGGCCCGGAAGATGGGACGTTCGCAGCGTAAGAGCCGCATCATGCTGCGGAAGATTCGCAGCTGGTCGGACTAGTGGCTGGGTTAGGGGCCGGGCTAGTTTGGGTAGGTTAGGGGGAGCGCACCTAAAAACACCGTGGGAGAAAAGACTGCGGAAGAAGCCGGCCGCGCGTAAGAGAGGAGCCCTGCGGAAAATGTCTAATGAACAGGCAGAAAACGCGGGGTGGGCTGTGCCGCCGCAGTCTCCAAAACAGCAGCCACAGCAGTCCCCACCTCAGGTGGTGCTGCCACCGCAGCAGAGCTGGCAGCCGACTGTCTCGGATTCGGCCATCACAGGTGTGACGCCGCGCTGGAAGGCCGATGAGATTGTTCGCAAGCGTGCGGACAGCGTCTTTCGATGGGCAATGAGCGGCGCTGGAGTATTCGCCGCATTTACCGTATTCATCTGGATGAGCATTCTGAGTCCAGGTCAGGATCTGGTGGTTTCCCTCCTCGGCGAACTGGGAGCATGGGCTTTCGGTCTCTGCGGAATGGTTTCCCTCATTGGGCTGGGTTTTTCGGTCTACAAGACCCTCCAGGTGCTGCGTGACCGCGCAACGTATGCCCGCCCACTGCTGTCGCGCACGGCAACGGATGTGCGCACGATGCACATGTGGCCAGTGCGCAACATCACGGGACCCGTGGTCGCGTTGGCTGAAACAGGAGTCACTGCCGTAATGGGGCCAGGTCGCTTTATCTGGTATCTGGCCTGCGTTTTGTGGCCACTTGCAACGGGTTGGTTTATCGCTGCCGACGTGTCCAGGACGTACTTCCAGGCCGGAATCATCACTGTTTTAGCTTGTGTGACAACTGCCCTTACGGCTCGGCTACTCCGCTACGTGTTGGCTCCCGAGGAAGTGCATCGCAACATTCCCGTTGGGGCAGGTCGCGAGCGCACCCAGCCCGGTTTTTGGTCCAAGGGCTTCATCCCCAGCGAAGCTACCGATGAACAGGGGGAGGCGGGCGCAATGGCCGTCGACAAGCAGCTTTTCGAAGGAACGGCGAGCGAATTCGTCGACGATTTTTATAAGTAGCCCAGGCAGTCGCGAATTACGGACTGCGAATAGGTATTCTGTGGCCTTGTGGGAAAGAAATCTCGTAAGAAGAATAATCAGGCCCCGGAGGGCATGAGCCGCCGTCAGGCGAAGCTGGCAGCCCGCGCTGCTGAGCGTGCAGCGTTGCTGGGCAATCCGCGTCCGTTCAAGGACTTCGACGAAGAGGCTGACATCGTGGCTGTCCGCGAGTTCGCTCCGGCTGTGGTCATTCCGGTCACGGTCGCTGACGCTGAGCGTGACATCAAGCTCTGCACCGTGCTGCCGGGTGGCGTAGCCGCACTGACGCGTGCCGCTGACCAGGGCAATGAGGCTTTCGTCGCGCTGCAGACGCAGGCTCGCACCAATGACGGCGCTGCGGATCTCTCCCGTGCGCTGGCATGGGCTTGCGATGCAGAGCCGGGTCAGCAGCTCTCCGCCGCTACTGACGGCGAAGCTGCACCGCTTACCGACGTCCTGACCGCCGTGGATCTCGACAACATGGAGGTCCACCAGGACTTCGAGTGGTGGATTCCCAAGGGCATTGAACGCACCCCGATGATCGAGCAGAACCTGGCCGTGGCTAACGACGCGATTCTCCCGTCATACCGCCTGGATGCGAAGGTCGCTGGTGCTGTGTGGTGGATTGATCCGGGCGAGCGCGCCCACATCCGCTGGGTGCGTCGTGAAGATGAGAAGCCGCTGCTGGATGCCTTGGCACGCGTGCACGCTGCGGACAACCTCTCGCTGGGAGAGGGCACGAAGTTCGCCGGTGTCTTCCGTACCGATGGCGTGCTGGTGCCGGTCTGGGACCTGGATAACACCAAGCCGCACGACCACTGGATTGCTGCCGTGGAAGAGGCCGACAAGCGTATCGCTGAGGCGCTGGCCAGCGAAGAGCCGCTGACCGCCGAGGAGCGTAAGTCCCGTGAGACCATCGTGTCCCGTCAGGTGACCATTCGGAACTAGGTACCTAGACAGCCTGGCGGAACTGGTTTAAGAACTAACGCGTGTGGCTCAGCGAAAAACTGAGCCACACGCGTTAGTTGCCTCTAAGTTATCTGAAGCAGTTTTAGCTACTCTCTTGGCTATCTCAGCTCCGCAAAAAGTGTTGGCGCTTCGATTTCGTCCCAGAGCAGCACATTGCCCGCATAACCGGTATCCATGGCGCCTGAGGTGGGCACGGTAAGAGAATCGGAACCGAAGAGCATGCGCAACATCAGCCAGGTCAGATGCCAGACGTGGTCACCATCGCCGACGAGCACGGCCTTAGTGCCAGCATTGGCCAGGCGAATCCAGCGGTAGGGGTTGAGCCATACCGCAGGTGACTTCAGCCGTCCCATCAGCGCACTCATGAATTCACGCTGCCGCTCTACGCGGTCCAAGTCTCCCTGGGCGGTAGCACGCGTGCGCACGTAACCCAGGGCACTCGCGCCATCGAATTTCTGGCAACCGGCCTGAATATTCAGGCCTGCCAGCGGGTCGTCGATGGCTTCTTCAGGGCACATTTCGATGCCACCGACAGCGTCGACGACACCGGCGAAACCGCCAAAGCCAATTTCGGCGTAGTGGTCGATGTGAATTCCAGTGTTTTTCTCTACGGTGTCGATGAGCAACTGGGGGCCACCAAATGCGAATGCCGCATTGATCTTGTTTTTGTCATTGCCCGGGATATCCACGAAGGAGTCACGCGGGATACTGACCAACTTCGGCTTACCGAACACCGGAATGTGGGCAATCATGATGGTGTCTGTGCGCTGGCCGAAATCACCACTGCCCGTCGATAGCTTGGCGGCATCTTCCTCTGACAAGCCCGTACGAGAGTCCGAACCGACGAGCAACCAGTTGGAGGACATCGTATTGGCAGGGCGATTTGCCAGACCTGAGAACGCGTCGACCCTGGTCAGGCGGATGTCAACAAGTGCCATCGTGGCGACAAGGAAGATGACGACAACCAGGATGATGGATTTAAAGCGCAAGCGTGGCAGCCGCATGCGTGGCATGCGGAAGCTCGACCTGGCACCGGCTCCGCCACGACTGCTGCGGCGTCCACCACGGCCAGAACTCGCTGTTTGTGGGGCACTGTAGTAGTCCTGCGACGAACCCTGCGAGGAAGATTGGAAATCCGCATCCGGGTTATAGCCGGGTGGAGGAAACCGCGGATCGCTGCCAGCGCGTCCGCTACCGGTCCGGTTCATCGGTGGACGGGACTCAATGCGCGTTTCGTTCAGTGGCGCCTGCCGACGTTCTGGTTGCGGCCTAGACCTGCGTGGAGGCATAGGCGCTGGGCGGGCTGCCCCTGCCCGAGAAGGGCGGTTCGGGCGGGGAGGGATGGGGCGTCGTGAAGCGCCACGCGAATCGGCCGCACGGGAGCGAGCATGCTTCGGCGACGCCTCGTCCACACGGCGGTAGATGGGGCGACCATAGCGATCTTTGAGCGGCCTGCCGTATCGGTCGCGGGCAATGCGCGAGTCGTCGAAGTTGCCTTCCATACCAATTAAGAATAGGCAACGACAGTGCACTAAGAGAACCGAGACAGCAATACAAGTATTGGTAGCGCTGGCGTTACCCTGCGTGCGACGTGCTGAAAGGGTTTGGGACCGAAGAAGAATATGCTGGAAATATGTCCGCAATGAACCAGAACTACGAACGTGCAGTCAACGAGTCGGATGTTTATGTCAAGAGCCGACATGGTGTTCCTCGAGGGTTCTTCGCCTGTGAGGCGGCGGGGCTGGACTGGCTGCGCGAGGGCGAATCTGACGGTGGTGCGCGCGTCGTGGATGTGCTGGGCGTGAGCGGGCATGCGCTGAAATTGCGTCGAATTGAGTCGATGGCGCCGAATCCACAGGCAGCGTACGAGTTTGGAAAATCGTTGGCTATTACCCACAATCTGGGCGCCGCTGGCTGGGGTGCCGGCCCCGATGAGTGGGAGGGGCACGGCTACTTCGGTCCGCTGGATCAGCCACTACAGATGGACCTGACTCCACGGGAGAGCTTCGGTGAATACTGGGCGAAAGGACGTCTGCTGCCCACGCTTGGAAAGTTGGAAAACTCCTACAATAACCGTCAGCTAGATATCTTTGACCAGCTCATTGACCGACTCTTGGCTGGAGATTTCGACAACGAGCCAGACGCTGCGCGTGTCCACGGTGACCTGTGGTGGGGAAACCTCATGTGGGATGCAGACGGCGCGATCCTGATTGACCCCGCGGCACACGGCGGAGCCCGGGAGGAGGATCTGGCACTGCTGGCGCTATTCGGGGCAACGCACTTCGACGAGATCTTGCGTGGCTACGAATCTGTACATCCCCTGCCGGATTTCGCCGAGAGCTGCGAACTCCACCAGCTCTACGCGGTGCTCATGCACGCGGTGCTATTTGGTGGCGGATACGCCGGACAGGCAGCGGCAATGGCAGCGAAGTACGTGCGTTAGCTGGCGTTAGCAGCCTCCAGCACGCTAGCGATCTCCAGTAGCTCTGCCTCACCGCAGTGCACCGCACCGATGTTGACGCTGGTGGCGGGGAGCTCCGCGTTGGGTGTGCTGCCGCTTGTGCCCGGCACAGCAATTGGCACGGACACGCTTGCCCACCCAGTCAGATTCCACAGCGATAACCACGGAGTCCACCGGGTTTGCTCGTCAAAGTCCTCCCACGGCGCCAACGCAGAGAAATGCCCAATACGTGGCGGATCAAACGCCAGCGTTGGCGTAATCACCGCATCGACTTCCCAACGCGATCGAATCGCGCCGGGCAGAGCCATCCGCTGCTGATGTGTCGCCGCCGCCTCCGCTGCGGAAGTCTCCTGGCCACAGGCGCGAATCCACTGCACGATCTCGGAGTAGTCCGCGCGCGGTAATTTCGTGGCCATTCGCGTGATGGTCCGTCGAAAGATCTCGAACACGTCCGGACCTGCCGGGTCATAGGGGCTGGGCACTTCCACCACCTCATACCCGGCGTCGGCAAGACGGTCAGCCGCCGCCCACACACCGTTTGCCCAGCGCTTATCGACGTCCACCTCAGCATGAAACGGGCTGACAGTGACACCGATGCGAAGGGGGCGCTGGGACCGTCGGAAAACATGCGAGGTTGCGGAAAAGGGCACCCCGGCCAGTAGCGCTGCGTCATCGACTGTGCGAGTGAGAAAAGCGGGCGTGGAGAGATTTCCACCCGCAATATCGTGTGCCGGTTTCAACCCAACGAGGCCACAGCAGGCGGCAGGCACGCGGATGGAACCGCCACCGTCAGAGCCCAGAGCTGCGGGAACGACACCAGTTGCGACAGCTACTGCGCTGCCGCCCGAGGAACCACCGGGAGTGCGTGGCGCGGTATCCGGCTGATTGGACAGTTGATTGGGCGCGGCGAAATAGGGGTTTTCCGGAGCCGGGTAGCCAATCGGCTCGGTGTAGGCCGTCATCCCAACCTCGGAGGTGTGTGTAGTCGACGTGAGGATGGCGCCGCGAGCCAGAAGTTTCGCCGCGGGTTCCGAGGTTTCGGTGGCGGTGAAAGCCAAGTTGGCGGAGCCCATCGTGCATTTGACACCGGCGATGGTGAATGAGTCCTTAATCGCCACTGGCAGCCCCAGGAGGTCACGCGGGAGGCCGTGGCTAGCGCGCCGGGCGGCCTCTGATTGAGCAGTGAGGCTGCGTGCGCGGTCGACAGCGTGCTCGGCCAAGGACGTGGCAATACCGAAACGGGCGGGATTGGTCGCGGCGTCGTCGGCAAGCGTGGCGAATTCCGAAACGATTTCCGATACCGAGATTGCGCCACTGCGCACGGCTTCAGTGAGGGCGCGGGCGGGCATCTCGGAAGAAAAGGTCATGCAATAAGTGTAGAAGCCCTCTAATCTGAGCTTATGACGACGGTTACTTATTTGGGTCCTGCGGGCACATTCACCGAGCAGGCGCTGTGGGACATGGCGCGTGCTGGCGAGATTGATCCGGCAGGGGAATCCGCGGTCAATGCGGTGCCGGTGGATAGTCCCGCGGCCGCGCTTGGAGCCGTGCGCCGAGGGGAAGCGGACTTTGCTTGCGTGGCTATCGAAAGCAGCGTGGACGGTCCCGTCACACCAACTTTTGATGCCCTCGCTGCTGGGCCGGAGCTGCAGGTTTTCCGTGAAACCGAGGTCGGGGTGGTGTTCTCTATCCTAGTCCGTCCCGGTACGACGGCGGAACAGGTGCGTACTTTTACGACACATCCTGTGGCGTATCCGCAGGTCAAACAGTGGGTGGATGCCAACCTTCCGGGCGTGGAAGTTCATCAGGCCAGCTCCAATGCGGCGGCGGCTCACCAGGTCGCCGAGGGCACTCACGACGCTTGCGCAGCCCCGGCCCGCGCGTGTGAGCTGCTCGGACTTGAGGCGCTGGCCACTGAGGTCGCCGACGTGCGCGGTGCCCGGACCCGTTTCCTGCTGGTGGGGCGCCCTGGCGTGCCGACGCCGCGCACCGGCGCCGACCGCACCTCGGTCTCCTTCACGCTGCCGAACCAGCCCGGCACACTGATGCGCGCCATGAATGAGTTCGCAGTGCGACAGGTCAACCTCACCCGCATCGAGTCGCGGCCGACACGCGAGCTCTTCGGCCTCTACCGCTTCTACATTGACTGCAACGGCCACGTTGATGATGCACAGGTTGCGGCGGCTCTCGCGGCACTGCACGAATACGCCGAAGACCTGCGGTATCTGGGATCTTGGCCGGTCGCTGAGGGCGGTCGCCGCAGCATTATGACCCCGCCGCCGGATATCTCCCAGTCAATTGAATGGGTCGACGCGCTCAAGGAAGGACGAAGGTAAAACATGACACCCGCCGCGCCCGAAAATCCAGTTGGACAGCTGCCTTTCCTCGATGACCGCCCAGACCGCCCTGAATCTGTCATGCCGGTTGATTCCCAGCGCATCATTTTCATCCGCCACGGGCAGACCACCGGCAACATCAACCGCCGCCTGGATACCGCATTGCCGGGCGCACCGCTCACCGACCTCGGTGTGAGGCAGGCGCGCAGTCTGGGACGTCTTTTGCTTCCCGACGTCCACAGAATCGGTGACATCGTCACATCCCATGCCCTGCGTGCACGCCAAACTGGTGCAGGCGCGGTCGCGAGTCTGCACCACCTGGGAGAGACTTCCGTTCGCATCCGCCATGAGGGTGGTCTCCACGAGATTCAGGCCGGCGACCTTGAGGGGCGCAATGATCGCGATGCGCACATGGAGTACATGCGCGCCTTCTACCAGTGGCTCAATGGGGAGCTGGAGTATCGTCTTCCCGGCGGTGAATCCGGTGCTGACGTGCTGAACCGATACCTGCCGACGCTACAGCAGCTGCTGGAGCAGGCAGGAGCGACAGGTGGTGAATCCAAGGAGTCCAGGGAGGGCAGCAGCAAGGATGTCGTCATTGTCAGCCACGGCGCGGCTATTCGTCTGATTGGGCAGTATCTGACCGGGGTGGATCCGGAATACGCACTGCGACACCGCATTGCCAATACCGAGCGAATTGAGCTGGTTCCGAACGCAGCGGCCGTCGGCAAGCGTGCTGGCATTGAACCGCGCGCGTGGGATGTGCGTCGCTGGGGCGACAGCGAGTTGCCCTAGAAGAGAGCGAAACGGCGACCGTTACTGCTGGCCTTCCTGAATCTCGCGGCGCTTCTGAGCTGCCAGGCGTAGGCGTTCCGTGCGACGCTTGGATTCCTCTTCGTTGATTTCGTTGAGGAGCTCTTCTTCGTCATCATTGATGTTCAAGGCGGCGCGCCCGATAAGGGCAACGGCCGCAGCGACGATGAAGCCGAGCCACGCGTTATCGATATTGGTGAAAAACATCAGAACGATAGTGACACATACGATAACGCCTGCAGCAGAATCAACAATGTTGAGCTGGCGGCCCTTTTTCATCAGGTTTTGCAGCTCTTGATCGACACTTTGATGCTGCGGATTAGCCGGGGTGCCCTGTGAACTCTCGGGGGAGACCTCAGCGGGCAGGTCCGCGAAGAGAGTTTGCAGTTCTGCCCGAGTTTTAGCGGAAGCAGCACTTTCGGCGCGTTTGGAGAACTCATCGACATCCAAGTAGCCATCAGCGAAATGATTGCCGAGACGCTCCATGGCAGCGTTGCGCTCCCTGTCGCCGACCCTGATTTCTGGCTTCTCGCTCGAGTTGTCGCTCATGGTTATTAAGGCTACAGGGAAGAAGAGGGGAGGGGACAGTATCGCGAGAGGAACGAGACCGTGCACGGCGGGACAAACTTATCCGTAGCCGAGTCGGTCCAGATCCTCCTCCTCGAGGCCGAAATAATGCCCGATTTCATGCAGGAGAGTGACCCGAATCTGCTCCACCAGCTCCTCTTCGGTGCGGCTGATGCGGCAGAGCATGTCGCGGTACAGGCTGATTTGGTCAGGCGGACCCCAGTGGTTGTTAGAACGCTCGGTCAGAGGTATGCCCTCGTAGAGGCCCAGCAGTGTGGGTTCGTCGAGGTTATACGGGTGGACCTGGATGATGACCTGATCGAGCTGGTCGAGAAACTGCGTGGGGATGCGGTCGATGGCCTCATCGACAAGTGCATCGAACCGCTCCGGGCTAACGTCAACCATTTATGGTGCTGCCTCGCAATGTCCTCTTGTTTTACTGGCCGATTGTTCTACTGTCCGGCGGGAGCGACTGCGTTATCCGCAGCGCCTGCTCCTGCGCCAGGACCGTCGGCACCGACCTCACCGACGTCACCTGTGCCAGCGCCAGCGCCAGCGTCACCCTGCTCCTCCCGCAGCGGATTGCGCGGTGGCGGAGCTACGGGCGGCTGGCCGTCGATAGTGAAGGACTCGTTAGCGTGGCCGTTGAGAGTGGAGAACCCGCCCTGGCCATTGTCCTTAATCAACCAGCAGTTCACACTGCGCGAGCCGGCATTGAGCGACTCCTGCGACAATGACGTCCAAAATGGCAGTAGCGTGGAGTTATACAGCGGGTCGTCACCGCCGAGGTAATTCTGCGCGAGAGTCACACACTGTTCCGCGAGCACATCATTTTGCTCCTGGTCAGTGGGGACGTTGTCACCGAAATGGTCGCGGAGATTGACAACTCCCGTCGACTCCATCAGGTGATCTTCCACGCACGGCACCTGGCGGATGGCGCCGTTTTCGTCCAATGTCACGCAGCGGCCGCCCTCGAACACGCGGGACTGGTCCTGCCCGGCCGCAGGACCGGACATGTGCGCCGTGTTGCCGTCTTCATCGACGACCTGGATACCGCACAGGAAGGTTCGGTCACCCTTTTCCCACTGGCTAGGTGAAGGAATGATCGGCGCCGTGATAAATCGACCGTCTGGATCGTACTGGCCGCCCAGGTATTCAGTCACAGTGTTGCGACACACGCCATTTTGCAGAGCCACCAAATTGTCCGCTGTCGGGTAGTTGGCAGTTTTGGCGTATTGCCCCGGATGTTCCTCGTAATCGGCGAGATTCAGTTTCTTGGCGACCTCATAAGCGTGCGGCTGCTCACAGGGCACGACGCGGAAGTCAGAAACATTCAAATCTTCTGCCAGATTCCAGTCCAGACAGTTGCCCGCGGTTGCGCTGGTGAACGCCGTCGTCTCCTTGTCGACGATGGTCGTCGTTGTCGACGATGACGCGCTTGCCGACGAACCCTTGCCCCCAAGTGGCCCACTCGGTGGCTCGATGACTCCCGCTTGCAGCGCGAATGCCATTCCCGCGGCGCCAACCAGCATTGCCGTCGACAAAGCGCGCATTCCCCAGCTTCCACGGGAGTTATTCGAAGCGTTGGCATCGTTGCCGGCTGCGGAGGATGCACCAGCGCTGGCATCTGCGCCAGTACCTGCACCGGAGTCAGTGTCTGTGGCGGCAGCGTGCTCGCGATCCTGGTTCATATTGTCATCAGCCATAGTGACCCCATTGTGCACCGCCAATGAGCCTGTGGACAAGGTAACGCTAAAAGCGACAACGCTGCCATGAGCGTTGATGCCGTTGCAGGGAGCTCAGTCATCGACGCTCTGCCCGAGTTTGCGGTCCAAATTTGCTCAAGAGCTTTAAGCACTACAATAGTCCGGTATTCGTTCGCTACCCGAGGACATGAGTCTTGACCTGGACTGCACTACTCAGCCTGCTGGGCGTCCACATTATTGGTATGGCCTCACCAGGGCCTGACGTCTTCTTAATCCTGCGCCTTGCCACCAAATCCCGAAAGCACGCGATCGCAGCGGTTGCAGGTATCAGTACTGGCGCCACTATCTGGATGACGCTTACCGTTTTTGGGTTCGCAGCTGTCATCACCGCCAATCCTTTGCTGATGGGCGTAATCCAGCTCGTCGGTGGTTGTTATCTCATCTACATGGGCATCAGCATGGCCAAGGCGGGCATCAATACTCTCCGCGAACTGCGCGCCGGTGCCGCACCAGCCCTGGGAAGCGAGGCGCTCCGGTCGCCGAAGGCGACGTTCCGCCAGGGCTTTTTCACCAACATGTCGAACCCGAAGATTGTTCTCTTCCTCACGGCAGTGCTTTCACAGTTCATTCCCGCGGGCGCATCTGTGGGGACGCTCGTGCTTTGTACGCTGGTGCTAATCGCCTCCCAAATCACTTTCTTCCTATTTATCGCGATCGTGGTGTCGACGGATGCCGTCGTCAAGCGAATGGTGCTGGCAGGGCCGTGGATTGACACTGTCGCCGGCGCGATCTTCCTCGTCCTCGGCGCGCTGCTGGTCGCCTCAGGAGCGGAAGCGGCGCTCTAACCCGCGCGTACCTGCTTATCGACGTAAACCAGGTACTCTAGGTAACGTGATTGATCTCAAATTTCTCCGCGAAAACCCTGAAGTAGCCCGCGAGTCCCAGCGCACCCGTGGTGAGGACCCGGCATTGGTCGATCAGCTGCTGGAAGCTGACGCTAAGCGCCGTGAGGTTATTGCCTCCACCGACGCGCTGCGTTCGGAGCAGAAGGGCTTCGGTAAGAAGATTGGTCAGGCGTCGAAGGAAGAGCGTCCGGCCATGTTGGAGAAGGCCAAGGAGCTTTCCGACGCCGTGAAGGCAGCCGAAGCGGAGCAGAAGGAAGCCGAGGCTGAGGTCGAGCGTCTGCAGTACCTGATTGGCAACATCGTTACGGGTGCGCCCGCCGGTGGCGAAGATGACTTTGTCGTGCTGGAGGAAATTGGCGAGATTCCACAGTTCGATTTTGAGCCCAAGGACCACCTGGACCTCGGTGAGTCGCTGGGACTTATTGATATGGAGCGTGGCGTCAAGGTCTCCGGTTCCCGCTTCTACTTCCTGACCGGCTACGGTGCCATGCTGCAGCTGGCCATGATGAACCTGGCTGCTCAGAAGGCAACTCAGAACGGTTTCCAGCTGATGGTGCCGCCGGTGCTGGTTCGTCCGGAGACCATGTCGGGTACTGGTTTCCTCGGTGCGCACTCCGATGAGATTTACTACCTGCAGGAAGATGACCTCTACCTGGTCGGTACCTCGGAAGTCGCGCTGGCCGGCTACCACTCCAACGAGATTATTGACCTGTCGGAGGGGCCGCGTCGCTATGCTGGTTGGTCTTCCTGTTTCCGTCGTGAAGCGGGCTCTTACGGCAAGGACACCCGCGGAATCCTGCGCGTGCACCAGTTCGACAAGCTGGAGATGTTCTCCTACTGTCCGCCGGAGCAGGCGGAGGCAGAGCACCAGAAGCTGCTGAACATGGAGCGCGAGATGCTGGCCGCGGTCGATGTTCCATACCGCATCATCGATGTTGCTGGTGGTGACCTGGGTGCATCGGCTGCCCGCAAGTTCGATACCGAGGCATGGGTGCCGACGCAGAACACCTACCGCGAGCTGACCTCGACTTCGAACTGCACGACTTTCCAGGCTCGTCGTTTGAAGACCCGCTACCGCGATGCCGATGGCAAGTCTCAGTACTGCGCCACCCTAAATGGCACGCTGGCCACGACGCGTTGGCTGGTCGCCATTCTGGAAAACCACCAGCAGGCCGATGGTTCTGTGGTGATTCCGGAGGCGCTGCGTCCGTTCATGATGGGCAAGGAAGTTCTCGAGCCGGTTAAGCGAGCCGGTTAAGCGAGCCGGTTAAGCAGGTGCGGCCCCGCCCCAGTTCATCCGCGACTTCACGACACCTATGTCACCTCATGCCACCTCCACAGCTGGCACGAGGTGACATAGGTGTCGTGAAGTGGCTTTTTCGGGCGTGAGTCGTGTAATTGCGCTAAAAAATTAATTGGGGGATTGAGAAGGTAAAAACACCGGGAAGGTTGAGTGTAGAAACACAACCGAAAACACACCTGAACCAGGGGGATAGCCTCACTCGAGGTGGTAGAGGTTGTTTACAACATTCGGATTACAACAATCTTTCTGATGAGTCTTTCACCTGCTGATGTCTCCTGCACCGTGATCTAGGCCACCCCAGCTTTCTTCCACGCAGCCTTCAGCCCAGCTCGGAGGGGCAGGACGAGGCAGGCAGACGAAGCCACGGCCGAAGTGAGGGCAACGCCAGCTCGCACAAATGCTGGATTGAGCTTGGAGTTTTCTTCCGTGAGAATGCCGATCAGCTGAGATGGCGCAATTGTGCTTGCGAGCGCGCCTAGGGACGCAACGCGCAGCGCGTCTTCACGGTCATCTGCCTTGAGCAGCGAAGCAGCTGAAAATCCAGCTCCGACCGTAGAAACCACGAAGGGAAGAAGCAGAGTTTCCTTCGGTGCTGTCTTCTGAACTGCCTCGCCGTTTAGCTTCCATTTGGTGTGGACTTCTGCAGGCAACTGCTTCCAGGACATAGTCAGTGCGACTCCGTGCGCAACCGTCACGGCCGCGGGGAGAAGAGCGGTCGCCTGCAGTGTGCGAGCTGGAATTTCAGAGATAACCTCACCGTCAATATCGTCCGGTCGGACAATCCCCAGCTTGGTCGCTACTGCGGCCCAGTTGATAGACCAGCCAAAACCCAACAGGTGAGGTTGGAGGATCCGCGGGTCGTCCATGTTCCACAGGGAAGCGCGACCGCTTTTGGTAAATACCCGAAGCGGTTTGGAGAGGTACCTGCGCAAGGTGTTTGGTTCGCCAACTTGTTCGGCTACGCAATTTGCGTAGTCGGTCGCCGTTCCCAGCTCTTCGGTCAGGTCCGCGTGGACGTCGTTAAGCTCTTGCAGAAGACTCTCCTGCTCGGCGATGATCGCCTTGCGTTGTGCGTGCGATATGCCGATTTCGCGCAGTTTGTGGTCAATGGCAGTGAGGTAGGTGTTCATTGGGGCTCCTCGGAAAATAGTGCGGTCATGTCGGCGGATAGGTCGATGAAGTCCTGATGCAGTTGCGTGAGTGTTTGCTTTCCTTTGGCTGTCAGTGAGTAGTACTTGCGCGGCGGCCCTTTGGGGGATTCCTCCCAGCGATTGCTAATCAAGCCGTTGGTGGTCAGCCGCGAGAGTAGGGGGTAGACGGTTCCCGCGGGCGCGCTGAGGTGGGGGTAGGCGTTGAGCTTTGCGACGAGTGCCGCGCCATAGAGCTCTTCGCGAGAAATCAGCTTGAGAATGGCGAGCTCAAGTACCCCTTTCTTCAGTTGTGTCTGTGGACGTTTGGGCATAGCGTTGTGC
The DNA here is from genome assembly GCF_001807075.1 of Corynebacterium sp. HMSC14B06. NCBI lineage: Bacteria > Bacillati > Actinomycetota > Actinomycetes > Mycobacteriales > Corynebacteriaceae > Corynebacterium > Corynebacterium sp. HMSC14B06. The sequence goes on along the minus strand of NZ_KV787403.1, from coordinate 60,135 downwards.
TTTCTTTCCGGCGGTAGAAGGAAGTTGTTTGAGCATAATGCTTTTTATACCTAGTACCTGGTAATGCCAACTATACGCACAGTAGTTTGTATTGCCAAGTACTGAACGCCTATACAGCTGGCAGAGAACAGGGCAAAGAAAATGAGGGGCAATTGCCAGAAGGCAATCGCCCCTCATTCCACCGGGTTAGCTCTATGGAGAACTCGTAACTGCTAGGAAGCGGTTCGGTTCCTATTTAGCGTTCAATTAGATACGCGCATCAAGCCAGGCAATAGCCGTCGCAATGGCCTCGTGCTGTGCCGGCTCGTTGAAGGTCTCGTGGAACTGGCCTTCGAACTCGATCAGCTGCTTGTCGGTGGACGAGATGCCGTTGTACCAGTCGCGCGAGAAGAACGGCGGCACAATCTCATCCTGGCCGCCCATCATGACCAGGGTTGGCTCAACAAAGTCGACGGAGTTGGTGCCGTTGTAGGTGGCGGCAAAAGCCATCTGCTGAGCCATGCCGAGCGAGAGCTTGGAGTTGTTGTACGGATCAGTTTCGTACTCATCACGCACTGCCTGCGAAGAAGAGGTCTTCGAACCCAGCGGGTTGCCAAGCTGAATCAAGTCGCTGCCGGGTAGTGATGGCACGCGCATCTCGGTGCGGTTCGGCACTTCCTTGAGCATGCGAGTGTTGAATGTGGTCATGTCCTGGAATGGCAGGCGCTGGTAAATCGTCGGCTGCGCCTCGCGCTGGACATCGGTCATGGCCTCTGGGGTGATGGTTTCGCCCTCGTCCGTGCCACCGTAGGGGTTGAAAAGAGCGCCACCACCGTTGGCGACAATGCCATCGACACTGCCCGGGTACTTGATGCCGTGGAAGTCCACGGCAAGGCCGCCCATGGAGTGGCCGAGCAGGAAGGTCTTCGTGCTCGGGTTCTCCGCCTTGGCCTTTTCGACGAGCATGTGCAGGTCATCGACAAGCGAGTGGAAATCATCAATATGGCCACGGGCAACTGGGGTTCCTTCGACCTGGCCCGAGTGGCCGTGCCCACGGTGGTCAATGCGGTAAACGTTGTAGCCGGCGTTCAGCAGCTTGCCGGTTACCCACTCGTAGCGACCCAGGTGTTCTGCAGCGCCATGCACGACGACGACAGTGGCTTTGGCATTCGGGATGGTGTTGGACTTCCAGTAAATCTGGGTGCCCTTGCCATCCTGTGAGGTCATGTAGCCGTCGGTGACCGTAACGTGGCGTCCGTCAACCGTAGTGGTTGGTGCCGGGGTGGTGGGCAGCTCGACCATTGCAGTGGACTGCGGGTCGGGAGTTGGTTCCAGCGGGTTCTTGATGAAGTCCGTTGGGGCTGCTGATGCTGCCGGGGTGGCCAGGGCCAAAGTCAGGGCGGTGGTCACACTCGCAGTGAAAATTGATGCGCGACGCATGATTGCTCTTTTCTGTTTTCAATCGAGGAGTGGATGATAGTTATAATAATTTTATTATAACAAACAAGCCCTGAATTTATAATAAAAATAGCCCGGAAAACCGAATAGGTTTTCCGGGCTATTTTTCGGCTCTTACGAGGACTTATTCAGGCTTCGGTGCCTCCTCAGCATCCGTATCCTCGACCCAACCATAGGTGCGCTCAACGGCACGGTTCCACTGGTGGAACAGGCGATCGCGCTCTTCGGCCTCCATCTTCGGACGCCACTTCTTGTCAATCGTGATGTGAGCCTTGACCTCATCCAGGTTCGACCAGAAGCCAATGCCAAGGCCCGCAGCGTATGCCGCACCAAGGGCCGTGGTTTCAATGTTGTTCGGGCGTGTGACAGCGACATTCAGGATGTCGGACTGGAACTGCATGAGGAACTCGTTCATAGTCATGCCACCATCAACGCTCAGCGTTGTGATGTCCGTGTCGGATTCTGCGACCATGGCGTCGAGGACCTCGCGGGTCTGGTACGCAGCAGCCTCCAGCACAGCACGGGCAATGTGGTTTCGGTTGACGAAACGGGTCAAACCGACGATGACGCCACGAGCGTCCGGCTGCCAACGAGGAGCAAAAAGACCGGAGAAGGCCGGCACGATGTACACGCCGCCGTTATCCTTGACGCTCTTTGCCTTGTTCTCAATGGATGCCGCATTCGGAATCATCTGCAGCTCGTCACGCAGCCACTGAACAAGTGCGCCGCCCATGGAGACGGAGCCCTCGAGCGCGTAGACCGGCTTCTCTCCCTCGACCTGGTAGCAGACGGTGGAGATGAGTCCGTGGTCAGACCACTTCGGCTTCTCACCAGTATTCATTAGCATGAACAGCCCAGTGCCGTAGGTGTTCTTGGTGTCGCCCTCGCCGAAGCAGCCCTGGCCGAACATGGCGGCCTGCTGGTCGCCGAGGATGCCAGTAATCGGTCGCTCCGCAAGAGAACCGCGGGCGCGGATACGGCCGAAGTCGCCTACCGACGGTCGGATGTCAGGCAGCATCGACATCGGAATGCCAATTTCACGGCAAATGTCCTCATCCCACTCGAGGGTCTTGAGGTCCATCAGGAGAGTACGGGAGGCGTTGGTGACGTCGGTTGCGTGAACTGCGTCTTCGCCGTTGTCGCCCTCTGCACCACCGGTGAGATTCCACAGCAGCCAAGTATCGATGGTGCCGAAGAGTAGATCGCCAGCCTCAGCCTTTTCGCGAGCTCCCTCGACGTTGTCGAGAATCCAGCGCACCTTCGGGCCAGCTGGGTAGGAGTTGATACGTAGGCCCGTGGTCTCACGCCAGCGGTCAGCGCCTTCATCCCCCATGAGTTCCTTGCAGATCTCATTCGTGCGGGTGTCCTGCCAGACGATGGCATTGTAGACCGGTTCACCAGTGTTCTTGTCCCAGACGACAGTGGTTTCACGCTGGTTGGTGATACCGATGGCATCAATATCCTGGGAAGCAATGTCGACATCGGCGAGAGCTTCGCTGACTACTCGACGAGTGTTGGTCCAAATCTCCTGAGCGTCGTGCTCGACCCAGCCCTCTTCCGGGAAAATCTGCTTGTGTTCCATCTGTGCAACAGTGACGATTTCTGCGTCATGGTTGAAGATGATGCAGCGGGTGGAAGTAGTTCCCTGGTCAATGGCGAGGACGTATTTGCTGTGCGTCATGGGGGATACTCCTAGCGAAATTGTGTGTAAATGTGAGTGTTCAGGCTTGCGATATTTTATTGTGCGATATCTCTCATATTCCCGTTATCCGATGGCAAAGGCAAGAGCGCCTGCAGCCACGGCTGCCAGCATCGGTGCGACAATCGGAACCCATGCATAGGCCCAGTTCGCATCGCCCTTGCCCTTAATCGGGAGCACGAAAGCGTAGGCCAAACGCGGGCCGAGGTCACGAACAGGGTTGATGGCGTATCCGGTCGGGGAACCAAGGGAAAGACCAATCGACACAATGATGAACGAGACACCGAAGTAGGTCAGCGGGCCAAGCTCGCCGCCGGCTGGGCCGAACAGGATGAATGCGAGCAGAACGAAGGTCGCGATGAACTCGGTGACGGCATTCCAAAAGTTATTTGGGTGAACCGGCGCGGTGAAGAAGTTGCCGCCAGTTTCGGCATTCGCATTGGTTGGGTTGCCGTTGTCGTCGACACCATTGGCATCGAATAGCTGCTTAAACGCGGCCCAGGCCAGGATTGCACCTACGAATGCGCCCAACAGCTGACCTGCGGCATAGTAGGGGACCAGGCTCCAGGCCAGGCTGCCCTTGATTGCCAGGGCAACGGTTACCGCTGGGTTCAAGTGTCCACCCGATACGTCGGCAATAGATGCACCAGCGAAAACAGCCATACCCCAGCCGAAGGCAATGCCCAACCAGCCTGCATTTGCAGCGCGGGTTGTCCGGAGGTTGATAGAAGCACAGACTCCGTTACCGAGGAGGATTAGAATGGCGGTTCCGAAAAACTCCCAGAGGAATGCCTGGGATCCTGTGATTGTCTCCATGAGATGTAGAAACTCTCTGTGAGTCGTGACCGGGCGAGGTCACGATGAATCTTGCAACGTAAATTCTTTGGGTATAAGAAATGCCGGCGAGAACTGATTCTTTTCGCCGGCACTTTTATTTCGAGCCCATTAGCCCCTTGAAGTGCGAAGCCGTTTTCCCAAGAGGGAAAGCTATTTCGTTGTGGCTACAGCGTTGGTGGCCATCTAAGAACTAGCTCGTACGGCCACCGGGGGGGGAGGGGAGGGGGCAAACTAGCGGTCGAGGCTGACGTCGACGTCCGCGCGAGTCTCCACTGCATGAGCAGCAATCTCGTTAGCGGCCTTGTCAGTCAGCTCACGTTCAGCTGCCAGGGTTGCTTCGACACGCTCGATGAAGACCTTGATCTCCTTCTCCATCGTGTCCTTGTCCCAACCCAGAGCTGGGGCAACCAGTTCAGCGGTGGCCCGGGCGCTGTCGACACCGCGGTGTGCGTACTCCATGGAGACACGCAGGCGGCGCTCCAGGATGTCGTCGAGGTGCATTGCGCCTTCGTGAGTCACTGCGTAGAGAACCTCAGCGCGCATGTACTGCTCAGCAGCCTCCAGTGGCTCGAGCAGGGACTTGTCCTCGGCCGTCGGGGCTAGAACCTCGTAGATGAGGGAGCCGTAACGGTTGAGCAGGTGCTCGACCTGCTTCTCGGTGATACCGAACTGCTTGGCCAGGGCTGGCTTCTGGTTGTTCAGTGCGTGGTAGCCGTCAGCGCCGAGCAGCGGGACATCTGCAGTGACGGACTCCGGTACCTTGCGGGGGACGTCCTGGACTGCAGCGTCGATGGTGTCAGCACCGATGACGCGGTAGGTGGTGTACTTACCGCCTGCGACGGAAACCATGCCCGGGGCAACGTGGGCAACAGCGTGGTTGCGGGAGAGGTTGGTGGTGGAGTCGGAGTCGCCTTCCACCAGTGGACGCAGACCCGAGTAGACACCGACGATGTCGTCGTAAGTAATTGGACGGCGAACCTTGGCGTTGACGTGATCGAGGATGTAGTCGATGTCAGCGCGGGTAGCTGCCGGGTTGGCCAAATTCATGGTCCAGTCGGTGTCGGTGGTACCGATAATCCAGTATTCACCCCACGGGATAACGAACAGGACGGACTTCTCGGTCACGAAGGTCATTGCCACCGAGCCCTCAAGAGCGGACTTCGGAATAACAATGTGGACACCCTTGGAGGTGTGGACGCGGAACTTGCCCGTGACGCCAGCCAGCTTCTCAATCTCATCGGACCAAATACCGGTGGCATTGACGAAAACGCTGCCGCGGATGGTGGTGGTGGCGCCGGTGTCGGTGTCAAGGAGCTTCGCGCCGACGATGCGCTCGCCTTCCTTCACGAAGTCGACAACCTGAGTGGAGGTGCGGACGTCAGCGCCGAAGTGAGCAGCGGTGCGCAGGACAGTCATGGTGTGACGGGCATCGTCAACCAGGGTGTCGTAGTAGCGAACGCCGCCGACCACGGCATCTTCCTTCAGGCCCGGAGCCTGCTTCAGGGTGCCCTTGCGGGAGTAGTGCTTCTGCATCGGAACCTGCTTGGCGCCACCCATGACGTCGTAAAGGAAGAAGCCCGATGCCATGAACGGGCGCTCCCACACGCGGTGGGTCAGCGGGAAGACGAAGCGCAGTGGCTTAACCAGGTGCGGTGCTAGGTGCGACATGGACAGTTCGCGCTCGCGCAGGGATTCAGCTACCAGGCGGAAGTCCAACATCTGCAGGTAGCGCAGACCGCCGTGGAACATCTTGGAGGAGCGGCTGGAGGTGCCACCTGCGAAGTCACGAGTTTCAATGACCGCAGTCTTCAAACCACGGGTTGCGGCATCGAGCGCAGCGCCAGCGCCTACAGAACCGCCGCCGATAATGACGACGTCGTATTGCTCGGTACCGAATTTCTCCCAGGTCTTTTCATGCTGTTCCTTATTTAGAACTGCAGATGGGGCGAGAGATGAAGAGGACGACATTTCCCAATCCTTCCCGGTGGGGGGCGTTGATTTTTCGTCGAAGAGAATTTCTCGGCTCACGGCTCAGGTTACCAAAAATCGGCTTACTTGTAAGCGGTAACTTACGGTTACGTAGATATAAACAATGGGTCAAAAAGCCAAGAAAACCCGCCCCAAAATGTTGTCTGGTTTTCCGCAGGTAGATAGGTATGTTAATAGAGGTTTACTACTTTTAAAATGAATACCCACCAGCGGAGCCCACCCCATAACGGGGGTGGTAAAAGCGACTATGGGGTGTACCGGGACTGTATGACAGGTGCGCAGTACGCGCAAGGGGGATGTACCTGGTTTTACACATGAATATGAGCCTGTAACGACATTTATTCACGAGTCTCAGATACCAGTACATATTGCCCCGCTAAGGGGTGCGAAAGATTGTAGAGTAAAGGCCATGTTCAAGGATCCTGTGTACTTAACGATTATCGGATTGGCGCGCACCGTCTTCTTTGCCCAAGGTTTGAAGTTCACCGTTAAGGGCTGGGAAAACGTGCCGAAAGACTCTGGTGCCGTTCTCGTTACTAACCACACCGGATACATGGACTTCACCTATGTCGGTCTTCCATTCCGCAAGTACCGCCGTTTTGTCCGTTTTATGGCGAAGAAAGAGGTTTTCGACCACTCGGTCGCAGGACCAATCATGCGTGCTTGTAAGCACATTCCGGTCGACCGCACTGACGGCTCCAAGTCTTTCGAAGAGGCCTGCGCGAAGCTGGAAAACGACGAGTTGGTAGGTATCTTCCCGGAGTCGACTATCTCGCGTAGTTTCGAGGTCAAGAATTTGAAGTCCGGCGCAGTGCGTATGGCGCAGCGCACCGGCAAGCCCATCATCCCCGTGCTGATTGTGGGATCCCAGCGCGTGTGGACGAAGGGGCACCCCAAGCATCTCGGCCGCAGCAATACTCCGATTCACATTACGGTTTTGCCACCGTGGACTCCGGAGGGGGATCCGGCAGAAGCCACCGAGAAGCTGCACGAAATCATGGATCAGGGCGTTCGTCAGCTCTGGGACGAGTACGCAGCTGAAGAAGGTCCCCTGCCGGAGGGCGCCTACTGGGTGCCGGCTCGTCTTGGCGGTGGCGCACCGACTTTCGAAGAGGCACAGGCAGAGGACCTGAAAGTCGAAGAAGAGCGCCAGCGTATCCGTCATTTGCGCGGTGACCTGGCTGCATTCAAGGAAAAGCTAGCCGAGTCGGCGCGTGAATTCGGCGATAGCGCGCGTGAGTTCGGCGATCAGACCAGGCAGCAGTTTCTCGATGCCTCGCAAACGATGAGCGCGGAGTCTGCTCGTCGAAGGGAACAGACGACCGCGCTGTTGGCGCAGTTCCGTCAGTCTGTGGAACAGATGGCTGATGATGTCGTCGCCGGTGCCAAGGAGAGCAAGGAGTCCGTGCGTACTGCCACGGATTCGATGCGTGTGACGTTCCGCGAAGCGTACGTGCAGCTCGAGAAGGCCTCCGCCTCTGGTGTTGAACAGACGCAGCAGACCGTTTACCGTCTTATCAGCCAGTCGATGATGATTCGCGACAAGCTTCCACAGCGCTTGAACAGGCTCATCACCGCTCAGCCGGAGACGTTTATCTTCGATTACCCCGCATCGCTTGCCGACGACGCGGGCACAATTAGCGAAGAAACTATCAAGGCCTTGCAGCAGCTCGGTGATGTCGGAGCCACAATCGTTGTTCTGCACGAGTCGGGAGATAAGCCGAATCTATCGGCTTTGGAATCGGTTGACCTGCAGGTCGTGGAACTTCCGGAGGGCGCCAGCAAGCTGGACGTCACAAATGCGGTGGTTAGCACGCTGCGCAAGCAGGCTCGCAAGGAAGAAACCGCGATTCTTTTTGCCGGTCGCTCGAACTTTGAGGAAGCCACACAGCGTGTCGGCATGCCGGTAGTTATGGCCGATGCGGACTGGGCTTTGCTGAAGAACGCGGACTGGGTAATTGACACTGTCGAGCATGGGGGAGTTGCCGCAACGCTGCAGTTGTTGCACGACCGGTTCTGCGATGACGGTGAAGATGACAACAGTGAGGACGGCAAGTAGTTCGAAGTGACCGAGAGACTACATCCACTACTCGTAGCTTCGGATATTGACGGGACGTTCGTCGACTCGCGGGAGCGGGTAACTCCCCGCCTGCGACAGGCCGTCACGCGAATGCTACGCCGCGGCACCCCGTTAGTGCTGGCCACGGGAAGGCCGGCCCGGTGGTTGCAGCCAGTGCTCGAGCAGCTGCCGGTTCAGCCGTTGTGCGTGTGTGCCAATGGCGCCGTGATTTACGACTCCGGCCGTGATGAAGTAGTTGCCGCCAACACACTGAAGCCAGAGACGCTGCGATACGTCGTTAAGCATGCGCGCGAAGCGACGCGATCCATCGGTGGAATCGGCATTGCGGCAGAGCGCGCTGGGACATCGGCGAATGACGCCATCGATGAGCTTTTTGTGGTGGCACCGTCCTATGACCATGCGTGGGAATCGGATGAGCACGGTGAGCTTGCTGAAGAGGCCGTGTTGTCAGAACCCGCGACGAAACTCTTGCTGCGAAACTCAGATGTGAACAGTGCCCAGCTATATGAACTGGTCGCCCCCGCAATTGACGCGAGCCTGGCGCACGTGACCTACTCCATGCCGGACGGGCTATTGGAGGTGTCCGCGCCGGGCGTGACTAAGCGCGCCGGGCTTGAATACGTATCTGAACTGGTCGGAGCGACCGCGAAAGATGTGGTCTGCTTCGGTGACATGCCGAACGATATCGAGATGCTGTCGTGGGCGGGCACGGGTGTGGCCATGGGCAATGCGGCTGACAACGTCAAGGAGATTGCAGACGAAATCACCGCCACCAATGATGATGACGGTGTTGCTCGTGTGCTGGAGCGCTGGTTCTAGCTAGCCTCGAGGTTTTTCCCGCGCCAGCTAGCTCACCCAGCGCTCGAGGGCGTTTACTTCAGCTCGGTCTTGACTTCGCCGGTGGTGCGGTCGAAGGTGATTGAACCGTTCTGGAACTCAGCGCGCTCGATGTTTCCATCGACCACCTGGGTCTTCGTTGCAGCGCCCAGCTTGCCGACCTCGAAGCCTTGGCGGGCCCACTCATCAGCAATCTTGCCCCAGATAGCGTGAGCGCCGGTGGTGTCGGAGTCGGTGATTACGCCGTTGGAAAACTTCACGTAGCGCAGGGCATCGGCCTGGCCCGCATTGTTCGCCACGGTAGAACCGCTCTGGATACCGGACATCGCGTAGCCGAGAACCGAGCCCATTTCCTCGGAGACTTGGCGCCATTCGGCAGCCAGGTCGTTCTGCTCATTGATAGTGATGATCTGGTCAATCAGAACCGGCAGGTCAGCAATCGACGGTCCGTTTTCAATCGAGCGTCCAACCGCACCCAGAATGGCATCGGCGGTCTGCCCCAGACCCGGTGCGCCGAGCATGCCCAGCGCCGAGGCCAGCATCGAACGTGCGCCCGAGACTGTCTCCAGAGCCTGTGCCTTCTGCTGCTCGTCGGATGCGCTCGGCGAGGAGGAGTTGCTCTGCTCGCTTGCCGACGGTGCGGAGGAATCAGCCGTAGCAGTGTCACTGGTGTTCGTGGCGTCGGTTGGCTCCGAGGTATTCGAAGTACCCGAGGTGGTCGAGTCGGAGCTCGACGTTGTCGACGAAGTGGTGCTCGATGCGCTCGAGGACTTCTCGGAGGACGAGGTGGCGGACGTGCCCGTGGATGCCGAAGTGGTCGAGGTAGTAGAGCTAGTCGATCCCGACTCGGTTGACTCGGTCGATTCGGTCGACTGCGAATCTGCGTCTTCGGCGGTCTTATCGCCCTTTTCATCCTGCGGAACGAGGAGGTCAATCAAGCCATCTGGGCCCTCATTGTCAATCTTTCCGCTGGTCAGACTGTTGTACTTCTTTTCGGCAATCGAGCGGATCTTGCCCATCTGGGCGTAGCCAGCATCACCTGGGCAGGTGGTGTTACCAACATCGCGGTGCGCGAAGATGGTCGGCAGAGTGACCTGCTTGCCGTATCCATACTTGGAGTAGCTGGTGCCACCCGAAGTCATCTGGATCTGGCCGGTCGGCTTGACGCCGGCGACCTTCAGACGCCAACCAATCATGTTGCCCACCGAGTTCAGTGCAGCCTCACTGGGAGCAACCGAAGTGTAGTTACCCATCATGGAGATGCCGAAAGTACCGGTGTTGAAGCCACCTGCGTGAGCGCCCTGGACATTCTTATCCAGGCCACCGTAGCGGCCCTCGAAGATGTTGCCGTACTTGTCGACCAGGGCGTTGTATCCGATGTCGCACCAGCCCAGAGTCTGTGCGTGGTACTGGTAAATGCCGCGGACGATACCAGCGGACTGGCTCTCGGTGTAGTTGTTTGAGCCAGCGGTGTGGTGCACGGTGGCACCGACAAGCTTGCTGTCGTAGTCCGCGCCCTTACAGCGGTTATTCTCGTTGGCACCCCAGCCGGCACGGGTAATGACCTTCGGCATGCCCGTGACATTCTTGGCGTCCACAATTGGGTCGATGCCGGATGCGGCAGCCTGGCCGTCAATAAGCACTGCGTCGACCTGGTCGATTGGCAGTTCATCGGCGACTGGCTCGATATCCGTCCACTTCACTGGGAGGTTCGGCGAGTCCAGACCTGCAGCGTCGTTAGCGCTCGGAGCGGTCGGGTCATCGAGTGCGTCCTCAGGAGCTGCATCCGGAGTCTGCTGGTAGTCGGAAGCGGCATCGTCAACGGCCTCCACAGCCTTCTTGGCGCCCTCAGCATTAATCTCGTCGAGGTTGAGCTTGGACAGATCCAACTTCTCGGCGCCCTTGATGTCCTTCAGATCCACGCCGGAACCCGGGCCGAAGATGTTGAGCCCGTGGGTGGAAACCTGAACACGCTTGGTTGGCTCGATGTAGATGAGCTCCGTTCCGTTCAGGCCGTTGCCATTGCCTTCAGCGGGGTAGTCTGGGTCGACGCTGAACCAGTCGGACCAGGAGCCATCGGCGCGCTCGGCGCGGACGAAGCTGGCGATATCAGGGTCACCGGCCCACGTCAGCGCAAACTGGGAAAACTCGGTATCGGAGGTAATTTCCTTGACGACACCGCGGTTGGGATGAGCCTCGTCGGCAAGCGACTGCGTTGCGATTGCCGCGTCTTCGACGAGGACAGAGGCGCTGTCTGCAAGCGACTTGCTCTGGACAACCGCGTCGATGGGGCTGGCGCCGTTTTCCTCGATGAGGTCATAAGCGGCACCTGCGCCGACAACGGCAACGGGTGTCAGGGCAAGGGTCGCCACGGCAGCGAGCACCAAGGATTGCTTGGCACCTGCGCGGCGATTGATGCGGCGGCGACTAAACACGGTAATAACTCCTGGGTGATTGCGAAGATCTGGTGCTACACCACAAATGTGATGTGGTTATGCCTGTTGTGGATAAGCGGGAGACTTAGTTCTGAGGTGCGAACCAGGCCTGCGTAGCTTCGGCAGGGTTGGCTGGCAGGGAATCAGTTAGAAACTCACCGAGAACCTCGCCTGGTGTGGGCGTTTCCACGTTTCCGAGGGAACCGCCGTTGTCGCCCGACTCGCCGGTGCCCGGAATCGACGGAATGCTGGCGGCCTCTCCGTCCTGGTTGTTCGAATCCGTCGAGCGGCCGGCGATACCCGCTCCGCCGGCGCCATCAAACTTGGCTTTGGCTGCAGCGCGGATGGCATCCATCTGCTGGTAGCCGAAGGTGCCCGGGCATGAGGTGTAGCCGGTGTCGCGGTGGCCGAAGATGGCCGGGAGGTTCACGGTCTGGCCGGAGCTGTAGCGTGCCTTCGAGTAGCCGGCGCTGGTCAGTGCGGCGGTGGACATCGGATCGACGCCACCGACCTTCATGCGCCAGCCGACCATCTCGCCGAGTGCAGTGACGGCCGCATCCGGAATCTCCAGCTGGTCGTGATTGCCCATCACCGAAATACCGAAGGTGCCGTTGTTGAAGCCACCTGCGTGTGCGCCTTCGATGTTCTTGTCCAGGCCGCCGTAGCGCCCCTCGTAGATGTTGCCGTACTTATCGACCAACGCGTTGTAGCCAACATCGCCCCAGCCCAGCGTCTTTGCGTGGTAGGCGTAAATGCCTCGGACAATGGCTGGTCCCTGCGACTCTGAGTAGTTATTGGAACCCGCGGTGTGGTGGATGCACGTGCCCTTGAAAGTGCTGTAGGAGCTCGAACCGCTGCGGATGGACTCATCTGCGCCCCATGCTGCACGGCTGATTACATTTGGCGCACCGGCAATCGACGACTCGTACGCAACTGGCTGAATAACCTCGCCGACCTGCTCTACGCCGTCGATGAAAACTGCCTGGACGGCGTTGAGGGACAACGCGGCCGTAGCACTGACGAGGTCCTGCAGGGAACCGCCGATGGTTGCGGGGTCAAGATTGTCGATACCAATGATGTTGCGTGGATCTAGGCCCTCGAGGAGGTTCAGTCCGACAGTCGACACCTGCACGCGCCTGGTGGGCTCAACGAACAGCAGCTCGGTGCCGGACTGTCCGGAGTTATTCATCGGGCCGTGAGAATCAGCGTGGAACCACGGGCCAAAGCTGCCGTCTTCACGCTCGGCGCGAACGTAGAGCTGCAGGTTGTCATCGCCCGGCCAGGTCAGGGCGAACTGGGAGAACGGTTCGTCGCGGGTGATGTCCTTCACGAATCCGCGAAGCGGGTGCAGGGCATCGGTAATGGCATGCGTGCCGACGGCTGCGTCGTCAATCATCATCGTGACAGCGTCAACCAGCGGCGATGTCGAGATCTTGGCTGCGATGGGGCCTACGCCTGGGCTTTCAACCAGGGTAGGGGCCTGGCGAATGCCCCATGTTGCTAGTGGAGCTGCGGCAGTAGTAGCTGCCAGTCCATAGAGGAAGGTGCGACGGCCCATCGACGGGGCATTGATGCGACGGCGAGTTGGCACGGTAAAAGCTCCAAAAAAATGGGGTACAGGGTTATCGACCCGAGGCCTACCTCGGGGTCGAAGGGAAGGAAAGTTGCAAAGCAACAGAAAATTCTGAGGAGGATGTTACCAGTGTGACTAAAAAAATCTAGTGAGACATCTGTGTTTCCCCGTTAATTTTGGGAAAATTATCAAATAATGTGACCAAATGAACGTTGGGTTGGGCTCACGTGGACGTCGTAAAGCCCGCGTGTACACCCGCAAACCGGATGGAAATGCAATAGGTTTTAAGGCGTGAGTAGCGAAAAGAACATCACTGCCAATGAATTTGCTCCGAAGTCCCTACAGGACATCAAGGACAACACCTACGACCTCATCGTGGTCGGCTCGGGTTTCTTCGGTTTGACCGTTGCTGAGCGGACCGCCAATGAGCTGGGTAAGCGCGTGCTCGTTGTCGAACGCCGCAACCACATCGGCGGCAACGCCTACTCGGAGGCAGAGCCGGAGACTGGCATCGAGGTGCACAAGTACGGTGCGCACCTGTTCCATACCTCTAATAAGAGGGTGTGGGACTACGTCAACCAGTTCACTGACTTCACCGACTACCAGCACCGCGTGTTCGCTATGTACAAGGGCACCGCGTACCAGTTCCCGATGGGGCTGGGGCTAATCAACCAGTTCTTCGGCAAGTACTACAGCCCGGACGAGGCTCGCCAGCTGATTAAGGACCAGACTGATGGTCTGGATCCGCGGGATGCGAAGAACCTTGAGGAAAAGGCCATCTCCCTGATTGGCCGCCCGCTGTACGAGGCCTTTGTCAAGCACTACACTGCCAAACAGTGGCAGACGGATCCGAAGAACCTGCCGGCCGGAAACATCACCCGCCTGCCCGTTCGCTACACCTTTAATAACCGCTACTTCAACGACACCTACGAAGGTCTGCCTGTCGACGGCTACACCGCCTGGCTGGAAAACATGGTGACCTCCGACAAGATTGACGTCGTTGTCGATGCCGACTGGTTTGAGGTGCGCGACGAACTCCGCGCTGTCTCCCCGGACGCCCCGGTCGTCTACACCGGCCCGCTGGACCGCTACTTCGACTACGCAGAGGGCAAGCTGGGTTGGCGCACGCTGGACTTCGAGATGGAGGTTGTCAACACCGGCGACTTCCAGGGCACTCCAGTGATGAATTACAACGACGCGGATGTGCCGTACACCCGTATCCACGAATTCCGCCACTTCCACCCGGAGCGCGATTACGTCAAGGACAAGACGGTAATTGTTAAGGAATACTCCCGCTTCGCCGACGATGGCGACGAGGTGTACTACCCGATCAACACTCCGGAAGACCGCGAGATGCTGGAGGCCTACCGCAAGCTCGCCGCAGCAGAAGCGCAGGAGAACAAGGTTCTCTTCGGTGGTCGTCTGGGCACCTACCAGTACCTGGATATGCACATGGCAATCGGTTCCGCACTGTCGATGTTCGACAACAAGATTGCGCCGTTCTTCAACGACGGCGAAGCAATCGAGCAGGAGCGCGGGCACTAATTTGCCGCTTGCGGCTCCCGCGCTAGTATTGCGCGAGTGTCGCGTGAGAAAAGCCAAACCGAAGTTCTCCACCAGGGGTTATTGCTGCAGCGTGTGAACAAGTTTCTCACCCTGCCGGTGGCGCCTGTCATTCTGGTTCTTATCGGTTCTCTTGGTACCCAGGCTGCAGCCGTGCTGGTCACTGGCATGCTTTCCACGGTCGGTGCGCCGGGCATATCAGGCCTGCGCATGACCGCCGCCGCCATCATTATGGTGGTTCTGTTCCGACCAAAACTGTCCGGAATGACCCGCGTTCGCGCCATCAACATCGTGGTCTACGGCATCGCCATGGGCATGATGAGCATGATGATATACGCCGCCATCGCCCGCCTCCCACAGGGTGTCGCCGTCACCATCGACTTCCTCGGCCCCTGCGTCGTGTCTTTCCTGGGACTGAAAATGTGGCGTTCCCGCCTGTGGGCCATCGTCGCTTTCATCGGCGTTGCACTGATTGCCCAGCCCTCCAATGACCTGGACCCTATCGGCATTGGTTACGCCGCAATCGGCGCGATCTTCTTCGGCGCTTACACGCTCTTCTCCGCCCGAATGGGCAGTTCCGAGGGCGGCGGCATGCCGGATCTGGCGCTGTCAGTGGTCGTCGCAGCAATCGTGCTCGCGCCATTTTCTGTTTCCGCTGCACCGCTTGTCGACGGTTCGATGTGGGTCACCATCGTTATTTCCGGGTTTATTGGCGCTGTTATTCCCTACGTGATGGACACCATCGCTGCGGGGATTGTCTCAGCGGCGGTCGTCGGCACGCTCTTTGCACTGGACCCGGTCATCGGTGCAATCCTGGGCTGGGCGTTTTCCGGTGACCGAGTGACTTGGTCCATGGCGCTGGGCATCGTGCTAATCGCGGCGGCTGGCGCGATTATTACCTGGCGCGGGGCGCGGGAGTCGCGCGAGCTGCGGGGGCTTGCGCAGTAAAAATGCGGATACCAGAACCCGCCGAAAAGTGGGGTCTCGACGTGTTCTGCTGGAAAACGACAGTGAATGCGGGTAAGTTTGTCGAAGATTTATTGTTTCTTAAGGTAATTCCCTGAAGCGGAAACACGCCTGATAGCTCCCACCGGTCGTGGGGAGTCGCACATTGTGAGGAGAATGCACACGTGAAAATCACCTCTACTTTCCGTGGTTGGCGCCGAAAGGTTGCAGCCGTTGCGTCCGCAGTAGCTGTGGCCGCGTCTGCATTGACCATGGCGCCGGCCGCGAGCGCGGCGGGTGACCGAGGCTCGCTGCGCCCGGGTTGTGAGTGGGATTCGTACCAGTACTTCACCCAGAAGTGCCAGGTTTATTCGCCGGCCATGGACCGTAATATTCCGGTTCAGATTGTGGCCTCTGCCAATGGCGGTAACAAGGCTCTCTATCTGCTAGATGGCCTGCGTAGCCCGGCTGATGCCTCTGACTGGGTGGAGCACGGTAACGCCCCACGTACTTTTGAGGGATCCAACGTCAACCTGGTTATTCCAGGTGGTGGCGGCGGTAGCTTCTACACCGACTGGAAGCGTCCGTCGGTTAGTGTGCACGGTCCGTTTGTAAACATGTGGGAGACTTTCCTGACTCAGGAACTGCCGGTTTACCTTGAGCGTGAGTTCGGCATTTCTCGCACTGGTAACTCCATTGCAGGTCTGTCCATGGGTGCATCTGCTGCACTATCGCTGGCATACAACCACCGAGACCAGTTCGGTCAGGCTCTTGCCTTCTCCGGTTACCTGCACACCACTGCGCCGGGTATGACCACTGCAATTGAGGCCGCTCAGCTGTCGGCTGGCTACAGCTCCTTCGACATGTGGGGTGCGCCTATGTCAGCGGAGCGTGTCCGCAATGATCCGTACCTGAACGTCGAGAAGATGAAGGGGCTGGATCTGGTTATTACCTCGGCAAATGGTGTTCCGGATGAGGTTCGTGACCCGAAGAACCTCTACCGGGTCGTCCCGAAGGCCGGTGGCGTTGCGCTGGAGTCGCTGTCCCGCTTGTCCACCCGCGAGTTTGAGTTGCGTGCTCGTACCTCCGGTCTGGATGCGACGTTTGAATACGAGCAGACCGGTATCCACGATTGGCCGACCTGGGATCGCAACCTCCAGAACTCCAAGGCCCGCATCGAAGGTTTCCTCGGAGCTTAAAACTAGAACCTGAACGAAAAAGCCCCTATGCGCAGCAGATAGTCCGCAGCGCGTAGGGGCTTTCACATTCTGGGCTGTCGCTAGCGTGGCAACAAGAGGCAATCCGCCACGGGCACTAGGATGCTATGAGATAGAAACGTCGGTAACTTATCGGCGGCAACACCCCCGGTAGACCTTTCGGAAAGTGGTTGATACGTCTCATGGCATCACAGCCTGAACAAAAGCGGACACATACCCCGACAAAGTCGTCAAGCCTTGCCGTTGAACGCCTGCAGCGGATTTTGCTGCCAAAGTTGGGTGAGCCCCGTGATGTCCGCTCGCTCTACTTGGTTGAGCCGGAGACTAATGCCGGTCGTGTGCAAGCGCATTCGCGCACGTCAGCCACCATTCCGGCGGGTGATGAAGTTAGTTTTGAAACCTACTTCAATGCTTTTCCGGCCAGCTACTGGCGCCGGTGGACGAATCTGGACAATGTTGTCCTGCGCCTGGAACTGTCCGGTACTGCGCGCGTGGACATTTATCGTTCGAAGATTGACGGTGCGCGCATCGCCGTGACCGGCGAAGTTGTCGGTGATCTGGGTGCGGCGGCTGAAGGCGCGGAAGCCAAGGTGGACGGCAAGGATGTCCACGTCTGCGAAATCCCAGTACCGCTGACGCAATTTGAAGACGGCGGCTGGATTTGGTTCGACCTCACCTGTGAGACGGACGTGGTAATCCACTCCGCAGGTTGGTACTCCGATATCGAGGCGCCGAGCCAGACGTACCCGGACCGCACGGAGCACCCGGCGCCGGAGGGGCGCGTCACTATCGGCATCCCGACGTTCAATCGCCCGACCGATGCAGTTGCTGCTCTTGAGGCGCTGTCCTCGGATCCTGAGGTCGATGCCATCATCGATGCTGTTTTGATGCCTGACCAGGGCACCAAGCACCCGGCAGACGAGCCGGGCTTCGATGCTGTCGCCGAGCACTTTGGTGACCGCCTGCGTATCTTCCCACAGGGAAATCTCGGTGGTTCCGGCGGGTACTCCCGCATTATGTATGAGGCCCTGGGAGGTCCGGATTCGGATTCGAAGCGTGCGACCGATAGCCCGTTCATTCTCTACATGGATGACGACATCGCCATCGAACCGGATTCCATTCTGCGTGCGGTCGCTGTCGGCCGGTTCGCGAAGTCCCCGATGCTGGTCGGCGGTCAGATGCTGAACCTGCAGGAGCGCAGCCACTTGCACTCGATGGGTGAAGTCATCGGCCGCCATGACTTCATGTGGACTTCCGCTCCGCACGTCCACTATGACCACGACTTTTATGCGCACCCGCTGCGCGATCGCGGGGAGCATGGCACCAACGCAACCGGTGAGGTTGTTGATTCGAAGGACCTTCACCGTCGCATCGATGTTGAGTTCAACGGCTGGTGGATGTGCTTGATTCCGCGCGTCGCTGCTGAGACGATCGGTCAGCCGCTGCCACTGTTTATTAAGTGGGACGATGCCGAATACGGTTTGCGCGCAGGCAAGGCAGGCTTTCCGACGGCCACGTGGCCGGGCGTCGCAATTTGGCATATGGCCTGGTCGGACAAGGACGATGCGATTGATTGGCAGGCGTACTTCCACCTGCGCAACCGCTTGATCGTCGCGGCTCTCCAGCACGAGGGAGATGCTGCCGGTATCGTGCGTTCCATGCGCAAGGCCACATTCAAGCACCTCCTGTGCCTGGAGTACTCCACTGTTGCCATCCAAAACGAAGCCATGAAGGACTTCCTGGCAGGTCCGGAGCATCTGTTCGACATTCTCGAATCTTCGCTGCCGCGCATCAATGCCCTGCGCAAGAGCTTCCCCGACGCGGTTGTGCTGCCGAGTGCAGGCGATCTGCCAAAGCCCTCCGGTATTCCGGGGATTCCGACAAAGGATGTCGGTGGTCGCCTGGGCAAGCTGAAGAAGGTCGGTTGGCTGGCCAAGGGGCTGCTTCACAGCGTGCGCCCGGAAAACTCCGAGCACCATGCGGTGCCGCAGGCAAACCTGGCGCCGCTGGAGGCTCGTTGGTTCTCCCTGTCGCGTCTGGATGGCGCAACGGTCACCACCGCTGACGGCCGTGGCGTGGTGTATCGCCAACGTGACCGCGACAAGGCCAAGGCTCTGCTGGAAGAATCCTGGGAGCTGCAAAAGCAGGTTGAGGAGCGGTTCGAGCAAATGCAGGCACGCTACCGCGCAGCCTATGACGATCTGACCAGTAGGAAGGCCTGGGCGAATGTCTTCGAAAATTAAAGGCGATCCGTTCGGCGAGTCCGACGTTCTCGTTACTATTCAGCACACGCTTAACGACGTTCCGGGTGTGCTGCCCACCGCGCGTGCCATGAGCTATTTCGGTGAGCACGCCCTTGGGTGGATGGGGCTCGCTGCCCTCGGGGCGGCGGTGGATAAGGAGCGACGCATTGGCTGGGCAAAGGTCGGTGTATCCGCCTTTACCTCGCATGCGGCATCGGTGGTGCTTAAGCGCATTGTCCGTCGCCCGCGTCCCCATGACCGTCGTATAGCAATCGGCGTTGGTACGCCGAGCAAGCTGAGTTTCCCGTCCTCGCACGCGACGTCGACGACGGCGGCGCTGGTGGGGATTGCAAAGTTGGGTTACCCGGCAGCCCCGGCTGTGGGTGTGCCGGCAATCATGCTCTCCCGCCTGGTGCTGGGAGTGCATTACCCAACCGATGTCGCTCTCGGAGCAGCGCTGGGTACAGCCACTGCTCTTGCGGTGGACAAGATAGGTGATAGGGTCATCGAGCCGAAAAAGGCGCAGCATAACCAGGGTGGACAGCCCTCCATTGCGGAAAGGAATGCACAGTGACACAGGCGGAGAACGACAACTTGGCCAATGTGTCGGCCAACCAGAGGCGAGCTTCTCAATCAAGGATTGGGTCCGAGCCGCACACTTCCGGTATCGATGAGCCTGCGCACCCGCAGGGGCATCCGCCGAAGAATCTGCTGGACGGCATGATCAAGGCGCTTCGCCCGAAGCAGTGGGTGAAGAATGTCCTGGTCATTGCGGCTCCACTGGCGGCCGGCAACGAGATCATGGACTCGGGACGTTCGATCGGCACGCTGACCGTCGACATCCTGGTGGCGTTTGTGGCCTTCTGTTTGGCCGCATCGTCGATTTACTTGATTAATGATGCCCGCGATGTCGAAGCTGACCGCGCGCACCCAACCAAGCGCTTCCGCCCAATTGCCGCTGGCGTACTGCCGGTGAGCATGGCGTACATTATGGCGGTCGCACTGATTATTGGTTCGATTGCGGTGTCCTGGTTCGCCTCTGAGGGGCCAGGGCTAGCAATTGTTGTGGCTGTATACATTGCGCTGCAGCTCGGTTACTGCTTTGGCCTGAAGCATCAGCCGGTGATTGATATTGCGCTGGTGTCCTCGGGTTTCATGCTGCGTGCAATGGCCGGCGGTGTTGCTGCCAACATCAACCTGTCCCAGTGGTTCTTGCTGGTTGCGGCCTTTGGTTCGCTGTTCATGGCAGCCGGTAAGCGTTACGCTGAGCTGCTGTTGGCGGAGCGCACAGGTAAGAAGATTCGTAAGTCGTTGCAGGGTTACACCGCGACTTACCTGCGCTTTGTGTGGACCCTCGCTGCGACCGCCGTGGTGCTGAGCTACGCGCTGTGGGGCTTTGAGATGGGCCGCGCGCCGGGCACTTCGTCGACTTCGGCTATTTGGTACGAGATCTCGATGGTTCCATTCACTGTGGCCATCCTGCGCTTCGCAGCCGACGTTGACCGTGGTGATGCGGGAAGCCCGGATGAGATTGCGCTCAAGGACCGTCCGCTGCAGGCACTGGCCGTACTGTGGCTGCTGTCCATTGCTATCGCTGTCTACGCTGTCCCGACTCTGGGGTAGTTCCCAGTTCTTTTCCCTTTAAGCGAACTGCGATTTCCGTCGGTTTTCTCGTCGGGTTCTAGTCGGGTTCGGTTGGTAGCTGAAGGCCCATGCATCGAGGGGTGCATGGGCTTTTTTCTGTATCTCGTTAGTACTTAGGTTGTGTTTGGGGTTCTTGTAGGCGTGTTTTAGATGTCTCAGTCAGTCCTACGGATTAGTCGGGGGCGGAATTACAATTTTGTAATTCCTCGCTGGTAAACAGCGTTTCTCCTTGTGGTGAATAGTTTTGAGGGGAAATGTGAGAAATATTACGGAATGGTTACGATTTTAACTTGGTTGTAGGGAAACGATTGAGTATCGTTACATACTCGAGATTCTTTTGTGGAGTCTCCAGTTGTCGCGTCACAACTGGAAGCAGAAAAGCGAAAGCTCGCGCAAGCGACTGCCTCCGAGAAGTCTGGCGCGGAGGTAAGTCCGAAAGTAAAGAGGAGAACGATGAGCTTTACTGCAGTGAGTCGTAACTTCACGGTGAAGGTCGTAGCTGCCCTCGTAGCGGTTGCGATGGTCTTTGGCGGCATCATGCTCGCATCCGCGAAGGACGCGAGTGCTGATCCAAACCGTGATCGACTGCGCCCAGGCTGTGAGTGGGATCCATACAACTGGTGGGTTCAGTACTGCCAGGTTTTCTCGCCAGCTATGAACCGCAATATTCCGGTTCAGATCAAGGCGGCTACTGGTGGCGGCGATGCCTCCCTGTACATGCTCGACGGTCTGTGGGGCTTTAATAAGGGTGCGTCCGGTTGGATTTGGTCGGGCCATATTGCTCAGACTTTTGCCAATGACAACATCACTCTGGTTGCGCCGGCTGCTGGCGACGGCTCCTTCTATGCCGACTGGAACGCTCCGGCAGTGACTTCCGAAGGAGTCAAGACTCAGAAGTGGGAAACCTTCCTGACTCAGGAGCTGCCGGTCTATCTGCAGCGTGAGTTTGGTGTCAACCCGAACCGCAACGCAATCGCTGGTCTGTCCATGGGTGCGGCTGCGGCGGTTTCTCTGGCGGCCCGCCACCGTGATCAGTTCAAGCAGGTTACTTCGCTGTCCGGTTACTACCAGATGTCCAACCCAGTTGTTGCGACCGGCGCTACTGCAATGGTGGCTAGCACTGGTGTAGTGAATCCGACTGGCATGTGGGGCCTTCCGGTTCCTGCTTCGGAGCAGTGGCGTGCTCATGATCCATCGCTGCAGCTGGACCAGCTCCGGGGGCTGCCGATGTATATTTCCTCCGCCCAGGGTGTTCAGAGCCTGTGGAGTGATCCGGAGGTCTTGAGCCGTCCGGTGCCGCAGCTCCCTGACACTGTCTGGCGTGCCGTAATGGAGTCCGTCTCCCGCGCTTCGACGCAGCGCTTTGAGCAGGACGCTCGCGCTGCCGGCCTCAATGCGCAGTTTGTCTACAGCCCGAACGGTATCCACTCGTGGGAGCTGTGGGGCCGTGATGCCGCGCTTGCTCGCCCGCACATTCTTGGGGCGCTGGGGCTCTAGGTCGGTAGTTATTTCAGGGCGCTCTGGCGCGCTGACCTAGCTCTGGTGCTGGATGGCTTCTTAAAGGGGCTAGCTTCTTAAGAAGTCTCAATTTTGAAGAAAGACCAATCCTTTTGTTGGGATTGGTCTTTTTTCTGTGTCGAGTCCGGGTTTGGATGCTGAGCGGAAGGTGTGGGTAACGGCCTACAGAGGGGCGCAAAGAGTTGCGCTGTCAAAGCTTGAATTCAGTTCCTTTTGCGTGTGTCTCCACGGTTTTTACCCGTAAGAGGGTAAACATGAGAGTCGAACCTTAAAGTAAAGGGTGAAGCTATTCAGGTAGCTATACCGTTTGTTTCGCAGAACGTGTGTGAGATTCTTCGTGCAGCGGCACGCCGGAGGAGGGGAACCTTCGGATACGTTGCTGGTCACCACGTAATTCTGCGAAGCCGAACGGTAAACGCATAGCTCAAGCGCCGCGTGATGCTATCTGCAGGTGCCTAATCGGCGCCGGTGCAACACTCAACGTCTCAAAAAATTTCAACCAGCGACTTTGTAAAGGGAAGCCCTCTTATGCGCGTAACCGCTAGATTCCTCCGTGGTGGACTCGGCAACAGCCGGAAGTCATCACGGGCGTTGACCGCACTTTTGGCACTACCGTTGACTCTCGCTCTCGGTGCCCCTGCTGCAGTGGCGGCTCCCGAGCCAGCTCAGCCAGGTCTGCCTAGCTACGAGGAACTTCAGGCCGTTCAGGGGCAGTTGGCGCAATCTGGAGACCTGGGAGACCTTGCTAAGGCCGCTGAAGCAGCGCAAGCTGCTGGTGCGCAGCTACCTGGCCTGGGTATGCCGAAGCCGATGCCAGGGCCGGAGCGTACGCCATTTAAAGTCGATACTCCCGCAGTGGCGAACCTCCCCAGCGGAGTCAGCGTAGACAAGGTCGAGTGGTACACAGATCACCACGTCATTGCGCACATTCGCTCGGCTGCCATGCCGGAGAAGCCAATCCAGGTTGAGATTTTGCTGCCGCGCGATTGGTACCGCGACAAGGAGCGCACATTCCCGAGCGTCTACCACCTTGACGGTATGGCATCGTTTGATGACTACTCCGGTTGGATTCGCGCTACTAATATCGAACGCTTCTACGAGGACAAGAATGTCCTGGTGGTTATGCCTGCCGGCGGTACATCGTCCTTCTACTCTGACTGGGATCAGCCGGATAACGGTCAGAACTACAAGTGGGAGAGCTTCATCACTAAGGAGCTCGTGCCGGTTATCACCAACGGCTTCCGCGGCAACGATGAACGCGGCATCATCGGTATCTCCATGGGAGCCACCGGTGCTTACAACGTCGCAGCGCACTCGCCGGAGCTGTGGAAGTTTGCCGGTAGCCTCTCTGGTTACCTGGACATGACTTCGCCGGGCATGCCGCAGGCAATCTCTCTGGCGATGAAGAACACCGGTGGCTATGACGCGACGAAGATGTGGGGCCCGCTCGGTTCGCAGCGTTGGAAGGACAATGATCCGAAGCTGAACATCGACAAGCTCAAGGGCATGTCGCTGTACATCTCGGCGGGTAACGGCAACACCGGTGAGTGGGACGTGCCGTCGCAGATCGATCCGACGAAGCCGGACAATCCGACCGGTTACGCATTGGAAGTGCTTTCCCGCATGACCAGTGAGACCTTCATCCGAAATGCTCGCGAAAAGGGCGTCGAGCCGGTTGTGAACTTCCGGAGCTCGGGTACTCACACCTGGCCGTACTGGCAATTCGAGGTCAGTCAGGCCTGGCCAACGCTGGCCGATGCACTGCAGTTGCCGGAGTCCGATCGTGGCGCTGTCTGCCGCGTAGGTGGCGAGATTGAAAAGGCCGTCGCATCGCTGCCGGGAATCGGCACCTGCCTGTCGGATGAGTATGGCGTCGCCAAGAATGGCGTGGCTCAGGACTTTACCGGCGGTACCGCCTACTGGCACCCGGATTCCGGGGCACATGTGGTCTGGGGACGCATCGGTTCGCGTTACAACGAGCTCGGTGGTCCGTCCTCGCCGCTCGGCTACCCAGTGACCAACGAACTGGCTACGCCGGATGGCTCGGGACGATTCGTCCACTTCGAAAAGGGCTCGATTTACTGGACTCCGGAAGGCGGAGCCCACGAAGTCACCGGCGACATTATGAACGTCTGGGGCAAGGCCGGCTTCGAGACCGGTCCGCTGGGCTACCCAGTCGCCAACCACCGCGATATTCCGGGCGGTGTCGCCCAGGACTTCCAGGGTGGCACCATCGTCAAGATCGGCGGCGAAGAACCTCGCATCGTGCGTGGTGAAATCGGCCGTGTCTACAAGGAGCTCGGTGGCGCTGAGTCCGATCTGGGTCTGCCTGTCGACGGCGACGAGGTCAAGCTCGCCCGCGGCGCTTTCCAGCGCTTCGAACACGGTGCCATTTACTGGACTCCGGAAACTGGTGCACAGCCGGTGCGCTCCAACGACATCACTGACCACTGGGGCAGCACTGGCTACGAGAATGGCCCGTTCGGCTACCCGGTCGGCCCACTGCAGCCAGTCAAGGCCGGCGGTCTTGAGCAGCAGTTCGAGGGTGGCTGGATCCGTCAGCTCAACGGCAAGATTGTCGAAGAGCGCAATAAGCCAGATGCACCGGCCCCAGCCGCCGACAACGCTGATGACAAGTAAGCCAACCAAAGCAGGGCACTGAGTAGGGGATAGACAAATGTCCATGAACAAGTCCTTCCGGACACTGGCTACAACCACAGCTGTTGCGCTGCTGACCTTCGGAGTGGTCGCCTGTGGCAGTTCCACAGTGGAGTCCTCGGAGGTCACCTCGTCGACGACGACGAACAAGACCTCCACGACGTCGTCAAGCACGAAGACTTCTGCGCCGAAGTCGAGCGAAAAGTCTGCGCCGGAGATCACAGATCCCCAAGCTAAGCGCGTGGACGAAGCGCCCGATGGGCAGATGAAGCTCAGTGAGGCGGACGATTCATACCTCGAAGCGCTGGAAAAAGCGGGAATTGATGTTGCTGGGGTGGAGGATCAGCTCATCGGCACAGGTCGCGCGGCATGCGCAGACGCACCGGAGGAGGAGCGTCAGGTCATCGCGCTGGCGATTGCTGGACAGCTGGTCGCACAGGGGCGCTCACAGGAAAGTGCCGAAGAAGTGGCGAAGACTATTGCAAGCTCCGCTAAAAAGGCGTATTGCTAGCACTCATGCGTAAAGTGCTGACAATTCTGGCGGTCATTGTGCTGGTGGCCGCTATTGGCTTCGGCGTAGTGCAATGGCTTAACGACGACCAAGGCGGTCAAACCCCACCGACCCCCGGCGACGATGGTGGGATTCTGGCCGAACAGCCCGAGTGGTGCCCGGCGGTAGAAGTTATCGCGGTGCCCGGAACTGCGGAATCGCGTGCTGACGATGACCCAATGGCCCCGACCGCGAACCCACATTCGCTGCTGCTTGGCCTGACAAACTCGATTTCGCAGTCCTACTCGGAGGGTGATGTCAAGGTCTGGACTACGCCGTACCCGGCACAGATTAAGACGCATCAGCTGCCCGACCAACTCACCTACGATGATTCGCAGGCAGTCGGGCGCGATGTCACCGCTAAGGAAATGGCTGACTTACACGGGCAGTGCCCGCTGACGGACTTCGTCCTGATGGGCTTCTCCCAGGGTGCGGCTATTGCAGGTGACTTGGCCTCTGACATCGGCAATGGTCGCGGTGTCGTTCCGGCCGAGCGCATCGCGGGCGTGGCTCTGTTGGGCGACCCGCGGCGTGACCCCAATCAGGGCGTGAACCAGGGCGTTCCGCTGGCTGGTGTGGGTGTCGAGCTGTCGTTGCAGCCGCTTGGCGGCATTGTGCAGGCTGTGGTTCCGGGCGCAACGATGCGCGGTCCACGAGACGGCTTTGGGCCTCTTAATGACAAGGTCCAGAATGTCTGCGTGCCATCGGATTCCTTCTGTGATGTTCCTCCGGCAGTGGCTGATGCGATTGCGCGAGCGCAGGAGATGATTGCCGGCGCAGGAGCGCATGCGACCTACGCCACGAATGACGTAGCAATCCCGGGTACGACTCCGCTGGCCTGGACTGAGGGCTGGACTCGCGAACTGATTGAACAATCGCTGGCGCGACGGTAGAGGCAGCTCAAAAATGTGCGAGACGAGCCCGACCTCGACGGGTACTTGCTGTTAGAATCTTGCTCAAGAACTGGTGTTTAACGTTTCAAAACAACAGGTTCGCTAAAGTTTCGAAAGAAATTGACAAAAATTGCAGGAAGCAGTCTGACAGAACCGGTTATTATCGCCCAAGGAACTGCTGTTCATGACCGGATAATCTAGTCGAAAAGGTAGGGTGCAATGACGAATCCGATAAACCCATATGGAGATTTCGACGAAGACGGTATGCCGAGGTCCCGGGGAAAGTTCGCCGACAGCTCGGGTGCTTACAGCTCCGGTATGCCGTACTCGGATCCATACCCACAGCAGCAGCCGAACATGGGGCAGGGCTATCAGGACCCGAGCCAGCACAATTTCCACAACGGGTACTCGAACCCGTATCAGAGTGGTTACCCAAACCAGCAGGCGCCGGCGTATTCCGCTGGCTTCGGTGGCCCGAACCCGCACCAGGGCTACGGGGGCGCAGGTGCTCCTGTCTCGGATAAGTCCAAGATTGCAGCGGCTCTGCTTGCCTTCTTCCTGGGTACCCTCGGTGTTCACAACTTCTACCTGGGGCACAACTCGCGTGGTGCTATTCAACTAGCACTGACGGTATTCGGCTGGATTACGGCTATCCTTCTGGTCGGATTCTTCCTAATCATCGGCGTCAGCATTTGGGCATTTATCGAGTTCATTTTGATTCTCGTCGGTAGTGGCTCCTACGCCTATGACGCTAATGGGCGCCGCCTGCAATCGTAGGAGCCTCGTCCGAAGCCGCTAGTTCCTGAACCCGTGCACCGGGGCGGGGATGTAGCCGCCACGGGCAATGAACTCGGCATTGCCCTTGGCATTGACATCAATGACCGGCGCATATCCGAGCAGACCACCGAAGTTCACCTCATCGCCCGGCTTGGTACCCGGCACCGGAATGAGGCGGGCGGCGGTGGTTTTGTGGTTCATCACACCGATGGCGGCCTCGTCGGCAATCATGCCGGAAATCGTGGTCGCAGGCGTGTCACCAGGAATTGCAATCATGTCGAAGCCCACCGAACAAATAGAGGTCATCGCCTCCAGCTTGTCCATGCTGATCGACCCCGCACGGACAGCATCAATCATGCCCTTGTCCTCAGAGACCGGAATGAACGACCCGGACAGTCCACCGACGCGTGAACACGCCATCAGGCCGCCTTTCTTGACGGCGTCGTTAAGCAGTGCCAGCGCGGCAGTGGTGCCGTGCGTGCCGACCTGCTCCAACCCCATGTGCTCGAGAATATGAGCGACGGAGTCGCCCATCTCGGCGGTCGGCGCGAGCGAGAGATCCACGATGCCAAAAGGCACGCCCAGGCGCTCCGACGCCATCGTGCCGACCAGCTGACCCGTGCGTGTGATCTTGAACGCTGCCTTCTTGATCTCCTCGGCGACTTCGTTAAAGCTGGCGCCCTGCAGATCGCCGAGCGCGCGATCGACCACACCCGGACCCGAAACGCCGACGGATACGACACAATCGGGCTCCCCGACGCCGTGGAACGCGCCGGCCATGAACGGATTGTCGCCCACCGCATTGGCGAAAACCACCAGCTTGGCGCAGGCAATCGAGCTGCGGTCAGCGGTTTGCGCCGCGGCTTCCTTCACCACCTCGCCCATGCGACGCACTGCATCCATGTTGATGCCCGCGCGTGACGACGCTACGTTGACCGAGCTGCACACCAATTCGGTCTCGCTCAGAGCGTGGGGAATGGAGTCGATGAGCCGCTTCTCGCTGGTCGTCGCACCCTTTTCGACGAGCGCCGAGTAGCCGCCGAGGAAGTTCACGCCAGAATCGCGGGCGGCGCGGTCGAGGGCCTTGGCCACCACGGTGGGGTCGCCTTCGCAACCGGCCGTGATGAGGGAAACTGGTGTGACGGAGATACGCTTATTGACAATCGGAATGCCCAGCTCCGCCTCGATACCCTCACAGACCTCCACGAGGCGAGCGGCCTGCCTGGTCACGCGGTCATACACCGCCTGTGCGGTGGCTTCCATTTCAGAGCGAGAGCACTCGAGCAGGGAAATTCCCATAGTGACCGTCCGGATATCCAGACGGTACTTCTCGATCATGTCAATGGTGTCGAGGAACTTAGATTGCGCGAAGTTGAAATCCATCCTGGTCGCGCCCTTTAAATCTCGTTGACGGCGTTGAACAGCGCCTCAGACTGGATTCGAATGACAAGCCCCTCCCGCTTGCCGACGGAATCCATGTAACCCTGCAGCGTGCTGATGGGGGTGGCCTTCTCGTTGAACTCCACCCGCAGGATCATGGTGAACCATTTATCCATGAGGGTCTGGGAAACATCGACGATGTTGACGTCCTGCTCCGCCAGAGCAGTGGTGACGGCGGCGATGATGCCGGTGTGATCTTCGCCGGTGACGGTAATGATGGCAAACATGGCCTCAATTTTAGCCGGTGGGGAGGCGGGGAAAACTTGTGGATGGCGGTTGTGCTGGTGGCAAGTTTGTGGCGAAGCATGTTCAGGGCCACCCAAAAACACTTCACGACACCTATGTCACCACGTGCCATCTGTGGAGGCGGCATGAGGTGACATAGGTGTCGTGAAGTGAGGAGGAGGGGAGGGGCGTGGGCGTGGGCTGTGCCAGAGCGGGGGCCAGCCTTACGGAGCCAGCCCTACCGGACGTCGACGAACTCCTTGACAATCCACTTGCGCAGTGCGAGCAGAATCAAGCCCAGGACAACCGAGGCGATACCCAGGGTGATGAAGAAGGTGTTCTCAGCAGCGGCATCCTCATAGTTGTAGAAGCCGGCCAGGGTGCCTGCCAGTGAAGTACCCATAGCGACTGCCATCAGCCAGACGGCCATCATGCGCGACGGGAATGCTGCCGGAGCGACCTTGGTAGCAAGGGCGTTGCCGACCGGGCTCAGCATGAGCTCACCCATGGTGAACAGGAAGAGAATCCAGATAATCGCATACAGCGGAGTGGAGTTCTCACCGCCACCGGAGAATGGGATGAAGAAGAACAGCGAGATACCGATGATGATGTTGGCGACACCGAACTTCACTGGGGTGGACCACTGGCGG
This sequence comes from Corynebacterium sp. HMSC14B06, assembly GCF_001807075.1. Taxonomy (NCBI): domain Bacteria; kingdom Bacillati; phylum Actinomycetota; class Actinomycetes; order Mycobacteriales; family Corynebacteriaceae; genus Corynebacterium; species Corynebacterium sp. HMSC14B06. Next base: position 30,925 of record NZ_KV787403.1, on the reverse strand, counting down.
TCACCAAGCTTGGACCAGGCGGCTGCAAAGACCATCGAGAAGGCGATGATGAAGATCGGGTTGATCGAGTTAATCCAGGCCGGGGACATTTCCCAACCGAAGATCTCGCGGTCGAGGCGGATGTCCGAGTAGATGGCCAGCACCGTGAACTGCTGCTGGAAGATACCGAAGAACAGCACGCCTGAGACGAACATCGGGATGAAGCCGACCAGGCGAGTCTTCTCCGATTTCGTCGTAAGTGGCGAGGAGTACATCTGCCACCACAGCACCACAGCGGCGATCAGTGCAATCACTGTGACCACAGTGGAAAGAGTCGTGACCGGAACAATTCCGGTGGAAACCAGCGTAACCGAGACAACAGTGATGACCACTGCGATGCCAATCCATACCGGGTACTGCTTCTTCGGCAGCGGGTTCGGAATCTCATGGCCAGCCTCGGCGATGGTGGACTTGCGCATCAGGATGTACTGAATCAGACCGGCAGCCATACCGATAGCGGCCAGGCCGAAGCCCCAGTGGAAGCCCTTCATTCCCCAGATCCAGCCGGTGAGCAGTGGGCCGAACAGGGCACCGATATTGACGCCCATGTAGAAGATGGAGAAGCCGGCGTCACGACGCGGGTCGTCCTTTGCGTAGAGCTGACCCAGCACGACCTGTGCGTTGGTCTTCACGCCGCCGGAGCCGATTGCGATGGAGACAAGGCCAATAGCCAGGCCAATCACGCCGGGGATGAATGCCAAGGAGATGTGGCCAAACATGACCAGGATGGCGGAGTAGAACAGTGTCCGCTCCGAGCCAAGGATACGGTCAGCAACCAGAGAGGCAACGAGTGCGGCCATGTAGACAAGACCGCCGTAAGCACCGACGATAGAGGTAGCAGCACCCTTGTCCAGGCCGAGACCGCCCTGAGTGGTCTCGTAGTACATGTAGAAAGCCAGGATGGCCTGCATGCCGTAGAAGCTGAAGCGCTCCCACATTTCGATGCCGAAGAGATTGGCGAGACCCCACGGTTGGCCCATGAAGGTGCGGTCTTCGCTGGACCCTGCGGGGTTATGAGTTCGTTGGGTCTCAGCAGTTGGTTGATTGCCGAGAGCCTCGTCTGAAGATTTGTCCATTCTTCAATTATCGAGGCGGAGTGCAAAAATTAAAAACCAGATTTAGTCAGTGAACTAAATCGAAGGGTTAGGAACGGGGCCAAAGGCTTAGTCCAGAGACTTACGAGCAACCGCATTCGACGCTGCTCGCCAACCCAGCAGCAGCAAGGCGCTCATGACTGAGGCAACCAGAATGAAGGACCAGTGCGGGACTGCCGAATTGCGGGTGGCCCACACAGCTAGGCCGACGACGACAGTGCCGAGCCACACAATTGCGCCTGAACTCACTGCACGCGGGTTCGGCTCGTTCTTAATCAGCGCGGTGCCCAGGAGGACACCGAATGCGAACGGCCACCAGGTATCGAGGATATTGATGAAGGTAAAAGAATCCTCGGGAGTGTTGTGAGCCAGGCGCGCTAACACGGCGAAAATAAAGATGGCGAGGATGTCAATCAAGAACGTCGATACGCGTGTGTTCATGCTTCTTAGTCTAGCGACCCCTCAGATTGGTGGGGGACCAGCGACCAGCGGCGAGGAAGCCATTAGCGGTCAGCGACTGGCTGATGCTCGGGCTGATCCTTGTGGTCGAAGCCGAGGGCGTAGATAATCCAGCCCACAATTGCCACCAGGACGAAGGAAACGATGCGGTAGACCAGCACCGCTGCAAAGGCCTCGGCGCCGGTGGTGCCGCCTGCGATGAGAGCCGCGGTCAAAGCGGCCTCGACAGTGCCGATGCCGCCCGGTGTGGCCTGGATGAAACCAGCGAGCTTGCCGGTTACGAAGGCCAGCAGCACCTTCGTAGCGGAGATGTCATCGACACCAACGGCACGGATGGCGGCGTAGAGACAGACAATTTCCGCGACCCAGTTGATAAAGGACCAGGTGAAGGAAAGAGCCAAAGTTTGCACGGGCAACTTCACGCTGGTCAGCTGTTTGACGGACTCTTCAAGTCGGTCGACATCGGTGTCCGCGGGCTTCTTTCGAATCTTGTTAAAGACACGCAGACACCACGCGCCTGTCTTGTTGAGAAAAGCCGGGTTCTGCGAAATCCGCCACAGCAAAATGGTGGCTAGTAAAACCGCAATTGCCATAGCGATGAGCACCGCGGTCGTGCCACCCTGTCCGACGAAGAAGAGGCTGCCAAGCCCCAGAAATGCCAGACCTAAAAACGACAACGCGCCCGAAAAAAGCACGAACCAGCTGACAAGGACCGCGGATGCGCCCCACTGCATCATGCGCTTAATCTGTAGCGCCGTGGAGAATGCAGCACCACCGGGAACGGTGACCGCCCACGCGTTGGATGCGAGGGTTAGCGCATTGGTGCTACGGCGAGTGGCTGCTTTTACGCCTCCAGCTCGCAACAGCAGACGCATCACTTCCGCCATCGCGTAGAGCGAAAAAGCCACGGAAAAAATAGCGATGAACAGCCACTTAGCGTCGACATCCGCAAGGATTTGGAGCCCCTGGACGACGCTGTCCCAGTTTCTTACCGTCAGGACGACACCGGCAATCACGAGGGCCACGAGGATTATCGATCGTAGCCAGCTCGAATTGCCGGTTTTGAGGACTTTTTTAAGTCGTGACATAAATAAGAAGCCTGTTCGTTTCCCTAGACGTCGCCGCAGTGGTCTCCCTAGTCGTCGTTCTTGCCGTCGCGCTCCTTGAGCAACGAAGTGAGCGGACGGAACGGCTGCAGCCACGCACCGCCATCAGGCAGGCGGTCGAGATCGATACGCGGTAGCGGCTCGCGGAAGACGCCCTTGATTTCCTCCAGGTCAACGAAGCGAATCGCATCGGAGGCCAGCGCCCAGGAAGCGTGCTCGTGAAAACCGATGACGGTTACCCGAATCCCCTCGGATGCGAGCTTTTCCAGCAGCTCCTGGAAATTCTGGCCATCGGCGGACGCAACGACGACACTGCGCAACACGCCCTCGTCGTAACGCCGTTGGATGTGCGCAATCATGTCCGGGTCAACGTCGGTGTCCTCTTCGATCTTCGGCTTTGCGAAGACCGCGAAACCGACATTGCGCAGAGCCTCGACCCAGGGGCGGACAATCTCCGCTGAGCCCGGGTTGACGTTGGTGAACACCGTGGCCTCGGGGAGGACATCGGAACCGATTTTGTGGGATACGCGCTCGGCTTCGTCGATAAGCCATTTGCCCACGGCGTCGAAGCGGGGGCGGTGCGCGGCGGTCGGGCGGGAGCCCAAAATGGCGCCGAGCCCCATGTCCAAGTTCGGGGCATCCCACACGAGCAGTGCGGTGGGGTGCGTCTCGGTGGTGTTGTAGCTGGCAGAGGTGTTTTGGGTAGTGCTCATGTTCCTATGCCTCTTTCTTGCGCCAGATGAACTCGTGGATGTCGTGGTCGAGGTTCAGGCCGCGGGCTTCGAACTTGGTCGTCGGTCGGTCGAGAAGCATGGGGGATTCCGGCCAGGGCCAGGCGATGGGCTCGAGCGTCGGCTCGACCTCGCGGAGCTCCTCGATCCATTCGGCGTAGTCCGCATGGTCGGTGGCGGCGTGGAAAATGCCGCCGGGCTTCAGACGCGAAGAAATCAGGCGCAACGTGCCGGACTGCACAATGCGGCGCTTGTGGTGGCGTGCCTTCGGCCACGGGTCCGGGAAGAACAGGCGTACGCCGGCCAGCGACTCCGGCTCGATCATGCGCTGCAGGACCTCGACGCCGTCGCCGCGGACCATGCGGATGTTCGACACCTCATTGCGCACGGTGGCGGAGAGCAGTTTCGCCAGGCCAGGGCGGTAGAGCTCAACGGCGATGATGTTGTGGTCCGGTTCTTGCGGAGCCATAGCCACGGTGGACGTGCCGGTGCCGCAGCCAATCTCGACGATGGTCGGTCCCTTGCGGCCGAACCATTCCTCCACGTCAATGACTTCGTCGGAGAGGACCTTGCCGTACGTGTCCCAGTTGTCTTCCCAGATCTTTTCCTGGTTGGGAGTCAAAGTGCCGCGGCGGAAGGACAGATTGCCGATGCGCGGGTAGTCAAGACCATCGTCGAATTGGGTCTTTTCCGGACGACCTGCAGGCAATTCGCCCTTCTTCGGCTGGCGTTCATGCGGTTGTTCCGCCTGCTCGTCCGCGCGAGTTGGCAATGGTTCAGATTGCTGCGAAACCGCAGGCTGTTCGATATTTTCAGAAAAATCAGAAGTAGTCACGTTCCCTATTGTCCACGACATCGGCCAACTATCCAATCATTGCCCCTAGGGTTTTTGTTGTTGTCCTGGCGGTTTCACGCCGGTTGACGATGCCGCGTCGTCCTGAATAGGCGGCACGGCGGGGCAATTTGTTTTGCCGACTTGCCGAATCCGCGGTCCGCTGTAGGCTGAACGCGAAGCCGCGCTTATTCGTTGGTTGAAGCGGTGCTTGGGGTCTGCCTAGCGCAGCGTTTCAGGGCGCGGAATCTGGCCCACGGGCCGTATGGGGGTTACGCAGGTTTTAACTAAACCACGCAGGGGATTTATGGGAGGGGACTAGGCCGGATGGACCTTATTTCCGCAACTGATGTCACGGAAACAACACAGCCGTCAACGGGATCTACATCGTCGTCGTTGCGCGCTGCCGTGGTGGACTGGCTGTCATCACGGCAGGCCGCGCACTCGGACACCGCTAACACGAGCGGCGCGGAGGTGTGCGTCGCCAAGGCGCTTGAGCGCGAGAAACGGCCACCGATAATCTGCGCGCGATTGCGCAGGGGCGTGCGCGAAACCGCTGTGCGCGAGGCATTTTCGCAATGTCACGCGGAGCTGGCCGACAAGCTGTCCGCCCCTGTCGCGCTGGTCATCGAGCAACAACCGATTCGCCATTCGCTTGCCGACGAGTATTGCGACATCACCACAAACGAGACAGCTGAACACACTTTTTTGTTCAGTTCCGCGTTGCGGAAGATTGCTGAACGCTACGGTGCGGAAGGCGGATCACGCAATGATGACGGGCTACTCGCAGTGCAGTTGACTGAGATCGCGGCAGCCTTTCCCGCGGCTAGAGACAGCCTGGAGGAGTTGCTATGGCAACACCGGACGTAGTTGAGCCACGCCCGGTCTCGGCGGAGGGGTCTGAGCAGCTACCGCTCCTTGTCACCAAAGCCGGGGACGCGGCGGACCGCGCGGACTTCTCGCAGATCGTTGACACTGCGACGCCGCCACGTCGGCTGGAGTTTGTGGATAAACGCAGCGCCGTCGTGCTCTATGTTGCAGACAGCGAGGTGCAGCCCACGCGGGAGTGCGTCAGCACGGTTGCAGCAATTAGCCAGGCCACCGGCCGCGTTGCAGTTGGCCTGATTGGCAATGGTGAGTATGCCGAGGCCTGGCGTCAGGAAATCGACAGCACAATCCCGATGGGAGCGCTGGACGAGAGGATGGCCAGAACCCTGGTTCTGCTGGCAGAAGGCCCGCCCAGAAACTCGGGGGAAACACTGAGTGCGCGCCGGGCTCGAAACGTGCGAGCTCAGCTGGCGCAGGAGCGATCGCGCGGAGCCGGGGCGGCGGCGCGATTGCAGCGGAAGATGCAGTTGGCAGCTGAGAGTGCAGTGCGGGATGCGCTCCAGGAAGTGGCTGACGGCCCCGCGGGTGATCAGGTGGAACTTCAGGGGCGTGCCGAGGTCGCAGCGACGCGGCTGCAACAGCGGTGTGGCGACGAATTGGGCCTTCGTGTGGAAATCTCAGTGCCCGCTCCAGCAAGCCCAGCTCACCCCAGTTATGCCATGGACGCTCTGGTGGCGGTGGCATCGCTTGGCGTGGCGGTCGGTGCAGTGCGGATCGTCCACGGATTGCTGATGTGGATTGGGGTGCCGACGCTTGCGGCGCAGCTGGTCGCACTTGCAATAGGCCTCGGTGTTGCGGTGGTGGCGGTGGGCGCAACGATTCGTCGTAACGCACGCCAACGCACCGCGCAGTGGCGGGCAAATTATCTTGCCCATCTGCGGCGAAAATGGACACAGTCCGTGGAGATGACGGTGCGCGAAGCCATTGGTGCGCGGGGTCCGGGATGGCGAATAGAGCAGCTGGCGGAGTACACCGGAACGCCTGCACGATAGCTGTGACAGCGAAGAGAAATAGGGGGATATCACGATGGATGAGTTTTCATTACTGCAGTACTTTTCCGACCAACCCGCGTCCGATGGCGGGGTGGAGGCGCGTTCGCCCGCTACGCCGTGTGGTTTGGAGGCAGCGACACCGATTGATGGGCAGTCTGCGGACGTTGGTGGCGCCGGGTTGGTCGTGGAGGTCGATGGGCAGCTCTACGACCTCGGCGACGACGAGGGGTCAATTACGCTTGCCGACGACTCCGGGTTGTCAATCTATTCGGATTTGGACGGTGACGGCGCGGTGGATCACGTGACGACGGTCCGTTTTGACGGTACTTGGGAGTCCTGGAGCAGCGATGATGTCAGGGCTGCTGACGCGATTGGCAAAGCGGCAGTGGAAGCGACACCAGCGGCGGGGAAGTGGGATGCGTACTCCTGGGAGCAATCGGCCCGGGGCAGCTGGAACTAACGACTTTGGGAACGCTGTGCACGGGGGTACCCGTGTCCCAGTTGCTTACAAATGGGGGTAACTGCAGTCAAAGGGTTAATGGTTGTGAATTTGTGCGGTAAGGCTGGCCTTATTCGCTGGTTATAGCCGTAAATGAACAGGTCGCAAGAATGGGACGGGGAAAATCTTTTGTTGTAAAGCCGTGATGTAACGGCTTTCAAAATGGGGGAGCGAGTCGATTGTCGATGTGGGGCCCGGCAACTTTCGGTATCCCCCGGTAGCCTTAAATCAAGACGCGAATCAATGAGTCAGGAGAACTGATGTCCGCACCTTCTATTCCTGGTCTCGAGGGCCAGGCCCCGACCGAGAACGCCGAACTGCTGCGCTGGATTGCTGAGGTCGCAGAACTGACCCAGCCAGACAAGGTTGTCTTTGCTGATGGCTCGGAAGAAGAGTGGAACCGCCTTACCCAGGACCTGGTTGATAAGGGAACTCTTATCAAGCTGAATGAGGAAAAGCGCCCGAACTCTTTCCTTGCCCGCTCTAACCCGAAGGACGTTGCTCGTGTGGAGTCCCGCACGTTCATCGCTTCTGAAAAGGAAGAGGACGCTGGCCCGACCAACAACTGGGAGGATCCGGTCGAGCTGAAGAAGGAAATGACCGAGCACTACCGCGGTTCCATGAAGGGCCGCACCATGTTCGTCGTTCCGTTCTGCATGGGTCCGATCACCGACCCGGAGCCGAAGCTGGGTGTTCAGCTGACCGACTCGGAGTACGTGGTTCTCTCTATGCGAATCATGACCCGCATGGGCCAGGATGCCCTGGACAAGATTGGCCCGGACGGAGACTTCGTCCACGCTCTGCACTCCGTTGGCGCTCCGCTGGAGGAGGGCCAGGAGGACGTTGCATGGCCGTGCAACGATGAGAAGTACATCACCCAGTTCCCGGAGACCAAGGAGATTTGGTCCTACGGTTCCGGCTACGGCGGAAACGCCATCCTGGCCAAGAAGTGCTACGCACTGCGTATCGCTTCGGTCATGGCCAAGGAAGAGGGCTGGATGGCTGAGCACATGCTCATCCTGAAGCTCACTAATCCGGAGGGCAAGGCCTACCACATCGCCGCTGCATTCCCGTCTGCATGTGGTAAGACCAACCTGGCTATGCTGACTCCGACCATCGAGGGCTGGAAGGCCGAGGTCGTCGGCGACGACATTGCATGGCTGAAGTTCGGTGAGGACGGTCGCCTGTACGCTGTTAACCCGGAGAACGGCTTCTTCGGTGTTGCACCGGGCACCAACTACTCCTCCAACCCGAACGCCATGAAGACCATGGAGGCCGGTAACACCCTGTTCACCAACGTCGCGCTGACCGACGATGGTGACGTCTGGTGGGAAGGCATGGAAGGCAAGCCGGAGCACCTCATTGACTGGAAGGGCAATGACTGGACTCCGGATTCCGACGAGCTGTCCTCGCACCCGAACTCCCGTTACTGCACCCCGATTTCGCAGTGCCCGGTCGCCGCACCGGAGTACGACGATCCGCAGGGTGTCCCGATCGACGCCATCCTGTTCGGTGGTCGCCGCCCGGACACTGTGCCGCTGGTGACCCAGGCACTGTCCTGGAACCACGCAACCTTCATCGGTGCAACCCTGGCTTCCGGCCAGACCGCTGCTTCCGCTGAGGCCAAGGTCGGTTCCCTGCGCCATGACCCGATGGCAATGCTGCCGTTCATTGGCTACAACGTCGGTGACTACCTGCAGCACTGGATTGACATGGGTGTCAAGGGCGGCGACAAGATGCCAGAGGTCTTCCTGGTCAACTGGTTCCGCCGCGGCGAAGACGGCCGCTTCCTGTGGCCGGGCTTCGGTGACAACTCTCGCGTTCTCAAGTGGATCATCGACCGCATTGAGGGCCGTGTTGGCGCCAAGGAGACCGTTGTTGGTCACACCGCTAAGGCAGAGGACCTGGACCTGACTGGCCTGGACATCGACTTTGAAGATGTCAAGGAAGCCCTGAAGGCACCGGCTGCTAAGTGGCAGGGTGACCTGCCGGACAACGAGGAGTGGCTGAAGTTCCTCGGCGACCGCGTTCCGCAGGAAGTCTGGGACGAGTTCGAGGCTCTGAAGGCTCGTATCGAGAAGAGCCTGCAGGACTAAGATCTTGCTAGCTAGCCTTGCTAAAAGCTAGAACATAGAACCACCCCCTTGTTGCCCGAAGTGGCTGGCAAGGGGGTGGTTTGTGCAGTACAACGATGAAGGGTGACACGCAATGCAATTAACGCTTTTCTCTGATTTGAGCCTGCGTGTCATCACTTTGATGGCGATGGGGGAGCCGGGACGGAAGTACACCGCTGCTGAGGTGGCGGAGTCTCTCAATGCGTCTCGCGCGCATGTTTCCAAGGTCGTCTCGCGACTTGTGGAGCTCGGCTTCTTGGAAGCGGTCAAGGGGCGCAATGGTGGCATCTATCTGCGAGATTCGGCTACGGAAAAATCCGTCGGCAAGCTGCTGCGCACTCTGGAAAACAACGAGGTCGTCGATTGTGTCGGCACTGACTGTCCATTGCTGCCGACGTGCCTGTTGCGTGGCAAGTTAGCGGCTGCACAGGAGGCGTTCTTCGCGGCACTCGATCCGGTGTTGATTGCTGATCTCATTCCCGCCAAGTCGGTTGATGGTGCGGATGGTGATACTTCCGAGGGAGGTAGCTTGTCTGAGGGGTCGAGGCTCAATATTCGTCCGGTTTAGGTGGTTTAGGCGTAGAACTGAAGGCCTAATCTCGATTTGAAAAGAGCTGAGAGTGGTGCTGTCGAAGCTTGTCTGTCAAGACTTTTGGCGGCGCCGTTTCTGCAGCTAAAAGCGGTTGATTCGCAACTGCAAAGACTAGTTTTGGCGCCAACAAACAATATTGCGCAAACAAAATGCGCAATATGGTGATAGTGTGAAGTCATGCCAAACCTGAATGTCAACAAGAACGGCCTGACTCCAGAGCAGGCCGAAGTCGTCACCCAAACCCTGCCCGTCGTCGGTGCCAACATCGAGAAAATCACGCCGAACTTCTACAACCGGATGTTCGCTGCTCACCCCGAACTCATTGCCGATACCTTCAACCGCGGCAACCAGAAGCAGGGGGCTCAGCAGAAGGCGCTGGCGGCATCCGTCGCTACCTTCGCAGCTACGCTGGTCGACCCAGACGCTCCTGCCCCGGAAGAACTGCTTTCCCGCATCGGCCACAAGCACATTTCCGTTGGCATCAAGCCGGAGCAGTACCCAATCGTGCACAAGCACCTCTTCGATGCCATCGAGGAAATCCTCACCCCAGAGGTCTTTCAGGGGGCTGTCCGCGACGCATGGGATGCCGTCTACCTGGAGATGCAGCGTGTTCTCATCGACTTCGAGAAGGGGCTCTATGACGACCTCGGCGTCGAAGCAGGTGATGTTTTCCGCGCCGCTCACGTCGTCTCTCGTGAAGAGCGCGGTGATGATGTCGCAGTATTCTCCGTCAAGCTTGACGACGAAACCCCCGTTTCCTACCTCCCGGGACAGTACATTTCCGTGCGTCAGACCATGCCGGACGGCGCCGGCCAGCTACGTCAATACTCTCTGGTCGGCGGCAAGGAAGGTGTTCTGACCTTCGCGGTTCGTCGTGTCGATGCCTCTGAGGACCTGCCGGCTGGCGAAGTTTCCACACAGCTGTGGGGAAAGGTGCAGCCGGGCGATGCCATCGAGATCTCTCTGCCGGCAGGTGACCTGGTGTTGGACACCAAATCAAACGACCCGGTGGTGCTTATTTCCGCAGGTATTGGTGCCACTCCCATGATCGGCATGTTGGATGCCCTGGTGGCTGGCGACTCTAAGCGAGATGTTGTCGTCCTCCACGCGGACCGTGCAGAAACCGCAGATGCCCTGCGCGCAGAGCGTGACAATGCTGTCGCCGCTCTGACCAATGCTCGCCAGCAGGTGTGGTACGAGCCGGATTTGATGAATCTGGCGGATGCGGAGCTGCCGGAGGGCGCTCAGTTCTACCTCTGTGGTGGCAACGGCTTCCTGCAGGCCATTCGCCAGCAGCTCGCCGATCGCGGTGTTGCTCGCGATAACGTTCACTTCGAGCTGTTCAGCCCGAACGATTGGCTGCTAGACGCTTAACGCCACAACCGCGCCGTCGCCATAAAAGTCGTCGTCACAAATAAAGCCAAATGACCAGCCGCGATATATGTCCGGGGCTGGTCATTTTGCAGTTTGTAGCATCGGCGGCTTCGTATTACTCGGCCAAGCCGGAAAGCTCCGCAACAACATCCGCCGCATATTGATTCGTGCACTGCGCAAACGCAATACCTGCCCACAAATTGAGATATTCAGGGTCACCGGCCTGATTCGCGGCACCACGGATTGGCGTGGTCAAGTAGTGCAATTGCGGATAAAGTTCCGGCGCGACCCTAGAAAACGCCCGGGTAAACGTGTTCTCAATTGCCCGCGCGGGCTTGCCGGAAAAGGCGTGGGTCAAAACGGTGTCGCGCTCCGTGAGCTCACGCAATGCCCGTCGGTGCGTCTCCTTCGTACCCGCCTCTGCGGTGGTGAGGAACCGTGTGCCAACTTGTACAGCTGTCGCCCCAGCACCCAAAAGCTTGACGACGTCCTCTCGGTTACCCACCCCACCAGCGGCGATGATGGGTGCATCGGTAACTGCACACGCCTCGGTGGCTGCTTGGGCGAGCTCTTCTACAGAGGCCCCAATGTTGTCGGACGAGTCCTTGCCCTTCACGAATGCGCGGTGTCCACCCGCAGCTAATCCCTGCAGAACAATGCGATCAGCGCCGGCTGCAGCCGCCGCCCGCACCCCCTCGATCGAGGTCGCATTCAGCACCACTTTGCGGCCAGATTCCTTTACCCGAGCAATGACCTCTTTATCTGGATAGCCAAAGGTGAAGGAGACGAACTCCAGCGCATCGGGGTTGGGCAGAAAATCATCAGCGAGAATTGCTTCGACTTTCGCCGAGAAGTAGTCATCTGACCAGGTCGGAGTGTCAGGCATGTCGGTGTCGAAGTGGGCAGCAGCCTGTGCTAAGTGGCCGCGAAACGCGGCCCACTGTGCAAGTTCTTCCTCTGAGGTTCCGGCACCGGCGACAGCCGTGTTCGGGCAGAAGAGGTTGATGCCGAATCCTTTGCCGTCGTCAAGCAGCGCGCACGTCTGCCGTGCCTGTTCAGTGAGCTTTTCAACAGTGAGATAGCCGGCGGCAAGCGTGCCAACCCCACCAGCATTGGAAACTGCAGCGACGAGTTCGGGCGTGGATGGACCTCCAGCCATCGGTGCCAAGATGATTGATGAGCGTCGTAGGTTTTCGGGTGATTGCGAGGTTGTGCTGCTCATAGGGCGAGAGTAACACTAAGGCCGGATTCCCCCATGTGGGAGAACCCGGCAAATGCCGACGAACGGCGTTGCGCAATAGACTCCGCGCTACCCGCTACCGCCTCAAGAACTACTTATTGTTCTCCGGTGGATCCAGCGGCATACCCTGGCCGGCGCGGTAGAACGGAATGTCCTGCGGTGCCAGCGGAGTCTTGCCGGCGATGAGGTCAGCGGCCTTTTCGGCAATCATCATGGTCGGTGCGTAGATATTGCCGTTGGTGATGCCCGGCATGACCGAAGCGTCAACCACGTAGAGGCCCTCGGTGCCGTGAACCTGCATGGTTTCCGGATCGACCACGGCCATCTCGTCGGAGGCCGGTCCCATCTTGCAGGTGCAGGATGGGTGCAGTGCGGTCTCGGCATCCTTGCGGACCCACTCGAGGATTTCCTCGTCGGTCTGCACGTCCGCACCCGGGGAAATCTCGCCGTCGGTGTACTCCTTCATTGCCGGGGTGTCCAGCAGCTTACGGGAGACCTTGACAGCCTCGACCCATTCACGGCGGTCCTGATCAGTGGACAGGTAGTTGAACAGAATCGACGGCTTGACCTTGATGTCCGAGGAGGTGATGTGGACATGGCCACGGGCATCCGAGTACATCGGGCCAACGTGGAACTGGAAACCGTGCGGGCTATCGATCTTCGTGCCGTCGTAACGCATGGCCAGCGGCAGGAAGTGGAACATCAGGTTCGGGTAGGGCTCGTTGTCGTTGGAGCGAGCGAAGCCGCCACCCTCAAAGTGCGACGTCGCCACCGGGCCCTTGTGGGTGAGCATCCACCACAGGCCAATGAACGGCCAACGCCACTTCTCCAGGTACGGCTGTGAAGACACCGGCTGGGTGGCGTTGTACTGAATGTAGACCTCCAGGTGGTCCTGCAGGTTCTCGCCGACGCCAGGCAGGTGCTTGACGACGTTCACTCCAGCAGCATTCAAGACCTTCTCATCGCCAATGCCGGAGACCTCGAGCAGCTGCGGAGAGTTGAAAGCGCCACCGCAGAGGATGACCTTGTCTGCTCGCACCTGACGTGTGCGACCCTTCCAGGTGTACTCCACGCCGACGGCCTTGGTGCCCTCGAAGAGAATGCGGGTGGCTTCTGCGCGGGTGCGAAGCTCCAGATTTGGACGCTGCAGAGCCGGGTGCAGGTATGCGCGGGAAGCGGAGAGGCGACGGCCCTTGTCGATGTTCGCGTCGAAGGGGCCGAAGCCCTCCTGGCGGTAGCCATTGACGTCCGGGGTGTAGTTGTAGCCTGCCTGCTGCACAGACTTAAAGAAAGCCTTGAACAGCGGAGAATCGGCCGGACCGCGCTTCATGCGCAGCGGACCGTCGTGGCCACGGCGCGGGTCATCCTTGTCGGAGCCCAGCGCATTTTCCATGCGCTTGAAGTAAGGCAGAACGTGGTTCCAGCCCCAGTTCTCCAGCCCCTTGGTGTCGCCCCACTTGTCGTAGTCCATGGGGTTACCGCGCTGGTAGATCTGGCCGTTGATGGAGGAGGAACCGCCGACGACCTTGCCGCGGGCGTGGTAGATACGGCGACCGTTCATCTCCGGTTCCGGCTCGGATTCGTACTTCCAGTCGTAGTACTTGTTACCGATTGGGAAGGAGAATGCCGAAGGCATGTGAATGTAGAGATCCCAGAGGGAGTCCATGCGGCCGGCCTCGAGTACGAGCACCTGCTGAGTGTGGTCTGCGGACAGCCGGTTAGCCAGCACAGAGCCAGCAGAGCCCGCACCAACGATGACGACGTCGCGGTGTTCGACTGTGGTGTTGCCATTCTTTTTACCGAAGTTGAAGACAGCCGGGAAAGCTCCCATGTTCTGGTGTACCTCCGTAGGTTGTGTACCGATGTGTATCGGAATGGTTTTCAAGGACTGCGATAAGCCTCAAGCGATATTTAAAGGCGGGGCCTATATATTGATAGTAGAATAAGTGGCCGGAGGCGTATCTCAAATCCTCTTCACATATATAGAATGGCATACAATTGGCATTCAATTCCAGTTGAAATGATTTTAAACGCCGTGAAAAATAGATAAAGATGCAGGTAATGGTGTTGATATTGGGGTTAAGGAATTCTTCTGAATCGATTCTAAGACTTGAGGGATTATTCAAACTAGGTATGCTGGGTTAGTTCCCGAATCTGAAGGATTTTCCTATGTCTGATACTCCGCCAACTGAGAAGGTAACGGAGGAAAAATCTGGATCGTCGCAAGAAATGCAGCGATCGCAGTCGGTCCCTCCACAACAAGCGCAAGCGAGTGTGACCTCTGAGCCTGAGGTCAACTGGCCTGTATTTATTATTTCAGGCGTTGGTATTCTCGCCATTGCCCTGTGGGCTATTTTTGCCCCGGACAATGCAGCGGACACCCTAGCCGGCATTGTCGCCTGGGTATCGAAGAACTTCGGTTGGTTCTATATCGTGACCGCGACGGTGGCAGTGCTCTTCATGCTCTACATCGCCATCTCGCGAACGGGGCAGATTAAGCTCGGCCCCGATCACGCCAAACCTCAGTTCGGCCTGTTTTCTTGGGCCTCTATGCTCTTTGCCGCAGGTATCGGCATTGACCTGCTCTTCTTCTCGGTAGCAGAGCCGGTGGCACAGTACTATGGCCCGCCGATCGGAGATGCGGAGACCATCGAAGCCGCGCGTCAGGCAGTGGTGTTCACGCTCTTCCACTATGGTGTGACCGGTTGGGCGCTCTACGCGCTGATGGGCATGGCATTCGGCTACTTCGCTTACCGCTTGAACATGCCACTGACCATTCGCTCGGCGCTCTACCCAATCATTGGCAAGCGCATCCACGGCCCCGCTGGTGAAGCGGTCGAAATCGCAGCGATGCTCGGTACCGTTTTCGGTGTCGCAACTTCGCTGGGTATCGGCGTCGTCCAGCTGAATTACGGCCTGCGCGTGCTGTTCGGGGTGGATGAGAGTACGTCCTGGCAGATCGCTCTGATCGTCGTGGCTGTATCGGTGGCTATCGCCTCCGCGGTTTCCGGTGTTGACAAGGGGATTCGCCGTCTCTCGGAGCTCAACGTTGGCCTGGCCATCTGCTTGATGCTCTACATCCTGGTCACTGGTCGCACGGCGTTCCTGTTTGACGCCCTGGTGATGAACGTCGGCGAGTACGTCTCCAAGTTCCCATCCATGACTATGGATACCTACGCGTTCTCCGGAGCGCAGGAATGGTTGAATTCCTGGACCCTGTTCTTCTGGGCTTGGTGGGTGGCCTGGGCACCGTTCGTCGGTTTGTTCCTGGCCCGTATTTCCCGTGGCCGTAGCCTGCGCCAGTTTGTCGTCGGCACGCTGACCATTCCATTCCTCTTCGTCCTGATGTGGGTGTCGGTGTTCGGTAACTCGGCGCTGGACCTGGTCATCAATGGCGATTCGGAGTTTGGCCAGACTGCACTGGATTACCCGGAGCGTGCCTTCTACCTGTTGCTGGAGCAGTACCCGGCGCCGATGATGGTGGCTGCAGTCGCATCTCTGATTGGCCTGTTGCTCTACATCACCTCGGCGGACTCGGCGGCACTGGTGATGAGTAACTTCACTTCGAAGATCACCGACACACAGCAGGACGGTAAGAAGTGGACCCGTATTTTCTGGGCTGTCGTGGTCGGTGTGCTGACCATCTCCATGCTCTATGTCGGTGGTATTCCGACGCTGCAGTCGGCAACGATTGTGATGGGTCTGCCGTTTGCCTTTGTCATCTATCTGGTGATGTATGGCCTGTTTAAGTCGCTGCGACTGGAGCTGTTGCAACAGGATTCGACACGTCGAGCCCTCCACGGGGCGATGTCGGGCCGCGCCGTGGATGGCCAACAGGGTGACTGGCGCAATCGACTTGCCCGCTCCATGTCCTTCCCGGGCAAGAAGCCAGTCATGCGCTACCTCGACCGAGTGGTGCAGCCCGCACTTGAACAGGTGGCAGATGCTATCAGGGAACGTGGCGGTGAAGTGACGCTGCACCGTGAACCAGCAGAAGAAGTCGGCATCGACCAGATTGACCTGCAGGTCGGATTCGGCGAGGAGATGAGCTTCCGCTACCAGGTCTATCCGGTTGAACACTTGACGCCGTCTTTTGCTGGCCTGGTACACCTGGACAGTGATGCTGATATTTACTACTACCGCCTCGAGGTCTTCACGCTTACCGGTTCGCTCGGCTACGACGTCTATGGCTACACCCAAGAGCAGCTGATTTCCGACGTCCTCGACCTCTACGAACGGCACTTGGAGTTTTTGCACATGCAGTCTGATCTCCCGGGCACCTCAGATCTGTCCGATAATGCCGAACCTGTCCGCGAATGGTCTGATGACTACGCCAAGGAGGATTCCTAAATGACCTTTAAGCCTTCAACTACTGATAAGGCCCTCGCACCCGAGACCGCCAAATCCCACGAAGGCGCGGCCACGCTGTTTATCGACCGCACCTGGTCCGCTGCAGCCGCTGGCAACACTCGCACTATCGAGTGCCCGGCCGATGGCTCTTTCATCGCCGAAGTTGCGGAAGCAGATGCGACCGACACCGAGCGCGCCATCGCCGCCGCCGACGCCGCTTTCCGACGTACCGGGGAAGGTTCCTGGGCATCCTGGAGCACAGCTGAGCGCAGCAAGTTGGTACTCGACATCGGTGCTGCCATCAGGCAGCGCAAGGACGAATTTGCCTGGGCAGAGGCCATGGATACCGGTAAGCGCCTGCCAGAGGCGGCAGCCGATATGGATGACATCATCGCCTGCTTTGAGTACTTCGGGAAGCTTGCAGGCAATGATGCCGGTCGTCTCGTGGATGCGGATGACCCGACCGTCGTCGCGCGCATTGTGCGTGAACCCGTCGGTGTCTGTGGCCTGATCACGCCGTGGAACTACCCACTGCTGCAGACCGCATGGAAGGTCGCACCGTGCCTGGCCACGGGCAATACCTTTGTGTTGAAGCCGGCGGAGCTGACTCCGCACACGGCTATCCTGCTCATGCACGTTATCGATGACCTGGGTGTTCCGGCGGGCGTTGCCAACCTCATCACCGGCGCTGGCGCCGAAGCGGGCGCACCGCTGTCCTCTCATCCGAAGGTGGACATGGTCTCCTTCACCGGTGGTCTTGCCACTGGCAAGATTATTGCTGGTGAAGCAGCCAAGTCCGTGAAGAAGGTCGCACTTGAGCTCGGCGGCAAGAACCCGAACATCATCTTCGCCGACGCTGACTACGAAGCTGCTTTGGACAATGCCCTCAATGCTGCGTTCCTGCATTCCGGTCAGGTCTGCTCGGCGGGCGCTCGTTTGATTGTGGAGGAGTCCATCGCCGAGAAGTTCGTCGACGATCTGGTTGAGCGCGCCGGGCACATCCAGCTCGGCGGTCCACTCGATGAGAAGGCCGAGACCGGTGCGCTGATTTCGAAGCAGCACCTGGATAAGGTCGCGGCATACGTCGATCGGGCGCGTGAGCAGGGCGCTCGCGTGCGCGTTGGCGGCGAGGTTGCCACCGGCGCCACCGCTGACGGTTCCGCCTCGCTTGCCGACGGCTACTTCTACCTCCCAACCGTGATTGACCAGGTCACCCGCGAAATGGACTGCGTTCACGACGAAGCCTTTGGCCCGGTGGTGACGGTGGAGACCTTCACCACGGTTGACGAGGCCATCGAGATTGGCAACGACACCGAATATGGCCTGGCCGGTGCGGTGTGGACATCCAACCGCGAGGTTTCTGAGCGCGTTTCCCGCGAGCTGCGTCACGGTACCGTCTGGATCAACGACTTTGGCCCCTACCTGCCACAGGCCGAGTGGGGTGGCTTTGGTCAGTCCGGTATTGGTCGCGAGCTGGGCCCGACCGGCCTGGAGGAGTACACCGAAGCCAAGCTGGTCTACGAGAACACAGCACCGGCTGTTACCGGTTGGTTTGAGGATCGTCGTTAAATAACTCGGCACAAGCCCGAGCAAAAATACGGGAAAACGACCCATCGGCCGTTATACTCACCGATTGAAAAAATCGACTCTGCGCACAACTGCGATAAAGGTTTGCAGTTGTGCGCATTTTGTTCTCTAAAGGACATCTGCCGTGAACGCTTCTACTAGCTCTGACATTGCCAGTTCTGCTGCTCCCCAGACCTTCACGCGGAGGCAGCATGCTATCGCCTGGGCGGTTCACGGGTTCACGCTGACCGGTTTGGTGTGGGCAACGCTGGCGGTAGTGGCGCTTCTCGACGGCAAGCCGGAATGGATGTGGCTCTGGCTGGGTATCGCGCTTGTCGTCGACGGTGTCGATGGCAACATGGCGCGTAAGCACCACATCAAGGAAGTCGTGCCCTGGTTTAACGGTGCGGTGGTGGACAATATTGTCGACTACCTCACGTGGACGGCCATTCCTGCAGCGTTCATGGTTATGTACCTGCCGCTGGGGCCACGTCCGCTGGCGATTTTCCTGGCCATCGTAGTGTTGGTCTCCTCGATGTTCTGTTATGCCAACGAAGCCGCCAAGTCTGGGGACTACTACTTTGTGGGCTTCCCGGCGGCGTGGAATATTGTGGCAGTCCTGCTATGGGTGTGGAATGCGCCGATGGCAGTGTGTATCGCCGCAATCGTTATCTTCAGCACAATGACGCTGGTACCGCTGCACTACACGCACCCGTTCCGCGTGCAACGCGGCAAGGTGGGCAGCATTGCTGCAACGTTTGTCTGGATTGTCACGACAGGCCTGCTTATCGCAATTGTGACGAAAGCGGCGTCGTTAAGCCTGACGGTGAGCCATGCGATGGTGGCCGTCAACGTTGCCGCCGGTGCGTGGCTGATTGTCGGTGGTGTGCGTCGCTCGTTTACCGGCCGGTAGCGGCGGGCAGTTGGTGCAGGATTGTGTGGATGAGGCGGTCGCGTAGCCAGCGGATGAATTCGACGGCGAAGGCGCCCACGATCATGGCGATGACGAATGCGGTGACCCACACGGGATAGTCGCGGCCGTTGAACCAGAAATAGACATACGGCGAGATAAAAGTCACCAGTGTGACCAGCAGTCCCAGCATTCGGCGCCAGAATGAGCTGCCGGTGAACATCTCCACAATTCCCCAGGTGTAGGGGATTGCCGTGATGATGTCGATAGTCCAGAGCACCCAGACATTGCCGTGGAAGCCGGGGACAAAAACTACTGGTAGCGCGCGCAGAGATGAGTAAATCAGCACCACCAGATACGCGAGCACCTTGGGGTTGTAGAGCAGCCGCCAGATCAGGTTGCGTTCAATGAGGTTCGCCCCGACTTTGCGCAGCGCATGCAGATTTTTGCTCTCCATCACCAATGTGTTGGTGCCTTCGAGCAGGTACGCCAGCAGTTTTTGCTGCTCATGCGTGCCATGTGCCCACGCGTGCACTAGCGCAGTCGGCGAGAGTGCAATGGGAACAAGCGGTTCGCCGCGGCGCTTCAGTGCGTCGGGAACCTCCAGGATGTCGTCGTTGAGCTTGTCGACGGCCAGTGCTGGGCCCACCACGTGCACCAGGTCATCACCGAGGATTGCGCGCACCTTGTCCACGTCGCTTTTGGGAAGCGAGCTGAGCCACAGTAGCTGCCTGGAAGACACTGCCATGCGAAGCGCGGTGCCCAGCGCCTCGGCGGCATCATCGATGGCGTAAAAGTCCTGTGTGTTGGTGTGGGCGAGTGAACGCAAGCTGTCGATTATTACGGCATTTTTGGCGTTGAGCTCGCTGAGTCGAGCGACGCCGGAGATTTCGACGACCTGCTCCGCGTCGATGGCGAATGTCCGGGTAAAAGGCAGATCGATTATGGAGCGCAGCACAAGGAATCGCTGTATCGGGGTCATCGCGAAACTTTTTACACTCACAACTTTCCACACTGCCACAAAGTGGAACTCGGAGTGGTGAATCCTTCCTGGGCGACAGTGTTATATACGGTTCGGTCTGTCTAGTGGGGGGGTGCGGTTATCCTGCAAAAACGCAATAAACTTGGACTTTTCTCTGCGTATAAAGTAGTTTCCTAAACACCAGATAGACAGGTCTGTCCACAAAACTTAGGAGAACTACTTTCATGCTCATCTCAGGACTAGCGCTGGGCGCCGTGCTCGGCTTTGTTATGCAGCGAGGACGTTTCTGCGTCACCGGTTTCCTGCGCGATATCTTCACTCAGCGCAGCTGGCGCGGCTTCGTCGCCTTGCTGATTGTTATTTCCGTCCACGCCATCGGCCTGGCCGCACTGACCAGCGCCGGCGTGATTACTCCCGAATACAACGAACTGGCACCGGTGGCCGTTATCGTCGGTGGCGTTATCTTCGGGCTGGGTATCGTCCTGGCCGGTGGCTGTGCCTCGGGTACCTGGTACCGCTCCGGTGAGGGCCTGATCGGCTCTTGGATCGCACTGGTCTTTTACGCCCTATCCGCTGCTGCTATGAAGACTGGCTTCCTGGGTGGCCTGCAGAATTCCCTGAAGGACCGCACCGTCGGCCTGACCAGCATTCATGCCTCTCTCGGCATTAGCATTTGGCCACTGGTCATCGCGCTGAGCGCCGTCACGGCATACTTCGCCGTCCGCTTCCTGCGCGAAGAATTCTCCGGCCCGCGCCCGGTAACTCTGGCGCCACGCAAGACCGGTCTCGCGCATATCCTGGCTGAGAAGCCCTGGCACGTGTACGCCACCGCCGCTATCGTCGGCGCGCTCGGCGTTCTGGCTTGGCCACTGTCCGCCGCCACCGGCCGCAACGATGGCCTCGGCATCACGACTCCGTCCTCCAACCTTGCCAACTACGTTGTCACTGGTGACACCGAGCGTTTCGACTGGGGCGTCCTCCTCGTCCTCGGCATCCTCGTTGGCTCCTTCATCGCAGCCAAGGCCTCTGGCGAATTCCGCCTCCGCGTCCCGGACGCCACCCAGGGCGCTCGCTCGGTCGTCGGCGGCATCTTCATGGGTGTCGGCGCTGCGTGGGCCGGCGGCTGCACCGTCGGCAACGGCATGGTCCAGACTTCGCTGTTCAGCTACCAGGGTTGGCTCGCACTGGCGTCCATCGCCGCAGGTGTCGCTATCGCCGCCAAGCTTTGGCTGAAGCCGTCCGCGCCTTCGCTTAACGACGTCCCGAGCGCCCCTTCCACCACCAACGACACGGCGGTATCGGCAACTGCTCCGGTCGCTTCGGCTGCTACTTCTCCTGTGTCCCTGCCGGGTAGCGACAGTGCCGGTGCCGCTGGTACCGAGGCCTCTCCGCTGGCCGGTTCCTTTGCTGTCGCTCCGGTGGCGTTGCTCGACCGGAGCGTCGTCAAGCAGGAAGACGGCAAGCTCAAGCCACTGGGCGATGGGCGATACGAGCTGGACACCGTCGGCGCGGTGTGCCCATTCCCGCTGATCGAGGCCAAGGATGCAATCAACAAGATTGAGGTCGGCGAGGAGCTGGTGATTCCATTCGACTGCACCCAGGCCACGGATGCGATTCCGCGCTGGGCTGCGAAGGATGGACACGAGGTCACCAACTTCGAGCAGACCGGTGAGGCCGGCTGGACGATTTCCGTCCGCCGAGGGCGATAAGTCCTGGTGGCGCTAGGGGAGCGTCGGTAGGGTGAGGGCATAGATTGATTGACATCAACAACAAAGGAGCTTGACCATGGCAAAGAATATCCGACCACTTAATGCGCTTGTAGCCGCAGGTGCCGCCAGCGTGCTTGCGCTGGCCGGTTGCTCCTCCGATGATTCGACTAATACCGAAGCAAGCAGCACTGTTAGCGAGACCAGCTCGTCGGCAACGGCAACCAGCTCTGAGGACACGGACGACATGGATGACATGGACGATGCCGATGACCACGGTGAGCACGGCGACCATGATGACGATGCAATGGCTGGCCATGATCACCCGGCCGATGGCGGTCCGGCTCCCGAGGGAATGGCTCCGGCTGACAACGCGAAGTTCCCGGTCGGCAGTGAAGTGAAGGTTCTGGCTGATCACATGCCGGGCATGAAGGGTGCAGAAGGCAAGGTTGTTGGTGTTTTCAACACCACCACGTACTCCGTGTCCTACACTCCGACCGATGGCAGTGAACCGGTGAAGGATCACCGTTGGGTTGTTCATGAGGAGCTGGAGAACCCAGGCGAGGCTCCGCTTGCCGACGGCTCCGAGATCACCATCAACGCTGAGCACATGGCGGGCATGAAGGGTGCCAAGGGCACTGTTGATTACTCCACCCAGGAGCCGGTCTACATGGTTGATATCGACGAAGATGGCATGACCATGAAGAACCACAAGTGGGTTACGGAGAGCGAGCTCGCACCGGAGGACTAACTAGTTAGGCTTAGTCAGCTACTTCTAGTCCGGTTGCTTCGGGCCGGTTGCTTCGGCCTAACTCAATCCATTAAAACCGGGTATCACGCAGGAAGCGTGGTGCCCGGTTTTTTATGCTTCGCGCCTATGCTCGTGTCCAAAAGCCTTCGGGTAGCGCGTGGTCCGACTGTGAGGGGCGGAGACGGCGGGGACGGGGCCGGGGCCGGCGAGGGCAGGGGCGGTCGGCCACTTGTCGATGAGCTATTCACCTGTCGATGCGCTATAGCGTGGCCATCAGTGAATAACGCATCGACAAGTGCTCAGGTAGACCCCACAACGTGCGCATAAGTGGCGGAAAACCATCGATAAGACAAGGGAAGACATCGACAGGTCACGGAAAACCATCGATAAGTCGGCAACACCAGTGCGCCTGCTCAGCCCACTCAGCCCCGAAGCTGGTATTAATTCGCCGCGTACCTGCATTGGCACTTTCTTAATCAGAAGTGCATTCGCGCATCTCTAAGCGCATAACCCCAGTTCAGTCGGGTGTTAAAAAAGCGTTAATAGGTGCCCGCCGCAGTAGGTATGGGTGTTTTATAACTGTCATGTTCGTAGACATTTTGCTTCTTCTACTCACCGTCGCGGCCTTCCTGCTACTGCAGGGCTGCGCAAAGGCGGTGAAGAAACTATGACGTGGGAATTGATCGGCGGCGCCATTTTAGGTTTGGCGGCATTGGGCTATGTCCTGGTCGCCCTGATTGATCCGGAGCGATTCTCGTGAGCAACGTCATTATGGGATTTGTCCCGGTAATCATCGTGATGGCCGCACTGGCCATCCTTTACATCCCGCTCGGCAATTACATGGGGCGGGTATTCACCACTGATAAGCACTTGGGTGTTGAGCGCGGTTTCTACCGCGCCATCGGTGTGCGCCCAGAGGCCAACCAGCACTGGACAAAGTACACCGCCAGTGTGTTGAGCTTCTCCGCTGTCAGCGTCATCTTCGTCTACCTGCTGCAGCGAATGCAGCAGTGGCTACCGCTCAACCACGGCAAGGGCCCAGTCTCCCCGGACCAGGCGTGGAACACCGCGGTGTCGTTTACCACCAACACCAACTGGCAGTCCTACTCCGGTGAAGAAGCCATGACAGTGCTAACCCAGATGGCTGGCCTGGCAGTTCAGAACTTCGTCTCCGCCGCAGTCGGTATTGCAGTGGCGGTGGCGCTGGTTCGAGGCCTGGCCAACCGTCACGGTGACGGCAACATCGGCAACTTCTGGGTAGATCTGACTCGTACCGTCCTGCGAGTGCTGCTGCCCATCGCCGCTATTGGTGCAATTCTGCTGATTTCGCAGGGTGCCATCCAGAATTTCTCGGCCCCACAGACTATCCAGACTGTCACCGGCGGCAGCCAGACTATCCCGGGCGGTGCCGTGGCATCGCAGGAGGTCATCAAGGAATTGGGCACCAACGGCGGTGGCTACTTCAACGCCAACTCCGCGCATCCATTTGAAAACCCGAATGCGTGGACCAACATGCTGGAAATCTTCCTTATCCTGTTGATTCCGGTCTCGTTGACCAGGGCATTCGGTGTCATCATCGGTGACAAGCGTCAGGGCTGGGCAATTCTGTCCACCATGGCGGTGCTCTACTTCATCTCTCTGGCTGTCGTTATGTCCAGCGAGACTGCGCTGCAGACCTTCCAAGGTGGCGGCATGGAGGGCAAGGAAATGCGCTTTGGCGTGCTGCCGAGTTCCTTCTTTGCGGTGACCACCACCATGACGTCGACAGGCGCGGTGGACAGCTTCCACTCCAGCTACTCGCCACTGGCAGGCGGCATGCTCATGCTGAACATGCTGCTGGGTGAGATTAGCCCTGGCGGTGTGGGCTCCGGTCTCTACGGCATGCTCATCATCGCCATCCTGACCGTGTTCATCGCCGGCCTGATGGTTGGCCGTACGCCGGAATACCTGGGCAAGCGCATTGGTGTTTCGGAAATTACCAAGGTCTGCCTCTACATCCTGGTCATGCCAGTGCTGGTGCTGGCAGGTGTCGGTATCTCCACCATGCTGCCGTCGACGCTGGACTCCGTGTCCGCTGATGGACCGCACGGTTTCTCCGACCTGATTTATGCCTTCACCAGTGCGTCCAACAACAATGGTTCGGCATTCGCGGGCTTCGGTGCCGATACCCCGTGGTTCAACATGAGCCTCGGTTTCGCCATGCTGTTTGGTCGCTTTCTTCCAATTGTCATGGTGCTGGGTCTGGCTGGTGACTTCGCCAAGCAGCGACCAGCCGCCGAGACCGCTGGCACCCTGCCAACTCACCGACCGCAGTTTGTCGGCCTGACCGTTGCCATCGCAATCATCGTCAGCGCCCTGACCTTCCTACCAACCCTCGTCCTTGGCCCGCTGACGGAGGCCCTGTCATGAGCAAGAATTCCAACGCATCTTCCGCATTTTCTCCCAGCGCACTGAAAGCGGCTCTGCCGCTGGCGCTGAGCAAGATGAACCCGCGCCAGCTCATCGCCACCCCTGTGATGTTCCTGGTCGAAGTCGGTGCCGCATTTACGCTGGTCCTGGCCATTGCGCACCCGTCGCTGTTCAGTATTTCCATCACAGTGTGGCTGTGGTTGACGGTACTTTTTGCAACGCTGGCGGAAGCCGTCGCTGAGGGCCGCGGCAAGGCACAGGCGGAATCGCTGCGCGCTTCGCGCACCACCTCTGATGCCTTCAAGCTCAACAACGGTGCCAACGCCGCTGCAGCACTGGAGAACCCAGCCGCGCAGACCACCAAGGTCGCGGCCACGGATCTGGTTCCGGGCGACATCGTCATCGTCTCCGCCGGCGAGCCGATTCCCGCCGATGGTGACGTGATCGTCGGCGCTGCCAGTGTCGATGAGTCCGCCATTACCGGTGAGTCCGCGCCGGTCATCCGCGAGGCCGGCGGTGATCGCTGCGCGGTCACCGGTGGTACGCGCGTGCTTTCCGACGCCATCGCCATCGAGGTCACCACCATGCCCGGTGAGAGCTTCATGGATCGCATGATCGGTCTGGTCGAAGGCGCACAGCGCAAAAAGACCCCGAACGAGTTGGCACTTGGTTCCCTGCTGCACGTGTTGACCCTGATCTTCCTCATGGTCGTCATTGCACTTGCACCAATGGCTGTCTTCAACGGCGCTGAGCAGGACCCATTGGTCCTGGTCGCACTGCTGATCTGCCTGATCCCGACCACTATCGGCGCGCTGCTATCCGCTATTGGTATCGCCGGTATGGACCGTTTAGTGCAGCACAATGTGTTGGCCATGTCTGGCCGTGCGGTTGAGGCCGCTGGTGACGTCGCCACGCTGCTGCTAGACAAGACCGGCACCATCACCTTCGGTAACCGTCAGGCTGCGGAGTTCTCCGAGGTCGGCGACACCACGCACGCTGAATTGGTACACGCCTGCCAGCTTTCTTCGCTTGCCGACGAAACCCCCGAGGGCCGCTCCATTGTCGAGCTCGCGGAAACCGAATCGAATGAACGCATCGACGAATCCGTCTATGCCAATGCGACCTTCATTCCCTTTACCGCTCAGACTCGTATGAGTGGTATCGAGTTCCCCGCTACCGGCGGCGAGAAGAACCGCAAGGTAGTCAAGGGTGCCGCAACGGAGATTGTGAAGCTGATGAAGTGCATCGGTGCCACCGTGCCGCCCGAAGTCGATGGCATTGTCCAGCGCATTTCAGAAGCGGGTGGTACCGCGCTGGTGGTCGCCGAGGTATTTGGCGGCGACGAAGTAACCAGCGGTGAGTCCGGACGAGTGCTGGGTGTTATTTATCTCAAGGACGTCGTTAAGCCTGGCATGCGTGAGCGTTTTGATCAGCTGCGTGAAATGGGCATTCGTACCGTCATGATCACGGGCGACAATGCGGTGACCGCGCATGCGATTGCGAAGGAGGCCGGTGTCGACGATGTGCTCGCTGAGGCCACCCCGGAGCAGAAGCTAGAGTTGATCCGCAAGGAGCAGTCGAAGGGACGCCTGGTCGCCATGACCGGTGACGGCACCAACGATGCACCGGCATTGGCGCAGGCAGATGTGGGCGTGGCAATGAACACTGGTACGTCGGCGGCGAAGGAAGCGGCCAACATGGTGGACCTGGATTCGGACCCGACC
Organism: Corynebacterium sp. HMSC14B06; assembly: GCF_001807075.1. Lineage (NCBI taxonomy): Bacteria > Bacillati > Actinomycetota > Actinomycetes > Mycobacteriales > Corynebacteriaceae > Corynebacterium > Corynebacterium sp. HMSC14B06. The sequence goes on along the minus strand of NZ_KV787403.1, from coordinate 4,567 downwards.
AAGCTCATTGACGTGGTGGGAATTGGCAAGCAGTTGTTGATTACCCGCGGTGCGCTGACCACCTTCTCCATTGCCAATGACGTGGCGAAGTACTTCGCCATCATTCCAGCCATGTTCGTCACGGTGCTGCCTGGCCTGGACAAGCTCAACATCATGAACCTGCACTCGCCGGAAAGCGCCATCCTGTCTGCGGTGATCTTCAACGCGCTCGTGATTGTCGCCTTGATTCCACTGGCTCTCAAGGGCGTGAAGTACCGCGCTGGTTCCGCAGCATCGCTGCTGAGCCGCAATCTGCTCATCTTCGGTGTCGGTGGCATCATCGCACCGTTTATCGGCATCAAAATTATTGACCTCCTGCTCTCTGGAGTGTTCGGGATGTAAGTGCCTTGGCCTCGCGCCGAAAGGCGCAGCCGGCACACAGCACTTGGCATCTCGCAACATGTGAAAAGAATCGAGAAGGACATGAACAAGAACTTTCGGTTGGTATCCACCACAATCAAGGCATACTTGCTGCTCACCGTGGTTATCGGCCTGCTGTACCCAGCCGCAATCTGGGTAGTGGGGCGAATCTGGTCCGATAACGCTGATGGCTCGATGATGTATGACTCCGCAGGCAAGGCCCAGGGCTCGGAGCTCATTGCCCAAGAAGTGACAAAGCCGGGATTTTTCTACCCGCGCCCGTCTGCTGCGGGGGATAATGGCTACGACGCGATGTCGTCTTCGGCATCGAACGTGTCGCCGTATAGCAAGGAGTTCCAGGCTGAAATCGAACAGCGCCGCACCGATGTCGCTGCCCGCGAGGGCATCGACCCGGCCCAGGTACCGGTGGAGGCAGTCACCGCCTCCGGTTCCGGTCTGGATCCGCATATCTCCGAGAAGTACGCACAGCTGCAAGCACCGCGTGTGGCTAAGGAACGCAACCTGCCACAGGCAGAGGTTGAGCGTTTAATCTCGGAAAATAGTGAGAAAGCAATCACGGAACAGGGCTCGCAGGAAGGTGGGCAACTGGTCAACGTCGTAAAGCTCAACGCCGCGCTGGCAAACGGACAGTGAGCATCCTGCGATTGGGCAAGGTATGGCAAGTAAAGGTCTGTAAGAAATGGCCAAGCGAGGAAAACTGAAGGTCTACCTGGGGTTTGCCCCGGGTGTGGGGAAGACGTGCGCCATGCTCAATGAAGGCCACGATCTGTATTCCCGTGGGCACGAGGTGGTCGTTGGCCTGGTGGAACACCATGGGCGTGAGCGCACGAAGAAGCTCATCGAAGGCCTGCCGGTGCTGGATTGTCGTGAAGTGAGCTACCACGGCAATACCTACCGTGAGCTCGACGTGGACGCGATTATCGCGGCGCGCCCTGAGGTCGCTCTTGTCGATGAGCTCGCGCACACCGTCGTCACCGAGGAACCGGGCAACGAATTCGTTCAGCAACGCAAGCGCTGGCACGACGTTTACCAGCTTCTCGACGAAGGCATCGATGTCATCTCGACGATGAACATCCAGCATTTGGAATCGCTTAACGACGTCGTTGCGGCCGTCACCGGCGTGCGCCAGATGGAGACGGTACCCGACCGTGTCCTGCGCGATGCGGACGAGATTGAGCTCATCGACTTGAGCCCGGACGCCCTGCGCATCCGCCTGTCTCGCGGTGAGATTTACCAAAAGGAGCAGGCGGAGCTGGCGCTGCGCAAGTACTTCCGCCCGGGCAACCTCAGCGCCCTGCGTGAGCTGGCTCTTTTGTGGCTGGCTGACAAGGTCGAGGAGGTCCTGGACGCTTACCGCGAAGACGAGGAGATCGACGACCACTGGACCACGCGTGAGCGCGTCGTGGTGGCCGTGCGCGATGATGAGAACGCGGAGTCAATGATTCGCCGCGGTGCCCGCATGACCGGGCGCGTGGCCGGCCGCGAGATGATTGTCGTGCACATTACCGGCGAGGACGACGGCCTTGACCGCGGATATTTGCGTCGGCTGCGCAAGCTGCAGGATCTCACCGAATCGCTCGGTGGGCAGTGGCGCACCATCGTCGGTGATGACGTGCCGGGAATTCTGCTGGAATTCTCCCGCACTGTCAATGCATCGCAGCTGGTCATCGGCTCGGAGCGAGGACTGCGGCGCTATGTGGGGTTGAGTACATCGCAGAGGATTATTGACCAGTCCGGGCCGATTGACGTGCACATTATCTCCAGCTCATCGGAGAAAAAGGCTAAGCGCCGCAAGAAACTGCGCTCTCGCTTTTCCAAGGAGCGACGTATCACCGGTTGGCTGCTGGCACTGGTGGGGCCAGTGCTACTGACGTTGCTGCTCTACCAGCTGGACACCGGCCCGGAGTTCCTGGGCGTACTGCTGCTGACCTACCTGATGCCGGTAGTCTTCGCCGCTATGGCGGCAGGATTGGTGCCGGCGCTGGCGGCAGTGGTTGTCTCCTCAATTCTGGCAAACTGGTACTTCACCGCTCCGGTGAACACCCTGACTATCACCGAGCCGGCCAGCTTGGCGCAAATCCTGCTCTTCGGTGTGATTGCGGCGGCTGTGGCGACGGTGGTGGAACGTTCCGAGCGCCGCCGCGAGATGGCGGACAGGAGTCTGCATCAGGCAGTCGTAATGTCCGAGTTGGCACACGGTGTCGTCCACGGTGGCGACAACATGTCCAACCTGGTCCACAGCTTGGCGGATACGTTCTCGATGGAGCGCGTGGACGTGCAGCGTTACTCCTCAGAGCGCAAGAAGTGGCTTCCGATCGTCACCACCGCCGAGCACGGTCTATCCGAGCCCTGGCCCTCCGAGCTACCGATGACTAAGGTCAGCTCCGGCGATGACCTGCGCTTTGTGCTCAGTGGCCGTGAACTCACCGCCGCTGAGACTGCCATGATTGCGGCTCACGGTTCCCGCATCCGTGCGCTCATGGACATGGAGGAGATTGCCGCGATGCGCCGCGCCACCGCTGCCCTCGAGGCGGGCAACCGCGTGGGCAGCGCGGTGCTGACCGCCGTTTCACACGACCTGCGCACACCGCTGGCCAGCATCAAGGCTGCGATCTCCAGCATGAACATGGAGGACGTCGAGCTTGACGACGAAACGCGTCTCATCCTCATGGAGACAATCGAGAGTTCCGCTGACCGCCTAGAGGTGGTCATTGGCAACCTACTCGATGCCAGCCGCATCGACTCCAGCACCAAGCGGGTGGAAAGTGTGCCGGTTAGCGTCTCCGATGTTGTGGACGCGGTATGTGCGGAGCTGCCGGAAGCCGCAGGTCACATCGACCGCGATATTGACCATGACGCCTGCATGGTGGAAGGCGATCCGGGGCTTATCCAGCGCATTGTTTCCAACATCGTCATCAACGGTCGTCAGTACGCACCGGAGTCGAGCCTGACCATTCGTACGCGGCCCAGCGAGCGCGGTGTGCGCGGTCCCGCCGACATGCCGGTTATGGGCTCGCTGGGTGCTATCGCTGCGAGCGCATGCATAGACATTTTGATCATTGACCACGGTAAGGGCATCCCGGAGGATAAGTTGGAGGAGATTTTTCAACCGTTCCAACGCCTTGGCGACTACTCGGCACAATCTCAGGGCCTTGGTCTGGGACTTGCCGCCGCCTCGCGTTTTGCCGACGCCATGGGAGGCGCCATCCGCGCCGAACAGACACCCGGCGGCGGTGCTACCTTCGTGCTGACGTTGCCGCGTGCAATGGGCGAGAGAAAGTAGGATTCCATGAATCTCAGTTCAGGACAACCCGCTGGTCAGGCTGGCAACAAACCCGGGCGAAAGATACTCATCGTCGAGGATGATGTCGCCATGGCCCGCACTGTGCTTGTCAGTTTAAAAGCCCGCGGTTACGAGCCACGTGTCGCACAAACGGCGACGCGGGCGTTAGCCGCGGTCAGCGAGTGGAAGCCCGACGCCGTTCTCCTGGATCTGGGCTTGCCCGATGTCAGTGGCCTGGAAGTTCTGCGTTCTTTGCGCAGGTGGAGCGATATTCCAGTGCTGATTGTCTCCGCGCGTCACGACGAGGCGGGGAAAATCAACGCCCTCAATGAAGGGGCCGATGACTACGTCACCAAGCCTTTCTCGATGGGGGAGTTGTTGGCTCGGCTGCGTTCAACCATGCGGCGTGCCAGCAAAGTAGTGGTCGAAGAGGGCCGAAGGTGACCTCCGCAGATGGTCATCTAATGGTTGACCTGGCCAAACGGCAAGTTCTCGTGGCGGACGAGCTCGTGCATCTGACCCCGCGCGAGTGGGACATCCTGGTCTACCTGGTGCAGCATCGTGGCGAACTGGTGACCAAACTGGAGCTTCTCAAGGCCGTCTGGGGTGACCAGTACGAAAAAGAGACCAACTACCTGCGCGTTTACATCTCCCAGCTGCGCCACAAGATTGAGCCTCAGCAGGCTCACAACAAGTACTTACGCACTGAGGTGGGGGTCGGTTATCGCATGGTGCTGGACGAGGAGTAGCAGCCGGCTGCTTGCCCGTCCTTGCTTGCCCGCCTGCACGTTCCCGCCCGCCCAGTTCCCGACCCGGCTCCGTCTCCCTCCCTGCGACTTCACGACACCTATGTCACCTCATGCC
>NZ_KV787402.1:0-1412 GCF_001807075.1 Corynebacterium sp. HMSC14B06 | reverse complement strand
GGGTTAAGTAGCAAAAAGTGTGTCCGCTCGGCGTGTTGCGGGGCGGGCACACCGTTTGTTACTTCATGGGGCCTTTTCTGATTCCTATCGAGTGTTCGTACTCGGTTGGGATAGCGTTGTCGTAGAAGGCTGGTCGGCCTGTTTCATGGTCGGCTTTGTTGTGGTCTTCTTCGACAAGATCGTTGACTTTGGCGAGTTGATCTTGGCCGAAATTGCACTGCCTGGCGATCTTTAATGGGTCGTCAGGCAGTTGCGTTTTCGAGTGCAGGTACCACTCGAGCATTTTTCGTTGGCGTTCCCCGGACCTGCCGCGATGCGCGTCGGCGATGCGTTTGAGCCCGGCGTTGATGCCGCCTTCCAGACTGTTTGTCGTTGAAGCCCAGCGTTGAGGCTCAAGCGCATTCGGTGGTGGCTGCAGGTAGGTAAACAGCCATCCTTTCCGTGAGAGGTGCAGCAGGGAGTTGTATGCCTTGCGAACTCGCAGATGGGTCCATTCCCACTGGTTGTTGAGTGTGCGGCGCTCTTTTGACACGGGCGTTTTCTCGTTGAGGAATGCTTTGAATACCTGTCCGAAGTCGTGCAGACGCAGCGTCCACTCCCGTGCCTGGTCGAGTGTGGTGATACGGGTCAGTTTCAACGCCAGGGCGTAGATGGCTTTGCCGGCGTCGGTGCGTGGTCGTGATGTGGTGTAGCGGCGGATGACGCGTTGCGCATGGACGAGGCATCGTTGGATTATCGCGTTCGGCCAGCAGGCTTTAATCGCAGTAAGTGCGCCTTGTCCGCCGTCGAGGACGACGCAGAGCGGCTCAGCGATTTTGCGGAGTAGCTGCGTGTAGGCGTGGGCGGTTTCGTGTTTGGTCCAGTGCCATGCGATGACGTGGTCGTGGCTGGCTGCGACGAGCAAGCATCCGGCGGCGGTGTAGGTACCGTCGATGAAGATCTGGTCGTAGATGCGCTGTGGGTCACCGTCGTTGGGGATGTCGATGAGCCAGAACGGTTTGAATCGGCGGTCAAGTGTCCAACGGCTTACCCCTTGTTGCTGGGCGAGTTCAGACAACGTTGCTGTGGAGGTGGCATAAGAGACGAAGGCTTTAAAGTCGCGGGTCTGCGTGCGGTCGGTGCGGGTTCGTGTCGTGGAACTGCCGCAGTTCGGGTCCTTGCATCGCCACCTGGTTGTGCCTTTAGAAGTGGTTCCGTTTTTCTTCATTTGCCCAGCGCATATCGGGCATCGTGGTCTGTTTTTACTCACCCGGAAAGCACACCAACCCCCGATTAGCACATGCGGGTGCCATTCCGGTGGATTGAACACTAATCGGGCGGATATAAGGTCTTGATGCTTATATCCGCCCGATTTACCCAGCCTAATCAGCAGTAATGCTGAAAGTCAGACACACTTTTTGCTACTTAACCCC
>NZ_KV787401.1:0-5360 GCF_001807075.1 Corynebacterium sp. HMSC14B06 | reverse complement strand
AAAGACACACTTTTCTTTACTTAACCCGTGCTAGAGGTTATGACGCAAGTTTATTGAATTCCAGAGAATTTCTGAACATCCGGCGAGCGAAGGAAACGCCCGGCCATTTCCACAGCTGGCTGAGAAGAATCTCCTTCGATTACAAGGGACGCAATCGCCAATTCCCCTGTCGTTCCAGCGAACCAGCCATTGGAAAGCTTGCCATCAATTTCTGCTGTACCAGTCTTTCCGCCAAGTGCACTAAGATCACTCAACGACCTAGCTGAACCGTGGTCAATTGTTGATTTCATCATCGTCCGGAGGCTTTGAATAGTTGTATCGCTGACATGCTGGTCTGCCTGTTTATTCACTACTGTCTGTTCGCCTTGAATGAGCTGTGGAGGAACAAGCAAGCCGCCGTTAGCGACAGTCGATTGCATGAGCGCAATCCCAAATGGACTAGCTAGAACCTCGCCCTGTCCAATAGAAGCCTCCACACGAGGAGGTCCAGCCGGTGTCCGCGGCACCGAACCAGTAAGTGTGGTCATCCCTGGTACGTCGAAGTCGGAGCCAATTCCGAGTTCTAAAGCAGTCCGTTGCAGATCATCTTCTCCCAAACGATCCGAAATGACCGCTTGGGTTGTGTTACATGATTGGGCGAAAGCTTCTTCCAGTCGAACGCTACCTAGATCGAAGTCATGATCGTTGGGAATCTTGCGTCCAGCGACGGTGATATTGCTAGGACAAGGTAGTTCCTCATCCATGCTGACTGCCCCTGCCTCTAGTGCCGCCGCTGTGGTCACAGTTTTGAACGTCGATCCCGGTGGGAATAGCCCGGTGAGTGCGATTGGCCCTTGGTTATTTGCCTTGTCATTTTGTGCAACGGCAAGGACACCTCCTGTTCTAGGATTGAGCACGACTAGAACTGCGGCACGTTGCTCACTGTCCACTGCTTGTTTTGCTGCGCTTTGCAGTGTGTTATCCAGAGTGGTTGCGATTGGCTGAACTCGGCGAGGCGGCTCAGAGGCTACCGTCGTCATACCTTGTGAACTCTCAGCGCGTATCGACCATCCTGAATTAGCATCGAGCACTGACTCCCAATATTTGTTCAATTCAGCATCCAGCGGAGAGTTAAGAGTTTTGGACACGCTTAAGAGACGCCCCTGCTCCACAGTGGAGATTCCCTCAAAGGTCCTAAGTTGCTCTTGTATCTTCCGGAATTCTTCCTGCCTCAAAGTGAGGAGCACGGTGTCTTCATCCTGAGACTCTCCCAAGGTCTGCTCGATCCACTCCTTAGTCGTTGTGGGAGACACTGGTGCAAAAATCTGGGCCAATTCCTGCGCTCTAGAGGCTATATCTTTGCGACCTCGTACCTGAATAACTTTCGTCCAGGTCATATATTCATTGCCCAAGCGATCTTTAATTGGAAGATCGTACTGTTTATCTTCAGCAAAAAAGAGTGCGGAATCATCGCTCAACTGAGCTTCGAAGATCGAAGGCAACCATTGAGGCTTACCATCCTGTCCACTAAGGACGAGCCGACCATTGCTCTCCAACTCCACACCATCTTTGGACCAAGTCACATGAGTATTCTGCTTTCCATTGGAAATATCAGATTTTTCGATGTTGACCTTCACACCATGAAGTGACTGCCGAAATTCATGAAGGGCGCGCTCCGGGTCTGGATGATCCAGATACCGTGCAGCCTTGCTGTCATCTCCCGCGTTGAAAGCTTTGAGAAATACGTCTGAGTCTGATTCCCACGGTAGAGCTGAACAGCTGCTCAACATCACTGCGGAGAGCGAACAGAGTGCAATCACCGACTGACGGAAACGATTGTGCTTAGTCATCATGGGAGTGACGTTAAGTGAGACGCATTGGATGCCACCAATATCACATAATGCAATTGTCTCATTTCATTCACATATAGGCGATGGTAGAAGTGTGTATTCAAGTGGCAGAAATTCTAACGAAGAGCGTCCACGAGCAGTCTAGCCACTTCGCCAATAGCACCATCGTGAGTACTCATTGCTTGTTCTGGCACCACCTGTTTCAGCATGATGGACACCACAATGGGCTCCTCGCCCTCAACCTGGATAATCGAAGCTTCACCATGGAGAAGTCCTACAGTGCCCGTTTTTCCATAGATATCAACGCCGCTTGGAGGAAAGCCTGAAGGAACACGGTGACGCCACACCTGCAACCCCAAGAGTTCACACATAGATCGACGTACCGCTGCACTATCGTCTTTCCAAACCTGTTCCAAGTCATTAGTTATTTCCGCCAACGAAGAGACTGCAGAAAACGCTATATCTGTACTACTCCCCCCTTGGGATTGAACATATTGACGCAATTGTTTCTCCGCCGTCACTAAGCTATTCCGATCTTGCAAGTCATAATGAGGTGGAAACCGTTTAAGAAATGCTTCTCGAGCCCACGCAGGCAGTAGACGCAAAATCTCGTGGGCGGCCACGTTATCTGACACCGATGCGACTTGTTTCATTAAGTCTCGGAGACTCACGTTCACTGCGTCATCAAAGGCAGCGAACCCATACCCTTCGTAAGTTCCTTTGGACGGTGCAACGTCAACACGAAGACGAGGATCCAGATCACCTCGTTGAATCGCTTCCAAAGTGAGGTGGAGGAGCCGGATTTTATATAAGGATGCCACCGTAATTTTCTCGTCTTGTTTGCGTCCGATAGTCACCCCATCGTGCAGTCGCGATGCACACCACCATCCCTCACACCCCGACCGCGTCAACACGTTTTCCAGGGCCATCTCCATCCGTGCAGTCATTGGTTAATCCTTCGACAAATTCTTTCGGCGACCGCCATGGCCTCGGCGCCATTGTCCATCCCACCTCGGCGAACCACTACATCCACGGAAAAATCGAAACGGGAAGGAAGCTCAATAGCATTGTCAAACTGGTGAAAACCGCGAAATACCAAAGACATCCCCTCCCCTCTTCCAATCAATAAGCCCCTACCTAGAGCATCCTCTGAATCATTAATTTCGCAAGACACACCCGACCGAAATAGCTCTCTCGCCAAACCACTGGCTGCACTTGAATTGTCATTCAGGTTCTCCACCAGCAGATTCAATTGAGACAAGGTCTTATCCAACCTTGAATACCCCGGCGGCACCACTAGATCACGTGACAGAGAAAACTGCCTCGCACTGCGGTGAGTACCCAAGGGAACCGGAGCTTGAACAAGCCCCGCATGAATAGCGCCTTCTTCAACACGGGCAAGAATCTCAACAGAAGGCAGTGACGACAAAACTACTCCATCATGCTGCTGTGCCTTTGCTGCAATACGCGATCCTATCTCGCTTGGAAGCGCACTACTGATGGCCAAACGAAACCCGCTTTGCGCACCACTTCGGATACCGTCAATCATCGAATGCATAGTCTGAAGATCGCGATTAATCACCCGGGCATATGGAAGCAAGGTCAACCCTGCCTCGGTTAGTTTCACTTCCCCCGCCCCTCGGATAAATAGCGGTGTACCTACACCAGCTTCTAAGCGCTTAATGGCATTGGAGACAGGCGGCTGACTCACTCCCAGTCGCGCTGCCGCCGCTGTAAAACTACCGGTCTCCGCTAAAGCCACGAAATACTGCCATTGGCGCAGATTTCCCGTCTGAGCAATCATGGGTCTCAGCATAGTGGAGCACGAGTTCGCACCACTGCAGCGTAAAATGATGTCTTTGGCTTGAGCAACACCGTCGCGGTGGCGTCGATAAACAAAAAGGAAGTGACACACAGCGTGGGCATTGGAAACGGACCGCTCATTGTGCAGTCGGATAAGACCGTGCTGCTGGAAATCGACCACGAACAGGCGCAGGAGGCGCGCACCGCGCTGGCACCGTTCGCGGAGCTGGAGCGCGCGCCGGAGCACGTGCACACCTACCGCATCACCCCGCTGGCGCTGTGGAACGCCCGCGCGGCAGGGCACGACGCGGAGCAGATCATGGACGTGCTGGAAACCTACTCGCGGTTCCCCGCCCCGCAGCCGCTGCTCATCGACATTGCCGACACGATGGATCGCTACGGGCGGCTGAAGCTCATCAAGCACCCAGCGCACGGGCTCGTGCTAGAGACGACGGACAGGGCTGTGCTGACGGAGATCCGGCGTCACAAAAAGATCAAGCCCATGTTGGGCGCAGAGATCGACGAGGACTCGATCGTTGTGCACCCTTCCGAGCGCGGCAGGCTCAAGCAGGAACTGCTGAAGGTCGGCTGGCCCGCAGAGGACCTGGCGGGATACGTCGACGGCGAGGCACACCCCATCGAGCTGTCGCAGGAACACGAAGAATGGCAGCTGCGCGACTACCAGGAGATGGCGGCCGATAGCTTCTGGGAAGGCGGCTCGGGCGTGGTAGTGCTGCCATGTGGTGCGGGCAAGACGATGGTCGGCGCGGCCTCGATGGCCAAGGCAAAGGCCACCACCCTGATCCTGGTGACGAACACCGTCGCGGGCAGGCAGTGGAAGGACGAGCTAGTGCGCCGCACCTCCCTGACGGAGGATGAAATCGGCGAATACTCCGGAGAGAAGAAGGAGATCCGCCCCGTGACCATCGCCACCTACCAAGTGGTCACGCGCAAGTCGAAGGGCGAATACCGGGCGCTGGAGCTGTTCGACTCCCGCGACTGGGGCTTAATCATTTACGACGAGGTTCACCTGCTGCCTGCCCCGGTGTTCCGCATGACCTCCGACCTGCAGTCTCGCCGCCGTCTGGGGCTCACCGCCACCCTGGTGCGCGAGGACGGCCGCGAAGGCGACGTATTCAGCCTGATCGGGCCGAAGCGCTATGACGCCCCATGGAAGGACATCGAGGCCTTCCTGGATCGCATGTCCCCCGGCGGTCTCTCGTCCGTTCCCCAGTCCCTGCGGTATTTGATTGACGACGCCACCAGGGCATTCCAGCAGGGCTCCGCCACCGAACCCCACTCGGCTCGTGTCCCGTCTCGCGTGGATACTCCCCAGCGCAACATCATGGACATCACTGGGGACTCCACCGAGATCGCCTCGGAGATCGACGGCGCCGTGGAGGGTTTTCGCCGCGCCCACGACCAGGCCATCGCCGTGGACCCGGCGGACGGCACGAAGGCCTCGGACACCCGGACCTTCCGCTCGCCGCGGGAGATCATGTCCGAGCTGCGCCGCGCCTATACCGCGGGCACACAGGTGCGCCTGCACTACGTGGACTATGCGGGTGCCACCAGCCATGACTGGATCTCCATCGTGATGATGACCCCCTCCACCATCTCCGCGGTGCTCGAATCCACCGGGGAGAGCCTCACGATCCAACCCCACCGCATCGCTGCGGTGGACGTGCCGTGCTAGAGGGTTAAGTAAAGAAAAGTGTGTCCGCATGC
>NZ_KV787400.1:0-1124 GCF_001807075.1 Corynebacterium sp. HMSC14B06 | reverse complement strand
GACAAGGGTTGCGCTCGTTGCGGGACTTAACCCAACATCTCACGACACGAGCTGACGACAACCATGCACCACCTGTATACAAGCCACAAGGGAAACACCATCTCTGGCGCGATCCTGTATATGTCAAGCCCAGGTAAGGTTCTTCGCGTTGCATCGAATTAATCCACATGCTCCGCCGCTTGTGCGGGCCCCCGTCAATTCCTTTGAGTTTTAGCCTTGCGGCCGTACTCCCCAGGCGGGGCGCTTAATGCGTTAGCTACGGCACGGATCCCGTGGAAGGAAACCCACACCTAGCGCCCACCGTTTACGGCATGGACTACCAGGGTATCTAATCCTGTTCGCTCCCCATGCTTTCGCTCCTCAGCGTCAGTTACTGCCCAGAGACCCGCCTTCGCCACCGGTGTTCCTCCTGATATCTGCGCATTTCACCGCTACACCAGGAATTCCAGTCTCCCCTACAGTACTCAAGTTATGCCCGTATCGCCTGCACGCCCGGAGTTAAGCCCCGGAATTTCACAGACGACGCGACAAACCACCTACGAGCTCTTTACGCCCAGTAATTCCGGACAACGCTCGCACCCTACGTATTACCGCGGCTGCTGGCACGTAGTTAGCCGGTGCTTCTTCTCCATCTACCGTCAGAAACCCTTCGTCGATGGTGAAAGGAGTTTACAACCCGAAGGCCGTCATCCCCCACGCGGCGTCGCTGCATCAGGCTTCCGCCCATTGTGCAATATTCCCCACTGCTGCCTCCCGTAGGAGTCTGGGCCGTGTCTCAGTCCCAATGTGGCCGTCCACCCTCTCAGGCCGGCTACCCGTCGCCGCCTTGGTAGGCCATTACCCCACCAACAAGCTGATAGGCCGCGGGCCCATCCCACACCGAAAAAACTTTCCACCACACCCTCACGGTGCGGTCCTATCCGGTATTAGACCCAGTTTCCCAGGCTTATCCCGAAGTGCAGGGCAGGTCACCCACGTGTTACTCACCCGTTCGCCACTCGTGTACCCCAGCAAGCTGGAGCCTTACCGTTCGACTTGCATGTGTTAAGCACGCCGCCAGCGTTCGTCCTGAGCCAGGATCAAACCCTCCATCAAAAACCCTTCAAATCAGAAGAATCACAAAA
>NZ_KV787399.1:0-815 GCF_001807075.1 Corynebacterium sp. HMSC14B06 | reverse complement strand
CCAAACGGGTTAACCTCGCGACATGCCGCTGACTCGCAGGCTCATTCTTCAAAAGGCACGCCATCACCCCACAAAAAAGGGCTCTGACGGATTGTAAGCACATGGTTTCAGGTACTATTTCACTCCCCTCCCGGGGTACTTTTCACCATTCCCTCACGGTACTAATCCGCTATCGGTCATAAGCAGGTATTTAGGCTTACCGGGTGGTCCCGGCAGATTCACAGCAGATTCCACGAGCCCGCTGCTACTCGGGCAACACACCAATTGCACGCACGGGTGTTTCACGTACCGGACTCTCACCGTCTACGGCAGGACATTCCAATCCACTTCCGCTACACCCACACAACACAACGCAGGACTAGCAGACCCTGCACAATGCATCCCCACAACCCCACGCACGCAAACCCTGCCAGGTATCACACGCACGCGGTTTAGCCTCATCCACGTTCGTTCGCCACTACTAACGGAATCACAATTGTTTTCTACTCCTACGGGTACTGAGATGTTTCACTTCCCCGCGTAACCACCAATTAGACTATGAATTCATCTAACGGCGACCGCCCACAACGACGGCCAGGTTTCCCCATTCGGACACCCTCGGATCAACGCTCAGTTGGCAGCTCCCCGAGGCCTATCGCAGCCTCTCACGTCCTTCATCGGCCTACTATGCCAAGGCATCCACCATGCGCCCTTACAACACAACACACAAACAAATAACTAAGAACAATCACAAACAGAAAAACTGCTTGACAAAATCGAACTTACAGAAAAACAAGATGCTCGCGTCCACTATCCAGTTCTCACACAACACCCAC
>NZ_KV787398.1:0-827 GCF_001807075.1 Corynebacterium sp. HMSC14B06 | reverse complement strand
GGGGGGTGTCCCTATGTTTTTGTCAAGTGCCAGACCGATGTTGACGAGCACAGTCTTGGGAGTAGTTTCTTAGGCGTGCCTAGGAGCCGGCCAGCGTGTGCTGGTCGGCTTCGTCTTTGGGGCTTTATGCGGCGACGGGGCGTGGCGGGATTTCGCGGAAGAACTCCTTGTTTTTCAGCATCGCGTAGATGACATTGCATCGGCGTCGTGCCAGGCAGATGACTGCTGCGTTGTGGCGTTTTCCTTCAGCGCGTTTGCGTTCGTAATACCGCCGTGACGGTTCGTGGCTGCGGATAACTGCGAATGCGGAGTAGAACAAGGCGTTTTTCAGTCGTTTATTGCCTGACCGTGCCGGGAATTCACCTCTGATCGACGAACCGGATCGTCTAGTCACGGGTGCTATTCCAGCATAAGCAGCTAAGTGGCCAGCACTAGCGAAGTCGGAGCCATCACCGATCGCAAGAAGGATCTGCGCTGCGGTCTTGATGCCGACTCCGGGCATACTCATCAAGACCTCACAAAGAGGGAAATCAGCGAGCATCTCTTCAACCTGCTCAGCAATGGTGTTTCGTTGCTCTTTGAGGGCCTGGATGTTTGCAGCCAGTTGAGGAATTACTAACTCGGCGGCATCGCTTCCAGGCACGGTGACTGTTTGAGCTTTCAGCGCTGTAAAAATGTCGTCTACCAGCGGGGTGGGGTCTTTACGTGTGCGCTTGATCATCCAGTTCAACACTCGTTGGTATCCGGCTCTTTTTAGCCCCTGCGGTCCCTTGTAATGGATCAATAATTCCAGGATCGGCGTGCGAGTCAGGGTGCTACCAGCAAAA
>NZ_KV787397.1:0-751 GCF_001807075.1 Corynebacterium sp. HMSC14B06 | reverse complement strand
CCCGTTACCTTGTGAGTGTCCCCGATAATGGGGATAGTCGCTGGTCCCGGTATGGCTTACCTGCCCTGTAGTTTCCATAATCCGGGGGGTGTTGCCGCCGGGTGCCAGGACTTTCGATGACAGCTGATAGGGACACGGCCAGTTTTAAACTAGGTCTCTTTGTAACGTGGGTGCTTGCAACGAAGGTCATGACACCAGCGACTGGAACAACGCCATACCCATCTCGTTTTCTAGGAGCTCATCATGTCTCCGGAGCATTCCATCGACATATTCCTTGGGTTAGACGTCGGCAAATCTGAACACCACGCCTGCGCCTTAGACCGTGATGGCAACAAGGTCTTCGACAAACCGTTGCCTCAACTCGAATCCGAACTAGCAGGCGTTTTTCACCAGCTTCAGAAGCTTGGCACCGTGCTCGTGATCGTCGACCAACCCAACACCATCGGCGCACTACCGATTGCTGTAGCCCGGGACTGCGGTTGCGAAGTCGGATACCTGCCAGGTCTTGCGATGCGCAAAGCTGCAGATCTCTATCCGGGACGTGCAAAAACAGACAAACGCGACGCATTCATCATCGCCGACACCGCCCGCACAATGCCCCACACGCTACGTGCCGTCGACCGCAATGATGAGGTACTCTCCGCCCTAAAGATGCTGTCCGGCTTCGATGATGACATCGCCCGCGATTGCACTCGCACTGTCAATCGGCTTCGCAGTGTCCTCACCCAGATCTACCCCAGCCTGGAACGAG
>NZ_KV787396.1:209772-318478 GCF_001807075.1 Corynebacterium sp. HMSC14B06 | reverse complement strand
GTCATAAACCCATACAGTTTCACATTTGCAGCCCCAAGTTCGCATCCCCGAGCGAGCGGCCGAAGCGAGCAGCCCGAGCGAGCAGCCCGTGGCTCTTTGGGGTTGTCAGAATCGAATCTCGAAGCCTGCGGTTCCCACGAAGGGCATTTCTTCGATAGTGTGGATTATCGGCTAGAATTTACGCACTGAACCAGACTTGCTCTGCACAGTGGGGGCTTGGCTCCGGAGAACTTCCCCGGAGTTTGCCCTTGAAGAATTCACGTTTGAGTTTCACTGTGCAGTATCTTTAGGTCTCATATGCACGAAGTAGCGAAGGAGCATCGTGTCTGAGGAAAACCAGACTTTCCAGGCGGCGGCTCGCCCGTCCGGTAAGCGCCAGGCGACGGGCGCGCAGACCACCGTGGCGAAGAAGCCTGCGCGTGAGAAGGAGACCAACGAGCTTTCGACTCGTAACCCTTTGGTTTTCATCAAGCAGGTTGTTGACGAGCTGCGCAAGGTGATTTGGCCGACCGGCCGCCAGATGGTCACCTACAGCATCATCGTGATTCTGTTCCTGATTGCCATGATCGCTCTCGTGTGGGGTGTGGACACGCTGGCCGGTCTGGGTGTCCGATCGGTGTTGGGCAAGTAATCGGTTATACTGTTTCGCAGTGATGCTTTTCATCCCGCCTCCGAGTTCCGGACGGCGGGATTATTCGTTAGCGCAGCTGGTGTCTGGCTGTGCGAAGTGATTGCGGATGGCATATTGGCTCTTAAGACTCTTTAGGCGAAGATGCCAATGTCGCGAACCGTTGATGTAGATACAAGAGGGGTTAGCACGACATGAATGATGGTCAGAATATTTTCTCCGACGCCCAGTCCGCGGATGCTGCCGCAACTGAGCAGGATGCGCAGGGCGCACCGGCTCACGTAGAAGCTCCGGCCGAGGGTGCAGCCGACGCAGCCGCAGCCGACGCAGCCGCAGCTGACACTGCTGCAGCAGAAGCAGCGCCGGCAGAGGAGACTGCCGCTGACGCTGAGGCACAGGCAGCTGCTGACGCAGATGCCGAGTACCGTAAGCGCCTGCGCGAGTTCCAGCGTGAGCTCAAGCGTCGTCCGGGCGACTGGTACATCATCCAGTGCTACTCCGGCTACGAGAACAAGGTGAAGACCAACCTGGAAATGCGCGCCCAGACCATGGGTGTCGATGAGCAGATCCACGAGGTCATCGTTCCGGTTGAGGAAGTCGAAGAGCGCAAGGACGACGGCAAGAAGAAGATCGTTAAGCGCAAGCTGCTGCCGGGCTACGTTCTGGTTCGTATGAGCCTGGATGACCCGTCCTGGTCCGTCGTCCGCGACACCCCGGGTGTTACTTCCTTCGTCGGTAGCGAGGGCCAGCCGTCCAAGGTCAAGATTCGCGAGGTCGCTAAGTTCCTCATGCCGAAGGAGACCATCACCGCGGACGCCGCTGAAGAAGCTGCAAATGCCGACGGTGAGCTGGCTGTCGCAGCGGCGCCGCAGGCGGAGAAGAAGGCCGTCGCCATCGACTATGAGGTCGGCGAGTCCGTCACCATCCTGTCCGGTCCGTTCGCATCTGTGGCTGCGACCATCTCCGAGATCGACCCGGACACCGGCCGCATGAAGGCTCTGGTTTCCATCTTCGGCCGTGAGACCCCGGTCGAGCTGGGCATCGATGAGGTCGAGAAGCTGAACTAGGCCCGACCTCAAGCCAGGCGCAGAGCCAAGCGGCAAGCACAGCCCTAAGCCAAGCGCCGAGCAAGGCACCAGCTAGCTCGCTCGCGCAACCAATCCGGTAACGGATTTTGATGCACGCCATACGCTGCGGTAACGTAGCCAGGCGTGCATTTTTGTGCCTTGAGCACAGATGCGCCAAGTAATTCGTATCCCCGGTGGCTGGCACCAACTCGATGACCAGCGCCAGCGGCCATGATGGTCGAGGGCGCAAGGGTCGTCGTAAAGCGTCGGCATCCGGACGGGGTGAGTCGCCTTTTCATCGGGGCGGCGCGCCCCGGTAACTAGGAAGTAGGTTAATCCGATGGCTCCGAAGAAGAAGCTTTCTGCGATTATTAAGCTGCAGATTCAGGCTGGTCAGGCTAACCCGGCTCCGCCGGTTGGTCCGGCACTGGGTGCTCATGGTGTCAACATCATGGAGTTCTGCAAGGCTTACAACGCAGCAACTGAGAACCAGCGTGGCAACGTTGTCCCGGTTGAAATTTCTGTCTACGAAGACCGCTCCTTCACCTTCGTTCTGAAGACCCCGCCGGCAGCTAAGCTGCTGCTGAAGGCCGCTGGCATTCAGAAGGGCTCTGGCGTTCCGCACACCAACAAGGTCGGTTCCGTGACCTGGGAGCAGTGCAAGGAAATCGCCGAGCTGAAGAAGCCGGACCTGAACGCTAACGACATCGAGATGGGTGCACGCATCATCGCCGGTACCGCTCGTTCCATGGGCATCACCGTCGAGGGCGCTAAGTAAACCGTCAGCGTTTAGCTGCACCTTCATCAAGTGGTAGGGCCAGCTTCGGCCCGCTACACACCACAATCCAACCATTTCACTTAATTGAGATTGGACTTTTCATGAGCAAGAACTCTAAGGCATACCGCGCCGCCGCCGAGAAGATCGACGCCGGCCGCATCTACTCTCCGCTCGAGGCCGCTAACCTGGCCAAGGAGACCTCCTCCAAGAACTACGACGCCACCATCGACGTCGCTATCCGCCTGGGCGTTGACCCGCGCAAGGCTGACCAGCTGGTTCGCGGCACTGTCTCCCTGCCGAACGGCACCGGTAAGACCGTCCGCGTTGTTGTTTTCGCTGCTGGCGAGAACGCCACCAAGGCTGAAGAGGCCGGCGCTGACTTCGTTGGCTCCGAGGAGCTGATCGAGAAGATTCAGGGCGGCTGGACCGACTTCGACGCTGCCATCGCAACTCCGGACCAGATGGCCAAGGTTGGTCGCGTGGCTCGCATCCTCGGCCCGCGTGGTCTGATGCCGAACCCGAAGACCGGCACCGTTACCCCGGATGTCGCTAAGGCTGTCACCGAGATCAAGGGCGGTAAGATTTCCTTCCGCGTTGACAAGGCTGCAAACCTGCAGGCTGTTATCGGTAAGGCATCCTTCGACGCTGAGAAGCTGGCCGAGAACTACGGTGCGCTTATCGACGAGCTGATGCGCCTCAAGCCGTCCGCTGCTAAGGGTAAGTACCTGAAGAAGATCACCGTCTCCGCCACCAACGGCCCGGGCATCCCGGTTGACACCAGCGTGATCAAGGACTACACCGCCTAAATCAGCATCAGCCGATAGGCGAGTGTGCTCTTCACGAGTCACTCGAGAGTGACTCTGAGCAAAGCTCTTTAAAACCGCCGCCGCGCGCACTTTCCCACAGTGTGTAAGGTGGCGGTTTTGCATTGGCATAAGGGGTATCGATAGCGCGGTGGGGGCTTGGGCGCGGTAGACGTCGTAAAGCGAATTGCTAATCCAAACAACTAATCCAGGCGAAATGGACTCACAGCCAAAGTTTGTTGCTTAAAATCGCGATTATGACGTTAATTTTGGAACCCGAAGAAGGGCTGGAGGCGCTCGGCGAGATTAATCGCCTGGCGCAGCTCGACGACGGTTCCGGAATTATTGAACCGCAGCTCATCTCGTATCTCGACTCGTTGGGCGACGACGCCTATGACATGCCCTGCCTGCGCATCGCAGGACAGACTCTGCTGGGCGAGGTACTGACGGGGCTAGGGGAGGACGAGCGCGTAGCTGAGGTCCTTCGCCGCAATATCCAGGACTCTGTGGTGCTTCCGGGGATGAGTGAGGAGGAAGCTCTACAAGCTCGGGCGGCGCGGGTCGTGGTCGTGCGGCTGTTGCGCATCATTGCGCGGATGGAGGCCGTCGAGCTGCGCAATGTCGTGGCGCAGCAGTGTTTGGCATCGCAGATCCCGCCGGTTGTGCGCGTGGCACTGACACTCACCGTGGATATTCTCGACGCCGCCAGATTGGACGCACATCCCGACGACATGGTGCGCGTGGTGCTCGACTACGCCGACCAAGTGCTCTGGCTTGCCGACGACGACCTGAATGCGTACTTTGCCGAGCTCGAGATGATTGTCCAGCAACGTGAGAAGGACCTGGAGTTCGGCCGCTTCGGAGAGCCAGGTGCGGCGCGGTTTGGATAGGCGATTTGGTTAATTGCCAGGGTCTGGTATAAAGTTTCTTCACGAAGTTTGACCGGCTTCCAATCGGTACCAACATCGAGTTGGGAAGATGGAGGTTGGTACTCAAGTTTCACCGAAGACCGTCGGTCATTCGCTTTGAAAGAAGCGGATTGAAGGTTTCATTGTAGGAATACAGTGAGCGGCCCACGCAGGAGGACTTGGAAGCGCTTGCGCAGTTTGACTTCACCTGTTGTCCTTGCGGTCGGCGGAGTTGAAGTGGAACATGCCACAAGAATTGTGCGCCCCATCCTTGTGCGAGGATTGGGGCGTTTGTTGTATTTGCGCAAAAGAATCCTTCACTTGGCCGAGCGGAAAATTGCAAAGACCAGGAAGGAGGCGAGAGTACACATGGCAGCAAATGCTGAGAAGATTGCAGCTGTTGCAGCGCTGAAGCAGGACGTTGAAGAGTCCAACGCTATCGTGCTGACTGAGTACCGCGGCCTGTCCGTTGCGGAAATCACGGAACTGCGTCGCGCCCTCGGTGCTGATGTTAAGTACTCCGTCGCCAAGAACACCATGATCAAGATCGCTGCCGACGAGGCAGGGATTGAGGGTCTTGATGAGCACCTGAACGGCCCGACTGCAGTCGCCTTCATCAAGGGCGAGGCTGTGGATGCGGCTAAGGCGATTAAGAAGTTCGCCGGTGACAACAAGAACCTCGTGATCAAGGGCGGCTACATGGACGGTGCTGCAATGGATGCAGCACAGTTCGAGGCTCTTGCGGATATGGATAACCGTGAGACCACGCTGGCAAAGCTGGCTGGTGCCTTCAACGGCGTTCTGGCGAACGTCGCTGGCCTGCTCGACGCTCCGACCTCCTCGGTTGCCCGCCTTGCTGCGGCACTCGAGGAAAAGAAGTAATCCCGAGCGGCTCGCGATCTACGCGAACTAAATCACGCGAAAAACTTTTCAATATCACTTTGACGGCTTCGACCCCAGGGATCTCTGAGGGGAGCGGCCGCACCACACTCATAGGAGAATATCCATGGCTAAGTACACCACTGAGGAACTGCTCGAGGCTTTCAAGGAAATGACCCTCGTTGAGCTCACCGAGTTCAAGAAGGCTTTCGAGGAAGAGTTCGACGTCACCGCTGCTGCTCCGGTTGCAGTTGCTGCTGCAGGCGCTGCTGGCGGCGAGGCTGCTGCTGAGGAGAAGGACGAGTTCGACGTCGTCCTCGAGGACGCTGGCGCTAAGAAGATCGGCGTTATTAAGGCTGTCCGTGAGATCGTCTCCGGCCTGGGCCTGAAGGAGGCTAAGGAGATGGTTGAGTCCGCTCCGAAGGCTATCCTGGAGGGTGCTTCCAAGGACGACGCTGAGGCTGCTAAGGCTAAGCTGGAAGAGGCTGGCGCAAAGGTTGCCCTCAAGTAATTCAATTACTTGCCTCGGCCCCGGTAGTGGCCTAAAGCTACCAATTCTGACCGCCAATTCTGGGCTTCGTGCCCGGGGTTGGCGGTTCTTTTGTTTCTGGGGCCTTTGCTAACCCACCTGACCCGGGCAAAACCTCACTAATCTCACCCGTCACAGGGAGTTGAGGCAAAAACCAGCCCACTCATTGTCTTGATTACCCTTATTGGCCTGTAAAGTATCTAACATGCTCTCACGGCCGAGAATTTTGTCTATCCTTCTGTTGGGTCTAGGCACCGCACTGCTTGCTGCTGGCATTTTGCTGCCCAAAGTGCTCAATGTTGATCCCAAAATGCCGCTTGACCTGCCGCCGGTGTCGTATACCCTGCGGGCGGAAGACGGCGTATCCACCAGGATTAACGAAGAGGGCAAGCGGGAAGAAGTGCACTCGCCGCTGCAGCGACAGCTTCACGGCGTGCTCATCGAACCCGCGGATGCGGACAAGGTTTCGCTCCGCGTCGGCGTGACTGAAATGCGTGAGCTTCCCCCTGAGGTTATCGGCACCGACCCGCTGACGGAGCTTATCGAGGCCAATATCTGGACAGTTACCATCGACCGACTCACCGGCGAGGCGCTGGCTCCTGCGACGCTTGTCGACCGCATGGCGGGCGTTCCACGGTCAGTGGCTTTCGAGGGGAACTGGGTGAAGCTCCCGGCCGACACGGAGGAAAAGGAATACCTAATCTTTGATGATCTCCTCCACGATTCCTTGCCAGCAAAGTTTGTCGGGGAAGAGGAGCGCGGTGGTAACCGTGTCCTGCATTTCCGTCAGGACATTGAGAAGACGAATCTCGCCCAGAAGTACCGTTCTTATGTCTCTCAGCTAACCCAGGATGACAAGTCCGGCTTCCTCCAGTACCAGGGCACCCGTGATTTGTGGGTTGAGCCCAAGTCTGGCTCGGTCATCGATATGGCCGAGGACATCCACCTTTGGTGGGAGACCCGCGACGGCGAGCCGATCATGGACTACCTGCGCTTCAACGGCAAGATGGACGAAGGCCTTTCCAATCAGCTTCTCTTTGGCGCAATACAGAATTTCCAGCGCCCAGCTCTAGAGCCGTGGTCAATCGGCCTCATTGCGTCCGGTTCAATTCTGGTGTTCATCGCAATCGTGGGCATCGTGCGTCCTTCGACCCGTCGTAAAGCAGAGTAACGCTTTACGACGGCCATAGCGCCCAGGCCTCATCGTTATATCGGTAACGGGTGAATGCGACACGCCCGATTTGTCAAGTTGTACTAGACAACTGCCAGTTTTTGATATAGGCTAAATCGTTGCGCTGGAATTAGTGTATCTGTCGCCAGCTCTTTTATAGTTTGCGCTCGGAGCGCGGGGCTATTATGTAGCACCGTTTTTCGTGCATCTAGCTGTTAAAGGAGTTGCTGCGGCGCCGCCGTTAGGGCTCGGGGCTCGCCTTTAAAGGCTGGTCTTGGAGGCCAAGTGGCGGGGGAATCACTTTCGTGTGTGACCAAAGGTTAGACGCAAAGTATCCCGGTGCGCAACAGAAATAATTCCTGCAACTTGAATCGCGTATAAACCAAGCGGGCGGAGCGCACCACCGGTTGCCGGTGTGCTCCACCGCGTGAGGTGCTGGAAGGACGCATCTTGGCAGTCTCCCGCCAGACCAAGGCAGTAACCGGTATTCCCGGAGCTTCGAAGAGGTACTCGTTTGCAAAGATTCAGGAGCCGATTGCGGTTCCTGGTCTGCTCGACCTGCAGCGTGAGTCTTTCGCATGGCTCATTGGCACGCCTGAGTGGCGTGCTCGTCGCCAGGAGGAGCTCGGAGAAGACGCTCGGGTTACCAGCGGTCTCGAAGATATTCTAGAAGAGCTCTCTCCGATCGAGGACTACTCCCAGAAGATGTCCCTGACGCTGTCGGACCCATGGTTCGACTCCGTTAAGAACACCGTGGATGAGTCCAAGGATAAGGACATCAACTACTCGGCTCCCCTCTACGTCACCGCGGAGTTCACCAACCGCGAGACCGGTGAGATCAAGAGCCAGACTGTCTTCATCGGTGACTTCCCGATGATGACGGACAAGGGTACGTTCATCGTCAACGGAACTGAGCGTGTCGTTGTTTCTCAGCTGGTGCGCTCTCCGGGCGTCTACTTCGATGAGACCATCGACAAGTCCACCGAGCGCCCGCTGCACTCGGTGAAGATTATTCCGTCGCGCGGTGCGTGGCTGGAGTTCGACGTCGACAAGCGGGACACCGTCGGCGTTCGTATTGACCGTAAGCGTCGCCAGCCGGTCACGGTTCTGCTGAAGGCTTTCGGCTGGACCACCGAGGAGATCAAGGAGCGCTTCGGCTTCTCTGAGATCATGATGGCCACCCTGGAGAAGGACGGTGTTGCAAACACCGACGAGGCTCTGCTGGAGATTTACCGCAAGCAGCGCCCGGGTGAGCCGCCGACGCGCGAGTCCGCGCTGGCTCTGCTGGAGAACAACTTCTTCAAGCCGAAGCGCTACGACCTGGCTAAGGTCGGTCGCTACAAGGTCAACCGCAAGCTGGGTCTGGGCGCTGATGCCTCCGGCGAGATGGTTCTGACCGAGCAGGATATTGCTACCACCATCGAATACCTTGTGCGCCTGCACGACGGCGAGAATGTTATGACCTCGCCGGAAGGTGTTGAGATCCCGGTTGAGACCGACGATATCGACCACTTCGGTAACCGTCGTCTGCGTACCGTAGGCGAGCTGATTCAGAACCAGGTCCGCGTGGGTCTGTCCCGCATGGAACGCGTGGTTCGTGAGCGCATGACCACTCAGGACGTGGAGTCGATCCAGCCGACCACCCTGATTAACGTGCGCCCGGTTTCCGCGGCTATCCGTGAGTTCTTCGGTACTTCCCAGCTGTCCCAGTTCATGGACCAGAACAACTCGCTGTCGGGTCTGACCCACAAGCGTCGTCTGTCCGCACTGGGCCCGGGTGGTCTGACCCGTGACCGTGCTGGCCTTGAGGTTCGAGACGTTCACCCGTCCCACTACGGTCGCATGTGTCCAATTGAGACCCCAGAGGGTCCGAACATTGGTCTGATTGGTTCGCTGTCCTGCTACGCACGCGTGAACCCGTTCGGTTTCATTGAGACTCCGTACCGTCGCGTCCGCGATGGTGTCATCACCGACGAGGTCGACTACCTCACCGCTGATGAGGAAGACCGCTACGTCGTCGCGCAGGCCAACACCCCGGTCGACGAGAACGGCCACTTCGTTCAGGAGACTCTGTCTGTTCGTAAGAAGGGTGGTGACGTCGAGTCCGTCCGCGCCGATGAGGTCGACTACCTCGATGTTTCCCCGCGTCAGATGGTCTCCGTGGCTACCGCCATGATTCCGTTCCTCGAGCACGACGACGCTAACCGTGCCCTGATGGGTGCGAACATGCAGCGCCAGGCTGTGCCGCTGCTGCGTTCGGAGGCTCCGTTCGTCGGTACTGGTATGGAGCAGCGTGCTGCTTACGACGCCGGCGATGTCATTGTCGCTTCGGCCACCGGTGTGGTCGAGACCGTGTCGGCAGACTTCATCACCATCATGGATGATGAGGGCCAGCGCCACACCTACCTGCTGCGCAAGTTCGAACGCACCAACCAGGGCACCTGCTACAACCAGAAGCCACTGGTTGACGAAGGCCAGCGTGTTGAGGCCGGCCAGGTCATCGCTGACGGTCCGGGTACCGACAACGGTGAGATGGCACTTGGTAAGAACCTGCTCGTGGCATTCATGCCGTGGGAAGGCCACAACTACGAGGACGCCATCATCCTGAACCAGCGCATGGTTGAGGAGGACATCCTGACCTCGATTCACATCGAGGAGCATGAGATTGATGCCCGTGACACCAAGCTGGGTCCGGAGGAAATCACCCGTGACATCCCGAACGCGTCCGAGGAGATGCTGAAGGATCTGGATGACCGCGGTATCGTCCGCATCGGTGCTGACGTTCGCGACGGTGACATCCTGGTCGCTAAGACCACGCCGAAGGGCGAGACTGAGCTGACTCCGGAGGAGCGCCTGCTGCGCGCTATCTTCGGCGAGAAGTCCCGCGAGGTCCGTGACACCTCCATGCGTGTCCCGCACGGTGAGTCCGGCAAGGTCATCGGCGTCCGCGTCTTCTCCCGTGAAGACGATGACGACCTGGCACCGGGTGTCAACGAGATGGTCCGCGTCTACGTTGCGCAGAAGCGCAAGATTCAGGACGGCGACAAGATGGCAGGTCGCCACGGTAACAAGGGTGTTATTGGCAAGATCCTGCCGCAGGAGGATATGCCGTTCCTGCCGGACGGCACCCCGGTCGACATCATTCTGAACACCCACGGTGTTCCGCGTCGTATGAACATCGGCCAGGTCCTCGAGGTTCACCTCGGCTGGCTGGCGAAGGCCGGCTGGAGCATTGAGGGCGACCCGGATTGGGCTAAGCGTCTTCCGGCTGACCTGCACGACGTTCCGTCCGACTCCCTGGTCGCAACCCCAGTGTTCGACGGTGCTGAGAACGAGGAGCTCGCTGGTCTGCTCGCGTCGTCCCGCCCGAACCGTGACGGCGAGGTGCTGGTCAACGCTGATGGTAAGGCCACGCTGTTCGACGGCCGCTCTGGCGAGAAGTTCCCGTTCCCGGTTTCGGTGGGCTACATGTACATGCTGAAGCTGCACCACCTGGTCGACGAGAAGATTCACGCTCGTTCCACCGGTCCGTACTCCATGATTACCCAGCAGCCGCTGGGTGGTAAGGCCCAGTTCGGTGGTCAGCGCTTCGGTGAGATGGAGGTGTGGGCAATGCAGGCATACGGCGCTGCCTACACCCTGCAGGAGCTGCTCACCATCAAGTCCGATGACGTGGTTGGCCGCGTCAAGGTCTACGAGGCAATCGTGAAGGGCGACAACATTCCGGATCCGGGTATTCCGGAGTCGTTCAAGGTGCTTCTGAAGGAACTGCAGTCGCTCTGCCTGAACGTTGAGGTCCTTTCGGCCGACGGCGTTCCGGTTGAGTTGGGCTCCTCCGACGATGAGGAACTCGACCACGCGACCGCTTCCCTCGGCATTAACCTGTCCCGCGACGAGCGTTCTGACGCTGACTCCGCATAGTTTCTCGCTTAACGACGAAACATTGCGTGAGTATCAGGGTCGGGAAGCCCTAACTCGCGAATAACCCAACACAGACGACAACGTACAAAAACCTCCGCAGAGAATTTGGTTTCCGCATTACTTCGATGCGGAGGGAAAGGGAAAACAGGTGCTCGACGTCAACAACTTTGACGAGCTCCGGATTGGGCTCGCTACCGCCGACGACATCCGCCGCTGGTCTCGCGGTGAGGTCAAGAAGCCCGAGACGATTAACTACCGTACGCTGAAGCCGGAAAAGGATGGCCTTTTCTGTGAGCGTATCTTCGGCCCGACCCGTGACTGGGAGTGTGCTTGTGGTAAGTACAAGCGCGTTCGCTTCAAGGGCATCATCTGTGAACGCTGTGGCGTTGAGGTGACCAAGTCGAAGGTTCGCCGTGAGCGCATGGGCCACATTGAGCTGGCCGCTCCGGTCACTCACATCTGGTACTTCAAGGGTGTGCCGTCCCGCCTCGGCTACCTGCTCGACCTGGCTCCGAAGGATCTGGAAAAGATCATCTACTTCGCTGCCAACATCATCACCTCCGTGGATGAAGAGGCTCGCCACAACGACCAGGAAACCCTCGAAGCAGACATGCTCGTGGACAAGAAGCTGGTTGAGGACGATCGCGACCAGGAGCTGGCCGAGCGTGCCCAGACCCTGGAAGAGGATCTGGCTGAACTCGAGGCAGCGGGTGCCAAGGCTGATGCCCGTAAGAAGGTTCAGTCTGCAGCCGAGCGCGAGATGCGCCACATCCGTGAGCGCGCCCAGCGCGAGCTGGATCGTCTCGACGAGATTTGGAACACCTTCATCAAGCTTGAGCCGAAGCAGATGATTATCGACGAGGGCATTTACACCGAGCTCGTCGACCGCTACGAGGATTACTTCACCGGTGGTATGGGTGCTGAGGCTATTCAGACCCTGATCCGCAACTTCGACCTGGCCAAGGAGGCCGAGGAGCTGCGCGAGATTATTCGCGACGGCAAGGGTCAAAAGAAGATGCGCGCCCTGAAGCGCCTGAAGGTTGTCACTGCATTCCTGCAGTCCGGCAACGATCCGGCCGCTATGGTGCTCGACTGCATCCCGGTGATCCCACCGGAGCTGCGCCCGATGGTCCAGCTCGACGGTGGCCGCTTTGCGACCTCCGACCTGAACGACCTCTACCGTCGTGTCATCAACCGCAACAACCGCCTGAAGCGCATGATTGACCTCGGCGCTCCGGAGATCATCGTCAACAACGAGAAGCGCATGCTTCAGGAATCCGTTGACGCACTGTTCGACAACGGTCGTCGCGGTCGTCCGGTCACTGGTCCGGGTAACCGCCCGCTGAAGTCCCTGAGCGACCTGCTCAAGGGTAAGCAGGGTCGTTTCCGTCAGAACCTGCTGGGTAAGCGTGTGGACTACTCCGGTCGTTCGGTTATTATCGTCGGCCCGCAGCTGAAGCTGCACCAGTGTGGTCTGCCGAAGCTGATGGCTCTTGAGCTGTTCAAGCCGTTCGTTATGAAGGAGCTCGTGGCCAAGAGCTACGCGCAGAACATCAAGAGCGCGAAGCGCATGGTTGAGCGTCAGCGCCCAGAGGTGTGGGACGTCCTCGAAGATGTCATTACCGGACACCCGGTCCTGCTGAACCGTGCACCTACGCTGCACCGCCTGGGTATTCAGGCGTTCGAGCCGGTCCTGGTTGAGGGTAAGGCAATTCAGCTGCACCCACTGGCATGTGAGGCTTTCAACGCCGACTTCGACGGTGACCAGATGGCAGTTCACCTGCCGCTGTCCGCTGAGGCACAGGCAGAGGCTCGCGTCCTGATGCTGTCCTCGAACAACATTCTGTCGCCGGCTTCCGGTAAGCCGCTGGCTATGCCGCGTCTGGATATGGTCACTGGCCTGTACTTCCTGACGTTGGAGAAGCCGGAGCTGCCGGGTGGCCACCAGGATGCCACCGAGGACGCACCGGAGCAGGGTATTTACACCAGCCCGGCCGAGGCCATCATGGCTTACGACCGCGGTGCAATTGGCCTGCAGAGCCCGATTAAGGTGCGCATCAGCCACCTGCGTCCGCCGGCTGAGATTGAGGCCGAGCAGTTCCCAGATGGTTGGAACAAGGGCGATACCTGGCTGGCTTCGACCACGCTTGGCCGCGTTATGTTCAACGACCTGCTGCCGTGGAACTACCCATACGTCGAAGGCGTCATGGCTAAGAAGCCGCAGGCCGCGATCATCAACGACTTGGCTGCCAAGTACCCGATGATTACGGTCGCTCAGACCGTCGACAAGCTCAAGGATGCTGGTTTCTACTGGGCTACCCGTTCTGGTGTCACCATTGCTATGTCTGACGTGCTGGTCCTCCCGAACAAGCGTGAGATCCTGAACGGCTACGAAGAGAAGGCCGCCACGGTGGAGAAGAAGTTCCGCCGCGGTAAGCTCTCGGCTGCTGAGCGTCACGAGTCGCTGGTTAACCTGTGGAAGGCCGCGACCTCTGAGGTCGGTGAAAAGGTCGAGGCTCTGTACCCGGATGACAACCCGATTCCAATGATCGTGAAGTCGGGTGCTGCCGGTAACATGGGCCAGATTCACTCGCTGGCCGGCATGAAGGGCATGGTCACGAACCCGCGTGGTGAATACATCACCCGCCCGATTAAGACCTCCTTCCGCGAAGGCCTGTCGGTTCTCGAGTACTTCAACAACTCGCACGGTTCCCGTAAGGGTCTGGCCGATACCGCGCTTCGTACCGCTGACTCGGGTTACCTGACCCGTCGTCTGGTCGACGTTGCACAGGATGTCATCGTTCGCGAAGAAGACTGTGGCACCCACGACGGTGTCGTTGTCCAGATTGGCGAGGATGTTCTGGACGCAACCGGCAACCCGACCGGCGAGATCCGTCGTGCGAAGTACGTCGAGACCGCCGCGATTGCTCGCGTACTGGCAGCCGATGCCACCGACGCTGAGGGCAATGTCCTTATCGAGGCTGACACCGACCTGAACGACGACCACATCACCCTGGCTCTCAGCCACGGTGTCAAGGAAGTCAAGGTCCGCTCGGTTCTGACCTGTTCCACCGCAACCGGTGTCTGTGCCAAGTGCTACGGTCGCTCGATGGCAACTGGCAAGCTGGTCGACATCGGAGAGGCTGTCGGTATTGTCGCTGCGCAGTCCATTGGTGAGCCGGGTACCCAGCTGACCATGCGTACGTTCCACCAGGGTGGTGTCGGTGGCGACATTACCGGTGGTCTGCCGCGTGTCCAGGAGCTGTTCGAGGCCCGCGTGCCAAAGAACAAGGCTCCGCTGGTCCGCGAAAACGGACGCGTGCGCCTGGAAGAGGATGAGCACTTCTACACGCTCACCCTCATCCCGGATGCCAACAGCGAGGACGAGGTCGTCTACGACAAGCTGTCCAAGCGTCAGGGTCTGGCTGAAATCACCGTCGATGGCCGTCGTCGCGCCATCCGCGATGGTGACCATGTGGTTAAGGGGCAGCAGCTGCTCAAGGGCGCTGCCGATCCGCACGAGGTCCTCGAGGTCCTGGGTCGCCGAGGCGTCCAGCGTCACCTCATCGAGGAAGTCCAGTCGGTCTACCGTGACCAGGGTGTGGCCATTCACGACAAGCACATCGAGGTTATTGTCAGCCAGATGCTGCGCCGCGTGATTGTGTCCAAGCCGGGTGACTCCGACCTGCTGCCAGGTGCACTGGTCGAGCGCTCCACGGTCATGGCTAAGAACCGCGAAATCGTTGCCTCTGGTGGCAGCGTCATCGAGGGTCGTCGCGTGCTGATGGGTATTACCAAGGCATCGCTGGCCACCGAGTCCTGGCTGTCCGCCGCCTCCTTCCAGGAGACGACGCGCGTGCTTACCGACGCCGCTATCAACAAGCGCTCGGATAAGCTCATCGGCCTGAAGGAGAACGTGATCATCGGTAAGCTGATCCCGGCTGGTACGGGTATCTCGCGCTACCGCAACATCACGGTTGAGCCGACTGAGGAAGCTGCCCGCCAGGCAGCCGCCCCGTTCGCTTCCTTCGGTGAGGGCTTCTACGGCGCTGAGGACACCTACGGCATCGACCAGGTCGGTTCCGCAGTTCCGCTGGATGACATCGGAACCTTCGAGTAAAAACCAATAGCTTTGCGGCAGTGGCTGGGGAGCGGGAGAATTCCCTCGGTCACTGTCGGGCAAAGCACCTCGCCTGACAGTTGGGGCTTCGTGCGCTAACTGTTAGGTGGCAACCGGAAAAATCCTCCGGCACAGTTGTGGCTTACTAGCGGATTGCTAGTTCGTCACGGTTGTGCCGGAGGATTTTTCTTTGTCAGGAGTTAGCGGTTTCCAAGAAGATGAGAGCTAATTATGTACCGCTCTCGGATGTCGCTTAAGCCTTGAGTGCCTCCGAAATCGGAGTGTTGCCCTCGTTGAAGTTGATCATGCGACGAACAGTGGCGTCGTTGAATACGGTCTGTGCGATGACATTGGCGACGGTCGCGCGAGCGACCTTGCCTGCCTTAGTTGCAGCAGTGTCGATGGAATCCGGACCCTTATCAAGGGTAAGTGTGCTTGGGCCGAGAATGGTCCATTCGAGGTCTGACGCGCGCAGCGCTTCGTCGGCTGCAGCCTTGGACTCGGCATAGGCAAAGAAGCTGTGATCCTCTGGAACGCCATGGTCGTGACCCGCACCAAAGTAGGAGACCATGACGTAGCGCTTAACGCCAGCCTGCTCGGCCGCGGCAATCGAAGTAATAGCTGCGTCGCGGTCGATCGCGTAAGTCCGTTCTGGTGAACCTCCACCAGCGCCGGCGGACCAAATCACGGCATCATGCCCGCTGAGAAGGTCCGCAAACTGCTCTGTCGAGAGACTGGTGATGTCGTAAACGGCTGGTGTGGCCCCGAGAGCCTCGATATCCGGGACCTGGTCGGGGTTGCGAATAACAGAGGTGACCTCGCAGCCATCGTCGATAAGTAGGGGAGTAGCGATTTGGGCCACCTTGCCGTGGCCGCCAATGACAATAACCTTCTTAGACATGTCCCCACCTATACGCTGTCAGTACACTGCTGGCAATGAAGAAGGCATTCGCCTGTGGTGAGCATGGCGAAATTCTGTTTCATACCGCATTCGGTCGCCACCCCTTTTAAAGGGTAAGCCGACTGGACACTAAGGTTACCCATAGCAAGTTATAGATATAGAGGTAAATCCCCTTTTCAGGCGATGAATTGCTCTCCACGGAGAATGCAAAGTTTGGTGGCTTCCCACGAAGATGCGAAAAACAATCCGTCAACTTGCATAGAAGTCACCCAAGACCTGCGGTTACGGTAGCTTTCATGGCTCATCAACAGAATCCTGGTGTTGGCACTGTCCCTCGTTTAGCCGGAAGGCTCACTGCCGCGGCAGCAAAGCTGGCACCAGGGCGGGGGATTGACCAGGTCTGTGTTGAACCGGTGGGCTGGTACGCGCATGAGCAGGGAGTGCAGAAACTTCTGGAGAGTTTTCAATCTATTCCCGTCGATAAGCGAGTGCGGTTGGCGAAGCAAACGTCGAACCTTTTTCGGACCCGCAGTGAAACCGATGTTCCTGGCCTCGATGTCAGTGGCCTCGGTGGGGTAGTGGCCGTTGACCCTGTTGCAAAGACTGCCGATGTGCAGGGAATGTGCACGTACGAAGACTTGGTGGATGCCACCTTGCCCTATGGGCTCATGCCCTTTGTAATCCCTGAACTGAAGACAATCACGCTCGGCGGAGCTGTCACAGGCATGGGCGTAGAGTCCACAGCGTTTCGCAATGGTCTGCCGCATGAATCGGTCCTGGAAATGGATATTCTGACGGGCACTGGCGAGATTATTACCTGCTCTCGTACTGAAAATGTGGACCTGTTCCGTGGCTTTCCTAATTCCTATGGGTCGCTCGGGTACGTCGTGAGACTAAAGATTGAGCTGGAAGAAGTACTGCCGTACGTTGAACTCCGGCACGTGCGATGCCACTCCACAACAGAGGCGGCTGAAAAGCTCGCAACCGTTGTCGCCGAGAAGGAATACCAAGGCGAACCCGTTGGTTTTCTTGATGGTGTGGCGTTCTCGCCGGAAGAAATCTACCTTGTGCTCGGCCGTAAGACGGAGGAAGAAGGTCCTGTCTCGGACTACACCCGGGACAAGGTTTACTACCGCTCGCTCCAGCATCCATCGGGAATCACCCGAGATCGTCTCACCATTCGCGATTACATCTGGCGCTGGGATGTTGACTGGTTCTGGTGCTCTCGAGCTTTTGGAACCCAGAATCCGACAGTGCGGGCTATGTGGCCGCGAGAGCTCAAGCGTTCGTCTTTCTATTGGAAGCTGGTTGGACTCGATAAGAAATATGACCTTGAGAACAAGATGAAGGCTCGGAAGGGCCTGCCAGCTAACGAGCGCGTCGTTCAGGATATCGAAGTCACTGTCGACCGACTGGCTGAGTTTTTGGATTGGTTCTTCGAAGCTTGCGATATCCAGCCAGTGTGGATGTGCCCAATCCACCTTCGGGAAGGTTCAGAGAATCTGATTGGTGGCGGTGACAAATTAGCCGATAGTGACAGCCCGTGGCCGCTCTATCCGCTTGATCCCGAGACCACCTGGGTCAACGTGGGGTTCTGGTCAGCAGTGCCAATAAATTTGGTGCCCGGCGATTCGCGTCCCGGCGCCTTTAACCGGGTCATCGAGGAAAAGGTCAGTGAATTGGGTGGCCATAAGTCACTGTATTCCGAGGCTTTCTATTCGCCGGAGCAGTTTGAAGAGCTCTATGGAGGCGGTCTGCCCGACGAGCTCAAGGAAATCTACGATCCCAACTCGCGCTTCCCGCGCCTTTATGACAAGACCGTTGCTGGCGCTTAAATCAATCGCAACGCCGAGTGTTTAACCCTGCGCCGACGTCTAAAACAAAAACAGATCACTTAGCCACATCTTTCAAAGATAAGGACTCATCATGGCGTTTACTCCAATGACCGTTGCAGAGATCTTTGAGGCCTTCATCGATACTTCGGAAAAGCCACTGCCGCTGCGTTTGACTGCTTTCGACGGTTCGGCGGCAGGCCCGGAGGATGCGAAAGTAGGCATCAACGTACGCTCGCGCGACGTTTTGAACTACATCGTGACTCATCTGCGTGACGATGTCGGCTTTGGGCGAGCATTCGTTACCGGTGAACTGGAACTGACCCGTGTGAGCCTCGGGCACCCCATCGAGGCCTTCGGGGCGCTGATGGATCTGCATGATCAATTCGAGGTTCCACCTGCTGCAACTTTGGCAAAGGTCGTCCGCTCGCTACGGGCGATGGGGCTGCCGTATGTTCCTGAAATCCCGGAGATCGAGCGCACCGCATGGTGGAAGAAGCGCCTGCACAACGGTCTGGCTCGCCATTCTAAGGAACGCGACGCAGAGTCAATCTCTTCGCATTACGACGTGAGCAATGAATTCTATGAGTTCCTACTCGGCCCGTCGATGACGTACACCTGTGCGTACTATCCGAATGAAG
Source organism: Corynebacterium sp. HMSC14B06 (assembly GCF_001807075.1). NCBI lineage: Bacteria > Bacillati > Actinomycetota > Actinomycetes > Mycobacteriales > Corynebacteriaceae > Corynebacterium > Corynebacterium sp. HMSC14B06. Next base: position 300,300 of record NZ_KV787396.1, on the reverse strand, counting down.
ACTCTACGCTTGAAGAGGCTCAAGAGAACAAGTATCGCCTCGTGTTCGATAAGTTGCGTCTGAAGGAAGGCGACCGGCTTCTCGACGTTGGCTGCGGTTGGGGCGGCATGGTTCTCTATGCAGCTAGGCGCGGAGTGAAGGCGATTGGCGTGACTCTCTCCGAACAGCAGGCAGAGTGGGCACAGGCGAAGATCAAGGAAGAAGGTCTCGAGCACCTCGCCGAGGTGCGTTTCCAGGATTACCGAGATGTCGCCGAGCAGAACTTCGATGCCATCTCTGCGATTGGCATCCTGGAGCACATTGGCGTTAAGAACTACCGGAGCTTCTTTGGTTTCCTTTACGGGAAGCTGAAGGAGGGCGGTTTGATGCTCAACCATTGCATTACTTACTGGGATAATCACCGCACCCGCAAGGGCACCTTCATTGATCGCTACATCTTCCCTGACGGCGAGCTCACTGGCGTTGGCACAATCATGCATGCCATGCAGGACCAGGGATTCGAGATGGTCGATCAGCAGAACCTTCGTTTTGACTATGCTCGCACTCTCAACGACTGGTGCGAAAACCTGGAGAACGACTGGGATAAGGCAGTTGAGCTTGTCGGAGAACAGACGGCGAAGTTGTGGGGCATGTACATGGCCGGCTCGGAATACAATTTCCGTCACAACGCCATCCAGCTGCATCAGGTGCTGGGAGTTAAGTTGCTGCCTGACGGCTCCCGCGGCGATGTTCCCGAGCGACAGTGGTGGGAGGATTAGAGACTCCAGTGGCGCGAGAGGTCGTGGGGTGAGGCGCGCCGCGCTTTACGACGAAAATTTGGTCGCAAACCGGAGTTGTACTCAAAGTGCTTGAAATTTATAGGCCATTACCAGGGTGTTTGGACTAAACCCGCAGCTCGCGTACTGTTATACAACGATCCCAGAAAAGAATTGGGAACTTGAGACATTACCCAGTAGGCCAGCGAGAGCGGCTGACTGGGTTTCGCACGTTCAAAATCCCTCCATTTCTTGCGTTCAACCGATGGGCTCACCACTGGATGAGTAATAACTTTTCTTGTGATGCATTCACACGGAAGGTGGTTACTCCGCTGCGGTTGGCATCGGTCGTGAGAATGTCCAGCGAGGATTGAAAACAGAAAGAGGCTTCATGCCCACTATTCAGCAGCTGGTCCGCAAGGGCCGCCATGACAAGAAGGCTAAGGTTGCAACCGCAGCTCTGAAGGGTTCCCCTCAGCGCCGCGGCGTTTGCACCCGTGTTTACACCACCACCCCGAAGAAGCCGAACTCGGCTCTTCGTAAGGTCGCTCGTGTTCGCCTGACCTCCGGTATCGAGGTTTCGGCTTACATTCCGGGTGAGGGCCACAACCTGCAGGAGCACTCCATGGTGCTCGTTCGCGGTGGTCGTGTTAAGGACCTCCCGGGTGTCCGCTACAAGATCGTCCGTGGTTCCCTTGACACCCAGGGCGTCAAGGACCGCAAGCAGGCTCGTTCCCGCTACGGCGCAAAGAAGGAGAAGTAAGCCATGCCACGTAAGGGCCCAGTACAGAAGCGTCCTGTCGTCAACGACCCGGTCTACGGCTCCCCTCTGGTGTCGCAGCTGGTCAACAAGGTTCTGATCGACGGTAAGAAGTCGACTGCAGAGCGCATCGTCTACGGTGCACTTGAGATGTGCGAAGAGAAGACCGGTACTGATCCGGTGCTGACTCTGAAGCGCGCAATCGAGAACGTCAAGCCGGCTCTTGAGGTTCGTTCCCGCCGTGTTGGTGGCGCCACCTACCAGGTCCCGGTCGAGGTTCGCCCGGGCCGCGGCACCACGCTGGCACTGCGCTGGCTGCTGATGTTCTCCCGTCAGCGACGTGAGAACACCATGACCGAGCGTCTCGCTAACGAGATCCTCGATGCATCCAACGGCCTGGGTGCATCCGTCAAGCGTCGTGAGGACACTCACAAGATGGCGGAAGCTAACCGCGCATTCGCTCACTACCGCTGGTAATCGCTTATCGACGGAGGCCGCGAGTGGTCACCGTCGTAAAGCAGCTGCCGGTATGTCAACGGCGCGCGTCGGTCGAGGTCCACAGATCTTTAAGGGTCACTCAATAGGGGCCAGCCCGGCGCTTACACCCGATGTCTTGCGTAGAATTTACGCAATAGGTGTACGTCACGGCGCGACTTCGCGCCAAGACGGTGGCATTATAGATAAAGCAAACCCGACCGACGGCGGATTTGACGGCCAATTGCAATCCCGTGATTGAGTCTCACCGCCAAACCGATTTGAAACGAGTGGGGAATCAAGTGGCTGAAGGTGCACTTCCCGTAAAGAAGGACCTCCACAAGGTCCGCAACATCGGCATCATGGCGCACATCGATGCTGGTAAGACGACTACGACCGAGCGCATCCTGTACTACACGGGTATTAACCGCAAGGTCGGCGAGACTCACGATGGTGCGTCCACAACCGACTGGATGGAGCAGGAGAAGGAGCGCGGTATTACCATTACCTCCGCTGCTGTGACCTGTTTCTGGAACGACAACCAGATCAACATCATCGATACCCCGGGCCACGTCGACTTCACCGTTGAGGTTGAGCGTTCCCTGCGTGTGCTCGACGGTGCCGTCGCAGTCTTCGACGGTAAGGAAGGTGTCGAGCCGCAGTCTGAGCAGGTTTGGCGTCAGGCTCAGAAGTACGATGTCCCGCGTATTTGCTTCGTCAACAAGATGGACAAGCTGGGCGCTGACTTCTACTACACCGTTGGCACCATCGTTGACCGCCTCGGTGCTAAGCCGTTGGTTATGCAGCTGCCGATTGGCGCTGAGGATGACTTCGACGGCGTTGTTGACCTGCTGGAGATGAAGGCCCTCATGTGGCCGGGCAAGGTTGAGATCGGTACTCCTGCGCAGGTCGAGGAGATTCCGGCGGACATGGTCGACAAGGCTAACGAGTACCGTGAGAAGCTCATTGAGACCGTCGCTGAGTCCGACGAGGAGCTCATGGAGAAGTACTTCGGTGGCGAAGAGCTGACCATGGACGAGATCAAGGGTGCCATCCGCAAGATGGTCCTGAACTCTGAGGTCTACCCGGTCTACTGTGGTACCGCCTACAAGAACAAGGGTGTTGAGCCGCTGCTCGACGCTGTCATTGACTTCCTGCCGAATCCGCTGGACATCGGTGAAGTTCACGGCCACCAGATGGGCGACGAGGACGTCGAAATGGTCCGTAAGCCGTCTAAGGATGAGCCGTTCTCCGCTCTCGCATTCAAGATTGCTGCTCACCCGTTCTTCGGCAAGCTGACCTTCGTCCGCGTTTACTCCGGTCGCGTGGAGCCTGGTCAGCAGGTCCTGAACGCCACCAAGGACAAGAAGGAGCGCGTCGGTAAGCTGTTCCAGATGCACGCCAACAAGGAGAACCCTGTTGACGAGGCAGTGGCAGGTAACATCTACGCCTTCATTGGTCTGAAGGACACCACCACCGGTGACACCCTGTGTGCACAGGATGCTCCGATTGTTCTGGAGTCCATGTCCTTCCCGGATCCGGTTATCGACGTTGCTATTGAGCCCAAGTCCAAGGCCGACCAGGAGAAGCTGAGTACCGCTATTCAGCGTCTGGCTGAAGAGGATCCGACCTTCACTGTTCACCTGGATGAGGAAACCGGCCAGACCGTTATCGGCGGTATGGGCGAGCTCCATCTCGACGTCCTGGTTGACCGCATGAAGCGCGAGTTCAAGGTTGAAGCAAACATCGGTAACCCGCAGGTTGCTTACCGCGAGACCATCCGCAAGCCGGTCGAGAAGTTCGAGTACACCCACAAGAAGCAGACCGGTGGTTCGGGTCAGTTCGCCCGCGTCATTATTGCTCTGGAGCCGTACGCTCCGGCTACTGACGAGGTGGAAGAGGGCGAGTCCACCACTTACAAGTTTGTCAACGAGGTCACTGGTGGTCGTGTTCCGAAGGAATACATCCCGTCTGTCGACGCTGGTATTCAGGACGCAATGCAGTACGGTACCCTCGCTGGCTACCCGCTGGTGAACATCAAGGCAACCCTGCTCGATGGTGCTTACCACGAAGTTGACTCCTCTGAAATGGCCTTCAAGATCGCTGGTCAGCAGGCTATGAAGGAAGCTGTTCAGAAGGCTAAGCCGGTCCTGCTCGAGCCGATGATGGCCGTTGAGGTCATTACTCCGGAAGAGTACATGGGCGAAGTTATCGGCGACATCAACTCCCGTCGTGGCCAGGTCAACTCCATGGAAGACCGCACCGGCGTCAAGGCTGTCAAGGCTCTGGTTCCGCTGTCCGAGATGTTCGGCTACGTTGGTGACCTGCGCTCCAAGACCCAGGGTCGCGCTAACTACACCATGATCTTCGACTCCTACGCTGAGGTTCCGTCCTCCGTGGCCGAGGAGATCATTGCAGCTCGTACCGGCGCTTAAATCGCGCCGGCAGGGTGGGGCACTCAATCAGAGCTGACCCCATCCCTGCACGCACTGCAGTGTCGCTCTTTTTAGGGAACGCAGTGCGAGGGTCTGCAGCTTTAGTAGATTCCCTCTAGCTTTGACTGTGCTAAGACATCGTCAGACTGTTGGCGTGTGTTAGCACAGGCAAGCTCTAGGGGGTAGCTGCTCGCAATTCATATCGTTGGGCGATTTTAAATCGCAACTCAAATATCTAGCATTTATGCAGGTAAATGACGATGTGAGTTGCTGGCCGTTACCCACCCTTAACTAGGGGGTTGGTCTGGTTTGGAAAACTCCAGTATCCTGCCCTAGTATCGAGTAACTGGCACAGTGAAAGAATAGTGCTCTTTTGCGCGCGCACGTTCCGAAGTCGTAAGCGAACAGCTTGAAGGCTTCTGATGTTGTGAAGGCGGATTGAGTGACCACAAAATTGTGGCTGCGAGAGTCGTGGCCACCTAGACCTCCAGGAGGACTAAAAGTGGCAAAGGCGAAGTTCGAGCGTACGAAGCCGCACGTCAACATCGGTACCATTGGTCACGTTGACCACGGTAAGACCACCACTACCGCCGCTATCACCAAGGTTCTGGCTGACAAGTTCCCGGACCTGAACGAGTCGTTCGCTTACGATGCCATCGATAAGGCACCGGAAGAGAAGGAACGTGGCATTACCATCAACGTTTCCCACGTTGAGTACCAGACGGAGAAGCGCCACTACGCTCACGTCGATGCCCCGGGCCACGCCGACTACATCAAGAACATGATTACCGGTGCTGCTCAGATGGACGGCGCAATCCTGGTTGTCGCTGCTACTGACGGCCCGATGCCGCAGACTCGCGAGCACGTTCTGCTGGCTCGCCAGGTTGGCGTTCCGTACATCCTCGTTGCGCTGAACAAGTGCGACATGGTCGACGACGAAGAGATCATCGAGCTCGTCGAGATGGAGGTCCGCGAGCTGCTGGCTGAGCAGGACTACGACGAGGAAGCTCCGATCGTCCACATCTCCGCTCTGAAGGCTCTTGAGGGCGAAGAGAAGTGGGTCAACTCCATCGTCGAGCTGATGGAAGCTTGCGACGAGAACATCCCGGATCCGGTTCGCGAGACCGACAAGCCGTTCCTGATGCCGATTGAGGACATCTTCACCATTACCGGTCGCGGCACCGTTGCTACCGGTCGTGTTGAGCGCGGCGTTCTGAACGTTAACGACGAGGTCGAGATTCTGGGCATCAAGGAGAAGTCCCAGAAGACCACCGTTACCGGTATCGAGATGTTCCGCAAGCTGCTGGATTCCGCTGAGGCTGGCGACAACTGTGGTCTGCTGCTCCGCGGTACCAAGCGTGAGGACATCGAGCGCGGTCAGATCGTTGCTAAGCCGGGCGCTTACACCCCGCACACCGAGTTCGAGGGTTCCGTCTACATCCTGTCTAAGGATGAGGGCGGCCGTCACACCCCGTTCTTCGACAACTACCGTCCGCAGTTCTACTTCCGCACCACCGACGTCACCGGCGTCGTTTCCCTGCCGGAAGGTGTCGAGATGGTCATGCCGGGCGACAACGTTGACATGTCTGTCAAGCTGATCCAGCCGGTCGCAATGGACGAGGGCCTGCGCTTCGCTATCCGCGAGGGTGGCCGCACCGTCGGCGCTGGCCGCGTTACCAAGATCGTTAAGTAAGGTTTCTCCCCATAGGGGAAGTGCTTTAACTTAAGTCTTAGAAGAATCCCGACTCCGCGTAAGCGGAAGTCGGGATTTTTTGTATCTGTACATACCCGACACTAGACGGGGTGGGGGCGACGCAATAGCCGTCGTCAAGCCGACTGTGCCGTAATGGGGGTGATGTACGTTGCACTTTGGAATCGTGATTTTACATTCGTAGCCCGGACGTGCTTTAATACGGAGGTTGCTTTAACAAAGGCGTTCGCGCCAATTGTTGTATCAGGCCCAGCTGGGAACCAGTACGAAATTGGACATAGCGCCTATGGTAAGGCGAGCATGACCACGTAGGGAAGTTTCTTCCCGATCGTGCCTCACGGAGAAAAACGGGCGACACGCCCGACCGCGGGGGTCGGAGGTGGCATGGCAAATTAACAGCGGCAGTAGGCAAATGAAGAGCCCCACGAGGGGGACTTGTTTTCCACTGGGATTTGAGTGCAAGGCGTTATTCGTCCGCTCGGGTCATGGCCATAAGTTAATTTGCCATGACGATCGAAGACGAAATCGCTTTGAAGTAATGCACAACCCAGTTTTAATTTCTGGCGCTGGCCATAGTTGCTGACGGCGTCGAGAAACATTGACAGGGTCGACGCCCCTTTAATTGGGGCGCGCCGACCGAGGAGAGGACAAGCGTGGCCGGACAGAAGATCCGCATCAGGCTCAAGGCCTACGACCACGAGGCTATCGACGCTTCTGCGCGAAAGATCGTGGAGACCGTTACCCGTACGGGTGCACGCGTCGTTGGCCCGGTGCCGTTGCCAACCGAAAAGAACGTTTACTGCGTTATCCGTTCGCCGCACAAGTACAAGGACTCGCGCGAGCACTTCGAGATGCGCACTCACAAGCGTCTGATCGACATTCTCGATCCAACGCCGAAGACCGTCGATGCACTTATGCGCATTGACCTTCCGGCAAGTGTCGATGTGAACATTCAGTGATCCTGGACTTTTGGTAGCGGAGACAAGATAAATGAGTGAAAACGAGATCAAGGGCATCCTGGGCACGAAGCTCGGTATGACTCAGATCTTCGACGAGGAGAACCGCGTTGTTCCGGTTACCGTCGTTGAGGCTGGGCCGTGCGTAGTGACTCAGGTGCGCACTAAGGAAACCGACGGCTACGACGCCGTCCAGATTGCATACGGCGAAATTGACCCGCGTAAGGTCAACAAGCCGGAGGCCGGCCACTTCAAGAAGGCCGGTGTGACCCCGCGTCGCCACAGCGTTGAGATTCGCACCCCGGACGCTTCCTCTTACGAGGTCGGCCAGTCCGTTGGTGTCGGCATTTTCGGCGAAATTGAGTACGTCGACGTCACTGGTACCTCTAAGGGCCACGGCTTCGCCGGTGGTATGAAGCGCCACGGCTTTGCTGGCCAGGGTGCCGCTCACGGTAACCAGGCTGCTCACCGTCGTGTTGGTGGCATTGGCGCTTGCGCCACGCCAGGACGCGTCTTCAAGGGCAAGCGCATGGCAGGCCGCATGGGTAACGACCGGGTCACGACCCAGAACCTGAAGATCCAGAAGGTTGACGCTGACGCGAACCTGCTGCTCATCAAGGGCGCAGTTCCGGGTGCACGCGGCGGCCTGCTGGTTGTTAAGACTGCCACGAAGGGTGGTGCTCACGCATGACCAACCTCAAGCTAGACGTACACACCGCTGAAGGCGGCGTGAACGGTTCGGTTGAGCTTCCTGCTTCCGTGTTCGACGCGGAGGTGTCCATCGCCCTGATGCACCAGGTTGTTGTCGCACAGCGTGCAGCAGCTCGCCAGGGCACCCACAAGGTCAAGACCCGCGGTGAGGTTCGCGGCGGTGGCCGCAAGCCGTGGCGCCAGAAGGGTACCGGTCGCGCTCGTCAGGGTTCGATCCGTGCTCCGCACTGGACCGGCGGTGGCGTTGTCCACGGCCCGGTGCCTCGCGATTACAGCCAGCGCACCCCGAAGAAGATGGTTGCAGCTGCTCTGCGCGGCGCACTCTCTGACCGTGCTCGCCACGACCGCATCCACGTTGTCGAGGAACTGGTCCCAGGCCAGACCCCGTCCACCAAGGCAGCTCGTACTTTTGTCGAGCGTCTGACTGAGCGCCGCAACGTGCTCGTCGTTCTGCCGCGCGAGGACGTCAACTCGTGGAAGTCGGTTCGTAACCTGCCAGGTGTCCACATCCTGTCTGAGGATCAGCTGAACACCTACGATGTTCTGAAGGCCGATGACGTCATCTTCGCCGTTCAGGCACTCAATGACTTCATCACTCGCACCGCCGGTAAGGAGGAGAAGTAATGGCTACCATCGCAGATCCCCGCGACATCATTGTTGCACCGGTAGTGTCTGAGAAGTCCTACGGACTCATGGAGCAGGGCGTTTACACGTTCCTGGTCCACACCGACGCTAACAAGACCCAGATCAAGATCGCGGTCCAGGAGATTTTCGGTGCCAAGGTCGCTTCCGTCAACACCCTCAACCGTGAGGGCAAGCGCAAGCGTTCCCGCACCGGCTACGGCAAGCGCAAGAACACCAAGCGCGCCTACGTGACTCTCGCGGCCGGCAGCGATCCCATCGACATCTTCGGCGGTTCGGCAGCTTAGCCGCTAGCCGACGAGGAAGTTAAGGAAGAGCAAAAGTATGGCTATTCGTAAGTACAAGCCGACTACGCCGGGTCGCCGCCAGAGCTCCGTCTCCGAGTTCAGCGAGATTACTCGCTCGACTCCTGAGAAGTCTCTGCTGCGCCCGCTGTCGAAGACTGGTGGCCGTAACGTTCACGGTCACATCACCACTCGCCACAAGGGTGGCGGACACAAGCGCCAGTACCGTGTCATCGACTTCCGTCGTAATGACAAGGACGGCATTCCGGCAAAGGTCGCTCACATCGAGTACGACCCGAACCGTACCGCCAACATCGCACTGCTGCACTACGCAGACGGTGAGAAGCGCTACATCATCGCTCCGAAGAACCTGAAGCAGGGTGCCATCGTTGAGTCCGGCGCTAATGCCGACATCAAGGTTGGTAACAACCTGCCGCTGCGCAACATCCCGACCGGTTCCACTATTCACTGCGTGGAGCTCAAGCCAGGCGCTGGTGCACAGCTGGCACGTTCTGCTGGTGCTTCTATTCAGCTTCTCGGTAAGGAAGGCAAGTACGCAGTTCTGCGTATGCCGTCCTCTGAGATCCGTCGCGTCGACGCACGTTGCCGTGCAACCGTCGGTGAGGTCGGAAACCAGGATCAGATCAACATCCGTTGGGGCAAGGCCGGCCGTATGCGCTGGAAGGGCTGGCGCCCGACTGTCCGCGGTGTTGTCATGAACCCGGTCGACCACCCGCACGGTGGTGGTGAGGGTAAGACCTCCGGTGGTCGCCACCCGGTTTCCCCGTGGGGCCAGAAGGAAGGCCGCACCCGTAAGCCGAACCGTCCAAGCGACCAGCTGATCGTTCGTCGCCGTCGTACCAACAAGAATAAGAAGCGCTAAGGAGGGAACTGAGAATGCCACGCAGCCTTAAGAAGGGCCCGTTCGTCGATGAGCACCTCCTCGCGAAGGTCGATGCACAGAACGAGAAGGGCACCAAGCAGGTCATTAAGACCTGGTCTCGCCGCTCCACGATTCTCCCCGATTTCATCGGCCACACCTTCGCCGTTCACGACGGTCGCAAGCACGTGCCGGTGTTCGTGGATGACTCTATGGTCGGCCACAAGCTGGGCGAATTCGCCCCGACCAAGACCTTCAAGGGTCACGTCAAGGATGACAAGAAGGGACGTCGATAAGCCATGAGCAACGACATTACTTCTGCACGCGCAACTGCGCGCTTCGTCCGCGTTACTCCGATGAAGGCACGTCGCGTCCTGGACACCGTTCGCGGTAAGTCCGTCGACGAGGCACTTAACATCCTGGAGTACGCCCCGCAGGGTGCTGCCGATACAGTTGCCAAGGTTGTTGCGTCTGCAGCTGCAAACGCTGAGAACAACTTCGGCCTGGACCGTCGTACTCTGGTCATCTCCGAGGCTTACGCCAACGAGGGACCGACCATGAAGCGCTTCCGCCCGCGTGCGCAGGGCCGTGCTTTCCACGTCCGCAAGCGCACCAGCCACATCACCGTGGTCGTCGAGAGCCAGAAGGAAGGTGACCGATAGTGGGACAGAAGATCCATCCACACGGTCTTCGCCTCGGTATTTCCAGCGACTGGAAGTCCCGCTGGTACGCCGACAAGCAGTACGCTGACTACCTGGCCGAGGACATCAAGATCCGCGATCTGCTGTCCACCGGTCTTGAGCGCGCCGGCATCTCCGATGTCGTTATCGAGCGCACCCGTGACCGCGTGCGTGTGGACATCCACACCGCACGCCCGGGCATCGTTATCGGTCGTCGTGGCTCCGAGGCTGATCGCATCCGCGGCCAGCTCGAGAAGCTCACCGGCAAGCAGGTTCAGCTGAACATCCTCGAGGTCAAGAACATTGACGCGGATGCGAAGCTGGTTGCTCAGTCCATCGCTGAGCAGCTCGCCAACCGTGTCGCTTTCCGTCGTGCAATGCGCAAGGCTATCCAGTCTGCAATGCGTCAGCCGCACGTCAAGGGCATCAAGGTTGTCTGCTCCGGTCGTCTCGGTGGTGCCGAGATGGGCCGCACCGAGCGCTACCACGAGGGTCGCGTTCCGCTGCACACCCTGCGTGCGGAGATCGACTACGGCACCCACGAGGCTCACACCACCTTCGGCCGCATTGGCGTCAAGGTGTGGATCTACAAGGGTGACGTGATCGGTGGCCGTCGCGAGTCCGAGATCAACGCCGGCAACGCCCGCCAGCGTCGCGGCAACGACCGCCCGCGTCGCGGTGGCAAGCGTCGTCAGCGTGCATCTGAGAAGAAGGAGGGCTAATTCATGCTCATCCCGAAGCGCGTTAAGTTCCGTCGCCAGCACCGCCCGACCCGTTCTGGTATGTCCAAGGGCGGCAACAAGGTGACTTTCGGTGAATACGGTCTCCAGGCTCTCGAGCCGGCCTACATCACCAACCGTCAGATTGAGGCAGCGCGTATTGCCATCAACCGCCACGTCAAGCGTGGTGGTAAGGTCTGGATTCAGATTTTCCCGGACCGTCCGCTGACCCAGAAGCCGCTGGGTGTTCGTATGGGTTCCGGTAAGGGCCCAGTCGAGAAGTGGATTGCAAACGTCAAGCCGGGTCGCATCATGTTCGAGATGTCCTACCCGGACGAGGCAGTTGCCGTCGAGGCACTGAAGCGCGCAGGCGCTAAGCTGCCGATTAAGACCCGAATCGTTCGGAAGGAGGATCAGTACTGATGTCGAACGGCATTCCCGCCCACGAGCTTCGCTCGCTGGATAACGATGACCTGGTTGCCAAGCTCAAGGAGTCTAAGGAGGAGCTGTTCAACCTCCGTTTCCAGAGCGCTACCGGTCAGCTGACCAACAACCGCCGTCTCCGCACTGTCCGCAAGGATATTGCTCGCATTTACACCGTTATGCGTGAGCGCGAGCTCGGCCTGTCTGCTGCACCAACCGATGGTGATGCAGCATGAGTGAGGAAAACATGAACACCACCGAGGCTGGCGCACGTAAGGTGCGCACCGGTTACGTCGTGTCCGACAAGATGCAGAAGACCATCGTTGTCGAGCTCGAGGACCGCAAGCAGCACGCCCTGTACGGCAAGATCATGCGCACGAACTCCAAGGTCAAGGCGCACGACGAGAACGAAGAGGCTGGCGTGGGCGACCGCGTCCGCATCGAAGAGTGCCGTCCGCTCTCCAAGGACAAGCACTACCGCCTGCTCGAGATCGTCGAGAAGGCTAAGTAAGACCCGATAGCTGAGCAATCAGCTAGGGCTTTACGACGAGAACCCCGCCGCGGGAAACACGCAAGTGTTTTCTGTGGCGGGGGTTTTGTTTGTGCCTGATGCAGATGGCTTTCCGGAATCTGGTGCGCCTTCTTCGGAACTTTTTCATTGCGCAGGCCCTCTAATACGTGAACACCGGCTATTAGAGACGTGCTTCAATGCGATTGGAAGCGATATTTGGTCCGTCGGTGGTTGATTATCACGTTGACCAGGAGGCACAGTGGAAAGCCAGTTACCGCTCAAGAACGATTTCATCGATTTGCTGCTCAAGCAAACCGCTGAGGACGAGGGACTTACCTTAGAAGAGTATATCTTTAGGCATATTCGGCAATACGAGGATCAAACTGGTGAAGAACTTCAAGATCTGTTCGTAGCCGGGGAATTGGATAATGAAGAACTAGAAGAGCTGTTATTGACCAGCCATTTGGCGACTCATGAAGTAAACGAGGTGACCGAACTGTACTACTACGAACTCCGAAAGGGAATGACTATCGGGGTTATATCCGTTGTGTCTCTCGTGGTCGGCATAATCTTTGGGGTTATCGCCGTAGTGTGCGCTTACAACGACGCTTATGGGGCAGGTCTGACCTGCGGAGCAATTGGTGTGATTTTGGCTTGTGTGCGTCTTGGGACGATTATATGGGCGAGTACGGATTAGCTGTCTTCTACTTGGTGTCTCGGTTATATGAGAGGCTCTACAGCTAAGTGCTGTGCCTGTGCGAGATGGAGTGTGTACGGCCTGGCCGCTGATTCGGAGTCAAGTGGTGAAGGCGTTCGACAACATCATGTTCTGCGAATAACCCACGAGTTTTGCCGCTAAGGCTCTTTCCCGAAAAGACTGAAAAATTTCGTATGAACAGGGAACTTTTTGGTTGCGCGCGGACTCTATCAAGCATGATGAGTCCAATTCCCGGTAGAAAGCCCCAACGGCTGGTGATAAGCAGCGATTCCATATCGTCCTTGGAGGATCGCCCACGCGCTCAGGCGTCTGAAGATCGCCCACGTCCTGACAACCAGATTGGAAACAAACAGGCTTCGGAGAGATCGCGATCTAAGAAGGCCATTTTGAACAAGCGTCGTAAAGTTGTTCTTTTGGCCTGCGCCGGAATGCTCCTCGGCTCAGGTGCAGTTGCTTATTCGGAGGCGTCCCAGGCGGACGACTATGCATTTACTCCGCCAGGAATGCCTCGGGATATTTCTGATCAAATTCCTCCATATTTGCGGGTTTTCAGTCATGCAACCAATGAAAAATCCGAGAGTAATACGCCACGTCTAGCGGGAGAAAAGGTGGACGGCTATTCGTCCGAGTTTTATTTAGATGGAGGATGTGCTAATCAGGTCTATACGATTGTGTTCGACCGAGAGCTAATTGATAAGCACTTATCTGGTGCAGAAGCGCTTGATGGGTATGTCAAGGTGGAAATACCTGATTACCTTGCCTTCTCTTATTCTGATTACTCAGAGACAGGTTATCAAAAATATTATCGAACAGATATATACCCTGAGGATAGATCTTATCTAATCGAGGTAGAGTGCACTCACTGGACTAGTGAGAAAAGCGATCGAATTGCTGGATACTGGCGTCATAGATTGTATTCTCTTTTGTCCGGAGAGGAAGATTTCTGGTGAAGATAATAGCTGTAATGGCCGGCTGGATTAAGATTCAAATTAACAGAATTGGTGTAGTCAACATTAGTATGCTGATTGGGGTAGCTGTACTAAGTTTGGCGATCTGTACTGGAGGTATTTGGTACGGTAGTCGAAAAGAGCCGGCCGAGCCTCATGATGTTCGCTTGTACGAAGGCCCGGACATTGAGGGGGTGCGACCTTCGTTGACTTCTAAAGCGCCCCACGTTGATACCAATGACCTCTAAGGATTGCAGTCAAGATATCCTTCACGGTATTCCAAATGTTGAGGTTCCCTCAGTAGCTGCACAATTATGTACAAATTATGTCTATATTGGCGTTGAGTCATGGATTGAGCGAGTCGATGCTTACCGAGAATCGTGGCCAAATTATAGAGAGTATGAGTTACCTGGTTTTATAGCCTTCGAGTTCGGTTATGGAGGTCAGGCAATGTTGATAAATGACAACCGAGATCTGGCTATTTATGTTCGTTATGATAAGGATCACGCATCTAATCCGCTTTTGGATGAGAGTTTTAGGGTAGATGGCAGTTTTGAAAAGTTTGTACAGAGGATGCGGGTCTAGAACAATCTTTACGGTTGTTCCTAGCTTGCGGCTGGCCTGGTTTGGCCAGAGCTTGGAGCCGCAACATGGCGGTCAGGTTCGTGCTCTGTGGGGTTAAACCTCGTGCTTGCCGGTATGCTCAAAAGAGGTCGGTACAGCCGGTACCAGGTGAGAGCAGCGGGAGGCATGCTGGATCATGGGCAACGCCAGAACCCTTCATGATCGAGATCTCGAGTCCGCGCTTCGCTCACACGACGTGGCGACATTGTCGCGGCTCTTAATTGATGTTGAGCCCAAAGCTGCCGCTCGAAGGATGCGCCGCCTCAGCCATGAGGAACGTGCGCTGTTCTACCGCACACTGCCGAAAGACACGGCGGTTGAAACCTTCGATGAGTTGGACTCAGCGCTGCAGGCGCACCTAATCGACAGCCTCCGTGATCCTGAAGTCACCGCAGTTTTCGCGGAGATGGAACCGGACGATCGAGCAGAACTGCTCGACGAGCTGCCTGCGTCTGTCGCTGCAAAACTGCTCGCCAATCTACCGGATGATGAGCGAGAGCTGACCAACATCGTCCTCGGTTACCCCGACGGTTCCATTGGGCGTCGGATGAGCCCGGAGCTGGTGTCACTTCATGACGATATGACGGCGGGCGAGGCCTTGGAGACGGTCTATAACCATTTGGATGATGCGGAATCCATCTACACGTTGCCGGTGTCGAATCGGAATCGTCGACTGGTGGGCGTGATAAGTCTTCGTGATTTGATGCGTGCCAGCAGTGATATCCATATTGCGGCAATTTTGCGGAAAGCAGACTACGCAGAGGCTACTGAGTCTGAGGAGAAGGTGGCTCGCATGTGCGCCGATCGTAAGCGCTTAGCTTTACCGATCGTCGATAGCGAGCAGCGCGTTATCGGTCTGCTCACGGTGGACGACGCACTCCGGATTCTGGAGGAAGCAGACTCCGAGGACCAAGCTCGTATTTCAGGTTCTGAGCCGCTGCGTTTGCCTTACCTTGCTACGCCGATCTTTGAGATCGTCCGCTCCCGTGTGGTCTGGTTGCTTGTACTGGCTATTGGTGCGACATTGACCGTGCAAGTCCTGGAAACCTTCGAAGAGACTCTGTCTCAGATGGTGGTTCTTTCGGTGTTCGTGCCGCTGCTGATTGGTACTGGTGGCAATACTGGCAACCAGGCTGCCACTACTATTACCCGTGCGCTGGCACTAGGGGATGTTCAACCCAGCGACCTTTTCAAGGTCATACTCCGAGAGGTGAGAGTTGGTGCGTTCCTCGGCCTGCTGCTGGGTACTCTCGGCCTACTCTTGGCGGGGTTGGTTTATGGTTGGGACATAGGCCTCGTTATCGGCCTGACGCTGCTGGGTATCTGTACTCTCGCTGCCACTGTCGGCGGCATTATGCCGCTGATTGGTAAGAAGTTCGGCATTGACCCGGCGGTCTTCGCCAACCCATTCATTACCACGCTTGTCGATGCCTCCGGCCTAATCATCTACTTCCTGATTGCTAAGTCAGTTTTGGGAATTTAGGCATTCACTCGATTTTGTAGGCGCTTTCTGGAGAGACAACCAGTTAGGCTTAATTCCTAATTCGGCAAAGCCGGGAACATTTCGGTGCTCGGTCTCCTCTAATACATGAACCCCATGAGTGTTTGTGTGCGGCAAAGATTGCCGTGACTAGAAGAGGAGGCCTTCCCAAATGAGCGGGATTGATTTATACGCAGTTTTTGCGGTGGATCCTAGCCAGCCCGGAGCTGTTGTAGCTAACAAAATTCAACAGCAGATTAACAGTACCGACTCTCAAAGTTGGGATGCCGAAAAGAAAGAACTTGCAGGTTATGTAGTTGCAATTTTCGCAGATGAGAGCAAAAAACAGCGCTATGACCAGGCCTTGCAGAGTCCCTTTTCGCCACCGGAGGTAACGACGGATTTCTTAGCGGATTTGGCGACAACGAGAAGCTCCCATGGGCTAAATGCCTTAGGGCAGGGAGGTGTTGATGCTCCGCGTGGTCACGGTGCTGTCGGTGACATGACTCCGACCGTGTCTTCGGTATCCCACAACAGCGTAATCATGCGGACAGTCACCACGACGTTTGCGCCGGTGCAACCACTAGCGCCGGAAGCAACGCTTAAAGACGTGTGGGTACGTATACCAAAGACTATTCAGGCCGCTATCGTGACGTTGGCCGGATTAGCAGTTTTCTGGATTGGTGATGGAGTCTTTACCTTTGTTCAAAGTCTCGAATATTCTGAATCGACCTGGTTTATGTTTTTGAAGGTGGTAATAAACATATTTTCCCGGGTAGCAATTCTGGGAATAATCGTCATGACCTTGGTCAGCGGATTCACAAGTTCTGGAATGTATCGTCGACTTAAAATTGGTCTTTTACTGACAGCTGCACTGGTACCAGGTCTTAATCTGATTAACGACGCCATGATCTTTGTTATAGACGTACCTTTCTTTGTTTTTGACTACCACTTCGGGTTCTATTACTGGTGGGAATTCACTTGTTATCTCGTTTTGTCAATCATTGCTCTTGTCCTATGCCTGCTTCCACAATCGCTGGCGTGGTATCGCGGCATGACGCTGGTTAAGACAACATCTCAGGGCTCCTAGCCTCAAACAATCCCGTCTTTGGTTAAAGGCGGGATTCGTCGTTTCTCCGCCCCTTCTAACATCGCCAACGTGCAGCAAGAACGCGTATGGGGCAGTCTTCGTCTTTTTGGTATCTGGCTTTGAAATCCAAATCAGAAAAAGTTTTTAGCGTTCGTCAGGAACATTTTGACCCGCGGCGTCCTCTAAGGAGTGAAAGTCGCAAGGAATTGAGGAATCAACAAGGGCAAGGATTGTTTCCAAGTTCACTTCTCTTGTCTTCTTCCGCGACTTAGATCCTTACGTCACCCCTTCCAAGGAAAGAGAACCTCTAATGAATCAGCAGAATCCCAATAACCCGGTTCGCCGCACCGTTCAGCCACGCAGAGCCGGAGGCCAGGCAGGAGTTTCCGGTGGCCAGCCACAGGCCAACACACAGTTTGGTTTCGGGGCTCCTCAACAGCAGCAACCTCAGCTGTCGCAGCAGCAGCCCCTGTACGGCCAGGAAAACCCGTACATTATGCCCACACAGCCTGTCGCTGATCAGCAGCCATACCAGTCCGTATCCGCTGCTGGTCAACTATCTGAACAGCCCCATCATTTTCAGCAGTCGGTGGTACAGCCGGGCATGGCTCAGGTTGCTCCAGTAACACTGCACGAACAGCAGTGGGCAGATCCGACTTATACAAATGCCTCCCTGGGACAAAGGGCTGGTGCCTACCTCATCGATGCGCTAATCATCGGTCTCATTCAGTTCGTGATTTACGTGATTTTTGTAGGCGGAGGCAGTGCCGCGGGCAGTGATGAGGCAGTAATTGGAGGCATGATTATTAGTGCAATTCTTATGTTCATCCTTGGCTTCGCCTACAAAGTTTGTCTAGAGGGCGCCATGGGGCAGACTCTCGGAAAGAAAATCCTTGGCCTGCGTTTGATCACTACGGATGGTCGACCAATGGGATTTGGCCACGCGGTAAAGCGCAACATCAACCTTTTCTATTCTTTGGTGCCATTTATCGGAAGCTTTGCAGCGGGCATTGCGTACGTTGTGCGTTTCTTCTCCGTGATGAATTCGCCGTACAACCAGGGCTACCACGACCGCTGGGGAAATACTCGCCTGATTAAGGAGCACTAAAGAGAACCTGCAGCCATATTCGTAACTATTTCGAGTTCTCCTATGATGTCTTTTGTTGCGCCAACCTCAGCAGAGTTGGCCCAGAAAATTAGTGACGGTGTCACGCGTAATTATCAATCGCAGGTGTCTAAATTTGAGGCTGAGATCAACAAAGCGAAAACTCAGGTCTCGAATTATCAATCTCATATCGGAGCTCTCTGCGATCAGCGTGATGAAGTTTCTTCGGAGCTGCAGGGGTTCCATGATGAATTGGATGCTGTTGCTTCTAAGCGCGCCTCCTACTCCGGTCGGCTAGCAGCAGCACGTCGTCAAGCTGAAGATGCGCGGGACCGGGTATCGTCTGCGCGATTGGCCAAGCAGCAAGCCGAATACGAGTTTCACCAGGCTGAAAACCGACTGCACTCTTTGCAAAAGCCGGTTGATGATGGTCGATTCAAATTGGAGATGCAGCGCTGGGAAAGCCGGATCGATGATATCGACGGGCAGATTCAAGATGCGACGCGAAAGCTTAAAGACGCGCAGCAGTATTCCGAGGACCTCGATCGGCAGATTCGTGACTATGACGGCAATGACTACTTTGAGCGACAGCGGTTAGCTGATGCTCACCGGCAATCTGTAGAAGATGAATATCGTCATCAGCAGCGAATCGACAGCCTTGAAGATTCCAAACTGCAATTCCCCAAACCGATTGATGACGGTCGCTTTGACCGCGAAACAGCTCAATACAATGCTGATAAAGATCAATATGAAAGAGCACGCAAGCAAGCAAAATCGCTGCTCTCTGACGCCGAAAGAGCTTTACAGTCAGCCGAATCCGACTTTCGTCTTGTCAACAGCGATGTAGATGAGTTGCTGGCAGAACCAGCGCAATTGGATGCAGAGGAAAGTCGTCTGCCAGACCTTATTGATGGGAAGGAAGACGAGCTCAGCGAGGTTAATGATGACATCGCCAGCGCACAGCAAAAGTTGAGTGCTTGGAAGCAAACGCTTCAACAGTCGACAGCTAAGAAGGCTCGGGTTGAGTCCACCCGCGATTCGGAGGCTCGAGCAAAAGCACAGGCTTTTCAGCGATCTAATCATGGTCAAGTTGTAAGTTCTTGGCATCGCATCACAGAAAACTATTCGAAGAATAGGCGAATCTGGGAGGACTGTGTCAGCAATGTCGCGCAAGCTGAGGACAAGAAATGGGCAAATCTAGCGTTACCTGAATACGTAAAAGCGCACAATGACCTCAAAGCTCAGAAAACGACTAATGAGAGTTTTCGCGCGCGTGCGCACGGCGACGTGGAGTCTCAGCAGCGTCAAATCGCAGATGTTGTCGCTACACACTTAGCAGGTGATCGACGGAACCGCTGGGCGCTATATTCGCCAGACACTGGTCGGCATACCGTGCTCAATCAGGCACAATCGCAAGCTGAAATTCAGAAATACATCGCAGGTTTCGGGTCGAATCCAGCTTGGGGAAACGTTCAATTAGTTTCTGTTCGTACCAAGCCCTTGACGACTTTTTGGATTTTGCTTGCAATCACAGTGTTGAGCGTTTTCACCCGGTTGCTTATTGGTGATGTGTTCGGCCTTACGACGATGGCAGTGTGGATCTGCGGCCTGGCTGCATTTGGAAACCTTGTTTATCGAGGAATCGCAAAATCTCAGGGAACAAATGTGGAATGGGTTGACGAGCAAAAGGACTGGTCAGTTATTGCAGGGAATCTGTATAGAGCAATTAGCTCAGCTAACCAGTTCGACCAACGAGCGGCGCAGATTACAGCGAAATCCCGACAGATTATTCAAAGTAATAAACAAGCCGTGGCTCGTAAGCGAGCGCAGATTACGGTTGCAGATGTTGAACCGCATGTCCACCGTGCAGTACCGCAGTTTTGTGTCTTTCCCCGCAGGGACAGCGACGCGATAGCGAGCTATTGCAGTCAAGTGGTCAAGGACTTCGTTGCTCAGGGCAATTCGAATGCTCAGTTAAACCTTCAGGCCTCGAAGTATCCACTTCCACCGAAGGCTAACTACTCGGGCAATGACCATTACGTACAAGCTGCAATTAGCCTGTACGACTCACGAAAAATACGGTAAAGGAGACCGAAGTAATGGGTTCCATGAAATCTCAACCGCCTCGGCGAAAAGGTTCTTCCGGAGGCGATTCCTTTAATTCCAACTACGCAAGCAATCATGTCAGTCGGACGCAGAAACCCCGTCGTAAGCAGGGTGCTATGAACAAGCCGGTAGGCTCGGAGACCCCGCGCGAATCGGGGCCCGGATTTGCTCCTGAGACAGGGCAGCAGTGCGCATGGAGCGAGACGCCCTCGGCGAACTACTCGGCACAAGATTCGACCTCTTCGTTTTCTGAAACAACACAATTCCCTGTGGAAAACTCGGCAAGTGCAGGTGATGCTCCAAGGGCGGCCGATTTTTCCGCAGGCTCAAATGTTCCCAATGCGCCAAAGAAGAATTCGTCGGCACCGGCGGTCATTTTGAGCATCGTGGCTGTGCTGGCGCTCTTTGGTGTAATTGTCGGCGGTTGGGCCGTTTGGAACAACAAGCAAGAGGACAACCGGGCTGCAGAAACCGCGACTTCAACTTCTGCTGAGCCCACTTCCACCTCAACGCGGACAAGCGATTATTACACTCCTACGTCGACCTATACGACAACAGAAACCAGTACG
This sequence comes from Corynebacterium sp. HMSC14B06, assembly GCF_001807075.1. NCBI lineage: Bacteria > Bacillati > Actinomycetota > Actinomycetes > Mycobacteriales > Corynebacteriaceae > Corynebacterium > Corynebacterium sp. HMSC14B06. The sequence goes on along the minus strand of NZ_KV787396.1, from coordinate 279,720 downwards.
ACAACTGAGGAATCGGTTGATTCGGATTACAGTTCAGGATCGGACTACTCCGAACCCGAAGAACAGTTCCCGTCTCCTCCGTACTCACCGCCGTCGAACTACACCTGGATCCTCAACGGTCCATATGGAACCGGTACGTCGTCCAACTGCATCCAGATCGCGGACAGCGAATACCAAAGTGGTGTCTCGGACGACTACTCGGAGTGCTTCGAGATGAGCGATGGCTGGTACTACTACTCCCTGCGAGGTGCCGGTTAATTAGTATCAGTTGCCCAATGTGTGAGTCGCAGGATGGCAACGTGGAGCCTAACCTGGAATGCTAAAATGCGACTAGTCCGACCAAAATAAGGAGTAGCTTTCGTGAGCGCTACTGATGGAGCTGATAGTCCCAAACCCTGGGATAATGAGGCTGTCGAGCCTGTGCTGCCAGATTTGCTGGGAGACACGCAAAACGTGCTTTCCGACGACGTTTTTGAACAAATCCTGGCCGCTGCCATGGAACCTAACTCCGACTTGGCGGATGAGTCCCTAATCCCAGCCGATGATGATCCTGAGTTGACCGAAGATGGTCATTTCGTCAACCCAGAAGAGGCGGAGCTGTTTCTTGACGATGCAGCGGATGCTGAGGACGACGACGAAGAAGCCGAAATGGAAGTCGAAGATGATGACGACGATCATCGTGATGCCTCCGATGACGATGGCGATGACGACCATGATTTCGATTTCGATGACCTGTACTCCGGTGATGACAACTCGGACGATGATTTCGGCGGGGTGCTGTCATAATGGAAACAAAGGTTTTGGAACGGGAGTTAGTTCAGCGTGCCCAGAGCGGCGATCAAGCAGCCTTCGTTGAACTCATCAGGCTGTATAAGGACAGCGTTTTTAGCGTCTGCTTGCGTATGTGCAGCAATTACCACGATGCCGAAGATGCCTTTAGCGTCGCTGTAACATCTGCATATAAATATTTGGATAGGTTTCGGGGCAATTCCTCTTTTAAAACTTGGTTCACCAAGATCGCGCTGAATGCCTGCAAGAAACAGGGGCAAAAGATTCAGAAGCGCACGGAGATGATGCAGCTCGATTCCGAAGCGGGCGCGAACATGCGTTCTGCCGGGAGCGATATTGATACCCGGGTAGCAGTAGTTGACCAAGTTCAAACTGCATTGGATCAACTGAAGCCAAACTTCCGCGAAGTCTTAATCCTCCGTGAATTGGCTGGCTACACCTATGAGGAAATCGCGGCCAAACAGCGTATCCCGCTTGCGACGGTCAAGAGCCGATTAAACAGGGCGCGAAAGCAAATGCTCGAGTTGCTCAAAGAAGAGTAAGGCAGATTTTATGACGCCGGCCACTTCTAATACGAGCTCAAGTTCAGGTGTCGGTATCAGCGAGGATGCCACTTTAATTTGTAAAGCGGCTGAATACTTTGATGCCGTCGGCAAGCGAGAAGAAGCCCGACTCCTCGAAGCCCCGCTACAGGCGAGAAGAGAAGCGACGGTAGTCGCCGTTATCGGTGAGGTCGGATGCGGAAAGACGATGCTGGTAGATGCGCTTTCTGGAAGTGCTTCCATCAGTCTTTCCGCATGTGAAACGGGTTTCAGTTTTGGTCCCGATGCGGAGGAGATTTCCGGTCAGGGAAACTTTGGGCTAGGGGAGGGGGCAATCCGAGGCGGAGAGTCGTTGACAGATGACAGTTTCATAGATTGCCCTGGTTTTAATGGCGCTGATTCGGAAATCTCGAAAGCTGCGATTGCGCTCACTCGTAATGCCGGTGTTGTGGTGTTTGTGCTTGAGGCAACGACTACGATTACCGAACCGGAACTTGCCACGCTGAAAGAAATCGCTGCAAGCACACCAGGACTTGCGGTGGCAATAACCAAGAAAGACAAAAATCTGTTGGGTTGGCGAGAGATTGAAAGAGTTACCCGTCAGCAGATTCAGCAGCATTTGGGAGAATTAGTTTCCGAAGTACCTATAGTCAGTGTCTCTCCGCTGCGGTACCTTTCTGCCCTCAACGGCAATCCTTTTCTAGCCGACGAGGTTATCAATGACTCGGGGATTCCCCGGTTACAAGAGGCGATTGTTGAGGCGCGCAGCCGGCTGCAGAAAAATGCGTATACCCCAGTTATGCGGCAAGCGTTGGTTCTGCTGAATAGTGAATATGCCGAGCTCGAGAGCGAGATTTCAGCAGATAGCACGGCCATGCTGAGCCGATTGGAAGAGAAGAAGGTGGAACTTGAGCACCTCACTTCCGACCGGCGTCGAGGACAACAGCTACTTACGTCAGGGCTGTCTCAGGCCAGAAGCGAAGCCGTAAGTATGGCTGAATCACAGTTGGTGGAGATTCGAGAGAAGTGGCACTCGTACTTCGCGTCGACGCCGCCACGTTATATTCGAGCCCATCGGGATGCAGTTTTCTTTCAAATCGAATCCGAACTGTCCGAATTGTTCGAGGACTCAATCCGCTACTTTATGGCTCGGTCCCGCGAGGTCTATGTAGGCGTCACAGATGGCGTTGCAGATTGGCACAGCGTGATTGATGCCCTTAACGAAGTTGCCGCGGGTATTTCCGTTTCTAACAAACCTGAGAGCGAGAATTCCGTAGCCAAAGTCGTAGATCCGTCCCTGGTGTCACTGACGATTGCTGGTGGTTTCGGGCTTACCCACGTTTTAGGTTTTGTACCGGGGATCGGTGCGGCGATTATTGGTAGCGGCGGTACTGTCCTGCCATTCGTTGCAATGGCTGGTCTGTGGCTCGGTGTGAATGTCTATCATCGATCGTCTAAAACTGGCCGCGTTGAACTAGCAAAATGGCTAGATCAAGTGATTTTGCAGGTGCGCAGACAGCTCAATCAGGGAATCGAGACTGTTTACAACGAGTTGCGCCCGTTACTAATCAACCAGTTCAATGACAATCTTGAACTACGTATTCGTCGAACTAAACACCAAATTCAGCAGACGAAACAGGATTGTCAGTCGGCGCTTGGAGACAGACAGGTCGCTCGGCAGGAAGCTAAGAAGAAGTCCGCTTATGTTGCCAGACTTCGTGGTGAATTACTGAGTCGGGTGGATGCCAATGCAGAGTAATGCATATGTCGATTCTGCAGCTAAACAATTGATTGCCGCCGTCGATTCTATGCTTCGTGAGCTGATTGATCGCGCTGGTGAATATGGCGATAAGCAGCAGAGAATTACAGCTGTTGCCAATGAGTGCCGTCAGCTAATGCAGACTCCGCCAACAATTTTGGTGAGTGGACGAATGAAGGCTGGAAAATCGACACTCATTAATGCTTTGGTGCGCCAGAAGATTGCAGAAACTGCGATCCTCGAGTGTACGAATGCCGTCACCGTGTACACCAAGGGAGCCCCGGAGCGAATCGAGGATGTTTCGTTAGCCAATCGAGGCGCCCTCCATAGTGCGCAGAGTGCCCAAGGTGTGGCCGATTTGGATGGGCGCGTGAAAGTTCACTATCTCCCATCACAGGCATTGTCGCAGCTAAACTTCGTCGATACGCCCGGTCTTGGAACGGTTGATGTGGCAAATCATCAAATTGTCGATGGACTGCGCGAGCTGACCCGTGTGCCGTGGAACCAGCATGGCACCGCCATTGATGGGTTGATCTATGTGTTCGATTCCACTTTGCGTGACGACGAGATTGCGCATATCCGCTCTCTAGGCTTTACCACTCTGTCATCGGTGGGAGTGCTTTCGCGCGCAGATGATTTCGGTGCCGGCGCCTTTGGGCCAAGTGATCCAATCGAAGCAGCTAGGAACAGAGCCACTGAACTGTCGGACGACTACTCTCGCTATTTTTCTTCGGTATTAGCAGTTTCCGGTCTGATGGCGGAAAGTGCGGAGACAGGTGCAATCACCGAGCCGCTGGCTCGAGTACTCAGCAGCCTTGACACGGTGGCTCGTGACACATTGATACATGAGTTAGAGACTGAATTTCCCAATTGTGTCAGTGCTAGTAGCCGCCATAAACTGCTGGAAGTGCTGGGGTCCTATGGAGTCCTAGAGGGACGAAATAGTGCCAGCGGTGGCGCCGTACAGTTGCAGAGATTCTTACGTCAGGCCTCGGGAATCGATTCTTTAGCAGGTCATCTGGGCGAGAGTATTACTTTTGCAACGGTGCTGAGTCGTTCTAGCTATGTGCAGGAAAAACTAAAAGACCTGGCATTTTCTTGTGATGCCGCCGAGGTGCTCGACTATTGGGAAGAGCATTTGACTGCCCAGCAACGGCTAGCGGTAACCATTTACCACTTGCTGAGTCAGAGTTCCGGTAGTCGCGTATCTACCGAAGGAGTATCTCTGGCGGAAGAGACACTCCAGATGGGAGCAGTGGAGGACGCTTCACGTGCTGCTGAGATACATGCTCTGGCCAGCAGAAAGCTTCTGGGGTTGGTTTCGCCTTTGGAGGAAAAGCTCCTAGGAGCCGTGTGCTCATTCACTGAGCTCATTGCCCCGTAGAATCTCTTCGGCGGTTGTTCGTACTTGAGCGATGTTTTCAGCTACAACGTCCTCTGGAAGTCCAAAAAGGATGGACAGTTCAGAGTTGCTCAGAGGGGAATACTGTTCCAGCGCTAGCAAGGTTAGGTCTTCTGGTTCCATGTAAGCACGCAGGGCATTTACTCGGCACAGAGGATCGTGGCCACTTGGCGAAAAACCACCTTGTGTTCTTGCTTCTTTCGCAGTGAGAACTCCTAAACCCGTCTGCGCAAGCGCAAAGTAGATTTCACGGCGTACCAGAGCGTCATGGGAGGCTCCTGCTTTCTCAGCTAAAACGGAGACCGATTTCCATGCATTGCCGAGGCCATGAGTGAGAATGGTTTGAGCAAGATGGCGGCTTCCTCCGAACACAAGCGCAATTGACCACAGGCGATCTTTTTCGGCCAGAGCACTTCGTTGGAACCGTCTTGCGACAAGTTGTCTGTTGAATTCATAACGGGCAGTCATTTTGAGTCCCCACTGAAGTTGCTTTCCGATGAGTGACCTAAATCAGCTGCGAGAGTTGAAGAATTGAGTCGACTTTCACCAGAGATTTGTGGCAGGGAACCGGACTGATCCACGACATCCGTTCCAAAAATGGTCAGCATAATGTCATCGACGAGGTTTTCAGAGTCTGCTTCACCATCAATTTCCGCCATTAGCGATGCGATAGCTGTGCTCTCTTTTTCAGTGCTCATGTACTACTCCTTCCCTTTATCTGAAGAAATTGGGTGTGAGATTTCTGAAACGTAGTTTTCAAGTGATGAGTCTGTTCCAAAGGCTCGTGATAGGGCGATATCGAGTACTTCCTCAGTGCAAGGAGTTACCGTGAGTACCTCCGCTTCCGTTTCCCATGCCGTATCCGCCGTTGACTGTGGGAAGCGATGTTTTCTTTCGCATCTGAGACTGACCAGCTCAAGATATTTCAACGAGCTCATTGTGAACTGTCCTTAGACTCGCCCATGCGAACCAAGAGCCAGCAGAGGTTCACGATAAACATGATGAGCATGAAGAAGCCGGAACCCGGATGACCCCCGATAAAGTTCATAAGACACATAAGTCCTGCCACAATGGTCCAGGTAATTGGCCAGCCAAGGCCCTTCTTCTCGGTTGAGTCGACGTCGCCGTTAGACGGTTGGGAGGCGGTAGTAGAAGTGGCATTTGTTGATGTCGTAGCCGTGGTTTGTGTGGTTGCTGGAGTATTACTAACGGCATTAGTCGAGACAGCCGAAGGCACAGGCCTTCCCTGTTTACGTCGTGAAATGGTCTTCGTCGCTGTAGAGGTGCCACTCGAGGTCTTAGCCGACGTGGTCTGCGTCTTAGCGGAGGTGACTTCCGCTACCTCGGTAGATGCCTTTTCCTTCCCCTCGCTAATCGCGCCGAGCCAATCACGGGGAGTAGGCCTGCTTGAGCTGGAAGCAGCGAGCGCACGTTGAGTGAGGGATCGAACGGAGCTAACAGTTCCAGCTGGTAAATCGTTTGGGTTGCGGGTGGACTGATCGGAAGCCAGCAGACGCAGTGCAAGCAAACCAAACTTGTATGCATCGCTTTCTTTAGTCTGCGGTTTTTCCCCATTCGGCACGTCCCAACCAGGTGTCTGCACATCGGGCCCCTCAGATGGGCCAATACTCATGGAGTCGCAGTCCAGCAAGTACACATGTGGGCCGGGGGCGTTGTGGCAGAAGAGCAGGTTCTTAACCGAAATGTCTCCGACGCGAATCTCAGCACCATGAAGAACGCGAAGTAGGTTCGCACAATCTTCCAAGAATTCGTAGCGTTGACGTTCGCTTACCTTCAGGCCGATTGCCTGTTCAAATTCAGGGCCATTCAGCAAATACTGCAATTCCGCTGCACGTTTCGTGGTGCTTGTCGACGTTGGAGAAAGAAGCTGGAAGAAACGATCCGGAATTAACGGCATGATTATGCCGACGGTCTTTCCGTCATCACGCACTAAATGAGTTGGCCATGCCGCTTGATTGAGCAGCCACTCTTTGCGATCTGGGGCGACCTCTCCGAGTTTGTTAATGAACTTGACCAGTTTCTCCAGATGGGCCTCGTTGACCTTGTCAGGTGACTTGTACTTTTTAAAAGCACAGGGGCGAGACGAAAAATGTGTAGAACCGAGCTTGTAGACGACTCCTTCGCCACCGGATCCGAGCTTTTCCAGGCCGGAAGGCAGTTCACTCAGTTCAACTACAGGAGTGGTAGTAGTTGCTTCGTGTGCGCTCATTAAAAGGGTTCCTTTGAAAAGTATGGTGTAACAATCTGATTGGGGCTAGAGACGGCTAGCTATCCGGAACTCCAATGTGGGCTGGCCAAATCGCAACTAGGGTGCGGTCGTCGTCAAAGCCGGCCTTGGAGAAGTCCACTAAGTGACAAAATTCAGTAGTCGATGGCACCCGCTTGTAAAGGCGTTTGACAAAGAGGTCAGACAACGGGCCACCACCGCCACCGAGGGGATCTCCAATGCCGTCGGTTCCGAAGAGCACCGTTTCGTCACCAGCGCTTTCGAAATAGACGGCATTCAAGTTTTCTGGAACCAGTGGGAGTGGATTTACAGCTGATGAGCTAATTGCAGAGTCACTTTCTTCCTTCCCGCCTTCAATCAGCTCCACACCATTAGCGGTGACAGTCCAGGAACCCGAGTCGCCGATTGACAGGACATGCCCGCGGAGCCCGTTGTCACACTTGGAAATAGCAGCGCAGACCAGTGTGGAAGCGAAGTCCATTGGGTCTTCGCCAGCTTCTTTTGCAGCAGTCTGAATGCTGTAGGAAGCTCCCTTCGCCAGCGAAATCCATTCCTGTTGGCTCAGGTTGTCCTTGTACATCTTCTTCAGCCATCCGATGGCGTAGCGCGCTGCGATTGCAGAGCCTCGGTGGCTTTGTGGGGCAGCTGAAACTCCATCGGCGACTGCTACGAAGAGGGTGTTGCCATCGTCGGAAAGCAGAGTATGCACGGAGTCCTGGCGAGGTGCGCCGTTGTATCGATGCATGCGTCCGCGCAAGCTGACAGAGCGCATCGCAAACTGCTTAGAGCGCCAGCCATCGATGACGGTGTCGGGGACTTGGCGGCCAGTACCGAATTTTGTGTCAACGATGATGGGATCGACTTCGGCGCCGGCATCACCGACAACCAGCGGCGCGAGACCATCGTCATGCGAAGTGGCGGTGATTTCCGTGCTGAAGGCGCGGTTTGTTGCCGATGTGGGCTTTGGCTTGGGGCTGGGGGCTGGTTTGGAGGCGTTAGAAGGAGTTCCGGAGTTCTCGTCTGCCGGCTGAGTAGGTCGGAAGGAACTAGCAGGGCCAGCGTGGTAATCCGAGTAACCGCGTTCCGGCATGATGCGCGTGTCGAGGCCGGGAGTTTCGTAATTGTGGGGGACACCAGTGTGGAAGTCTCGGCGCGGAGAACTGGGATTCGAATAGGGCGCGGCAGTGGAAGGTCGGCTGTCGAGGCGAAGCGAGGAGGGGTAGTCCCTGCTCTGGCCGGTATTCAAGTCTTCGACCGCACGCGGATCGTTAAAGGGATGGAGTAAATCTCTCGGACGGACGCGAACGAGTTCTCCGAGGACACGTGAGGCCAGGCTCTTCTGAGGTGGATTGTGAAGGTAACGCTCGTGCTGGGAGTAGTTTGTCATCGCAGTTTTCCTTACAGCTCGTCCATGTCGATCTTGACGAAGTCATCGGGAATATCAGTAATGATTTCCGGTGAACCATTGGCGACGGAAGTGCCAGAGCTGATGACGGACTGAGTAAGCGAAGACATGAACTCAGACAACATGGCACCGGTGTCTGCGCCCTGCGCTGCCTGGAATGCCCAGCCGTTCTTGCTGGCCATTTGTCCGATAATCTGCGCATCCGATTCACCGATACCGAATGCCAAGATATTTGGGTGGTGTGGTGCGTTCTGAAGGTCGCTCAGCGCTTCCTGCCAGAGATCATCGGACATGGGGTAGCCGTCGGTAAGCAGGAAGACTGCGGGACGGTTGACGCGGTAACCTTCGGCCTTGAGCTGCGCTACGTCGTCTGGGATTTGGGCGTTGAGCAGGTCAAACGCAGTAGAGAAATATGTTGCGTACCGTGCGGAAAGCGTTGGCATCTGCTCAACATGGCGCAAGTCAGCGTTGCTGAGGTACAGGCGTGCCTCGTTGTCGAAGCCAATCACAGAGAAACGAACATTTGCGGCAGCAAAAGGCGCCATTCGAATCTCGTTAAGCAGGGATTGGAGGCCGGAGTTGAGCTCAGCGATGTCCGGCCCCATTGAGCCAGATTCGTCAGCGACGAAATAAATCGGCAGGATATTTCCGCGGGGTTCCATGTTCATTCCGGTAGTCATGAGAAGTCCTTTTTCGAGGTGGAGCGAGTGGCGAATAAGTAGTAGGGGGGGATTGGGAAGAGAGAAAGCTACGCTGTTACTCCGGGGTTTACTCGGAGTTTGAATTGGGCTTTAGCTTGCTCTTTGCAGACTGCGACGATTGCGATTCAGAGTCTGACATCGAAGTTTTCGGCTGGCTTTGCTCTTGGTTAGTTTCCGAACCTTGGGTGTAAGAGGAGTCTTGCTCGTAGGAGCCGCCATTTACGTCATTGCTTGATGGCTGTTCGTTCACGCCATAGCCCGTTTCGTCCGAATTCGATGAGGGCTCGCCTGTCGATTCAGAATCATCTTCCGATGGAGTCTCGCTTTGCTCTGAGGAAGTTGGAGTGGACGAAGTCTGGGATGGCGTAGTGGGGTTCTGATCTTCATCGGCTGAGCCTGATAGTGAAGAAAAGATGTTGATGAGCAGCACCAACACGATCACGATGCCAATAAGCCATGCAATAAATACGGCAATGGTGCGAGCTCGCGGGTCTTGCGTTGGGCCTCGGCCACGCGGGGGCGTGAGGTTCGGGGACGTGCGAACCATGCGGTTCCCTCCTGGAAATAAGGTCGGCATTTCAAAGTGTCTGACCTATAGAGGAGGGAGGAGGCGAAAAAGTTCCCAGCTTCGTCAAAAATTTTCAGTTTAGAAAAATTTAGACCATGAGGATAGGAAAACAGTTAGTACCGTGGACTAGGGCCGCTGAGGCTGTAATTTGGCGTCGAGAACAGCTGCGACATCTTGAAGAACATTTTTCTCAATTATCTCGTCAGAAGTCGACTCGACGATAAGCCAGCCGAAGTCACGGACATAGACAAAAACCTGAGCGGGTTCGAGGTAGTCAATACCGCCTTTTTCCTTTTCGTACCAGCTCGCGATTCGCGAATCGGAAGAAGGATTGACGGTAGATACGGACATTGAGGTCCCGGCTGGGGTGTACGTCCTAATAGAAAGAGAACCTTCCGGTGCGCTGTCCTCGCCGCTGAATCGACATTCGGACGTGCCTGCAAAACCGGAAATATCAGGGGTCGCCTGGGGGAAGCCCTTGATGCCATCCAATTCATCTTTTACTGCATCAACCATTGGTTCACAGGAGAAGTAGCCGTCTTTGAAAGCCGGCGCATCTGGCTTTAAGACGGTCGCTTTGAGGTTGCCAATGGACACATTTGGATACGTGTGAAGGGTTGCAGAAGCATCGCTTTCCGACGAGGCTGCGGGGTCTGCAGCCTGGTTGGAGGATTCATCGGAACCATTACCGACAAAGTAGAACATGCCTGCGGCGATTACGAGGCCTGCTACCACTGCGCCAATGCGTGTGGCTGCCTTTTGCGAGAGCGCTGGTTTCTTTGAAGTGGGGCTGTCAGTATCGTTAACTGGATGGGTTAGGGTGCCTCCGCTGGTAGGTTTGCTCGCCTGTGCAAGCAGGATTTTCCCGTATTCAGCGGCTCCGAGAGCTACCGCTGTAATGGGCTCCTCAATGGGGAGAACCTCCATCGACTGCTGAACGACGCGGGAAATAGCAGGGGTTCGGACCGTACCACCCACGAGTAGGCCGCTGAGCATTCCTGGAGCTTCACCGAGCAAACTGGTCTTGTCGGCGATAAGAGCGCGAATCCGCTCAACATCGTCCGCAATAGCCGCTTCGAACTCGTCACGGGTAATGAGAAGCTCTTCGCTGTCGACAGTGAAGCTAGCATCAGGGGATTCCGAGAGCGCCTCACGAACCTTCTTCGCCTGTGATTGGAATTCGAGTTGTCCCTCGACTGAGTGAATTTCTTCAGGCAGTGCCCCAAATTCTTCGAGAGTCCGGGATTCCATGAGTTCAATCATGGCGAGGTCGAAGTTGTTTCCACCGATTGTGTTCTCGCCGCCGTCGGCAAGCACACGTGGTGACGCGGTATCCATATCGACGACCGCGACATCGCAGGTACCGCCACCAACATCGAGGACGAAGAGCTTGCCCGTGCGGTGTCTTTGCGAGACAGAGTAAGCAGCGGCAATTGGTTCAGAGACCAGCTCGATGGTGTCTTCATCGAAGCCAGCAGACTTGGCGGCGTCAATAAGTACTGTGCGTGCCGACGAAGGCCACGCTGCAGGGTGCGTAAGTATGAGCTTCGTTGGAAAGTCGGAAAGAGAAGAATCCCTATTTCCCAAATGCATCAGAGCCGAGCGGCGGACTTTCTCGATGATTGTGGCGAAGAGTTCCACCGCGCGCTGGTTATCTGAGCCGACGAAGCGCTTAGGGGAGTGTGCGAAAGCACTTGGCGCATCGGCTGCGTGATCAATTGCCTGCTGACCCGTGTAGACCGTATCGCTGGTGAGGAACACGGCCGCAGGCATCCAGGATCTAGCTTCGGTGCCCGTGCTATAGCCGAGGGGAACGATGGATGCGGGGTTGTCGTCGATTGCTGCCGCAGCGACAACGCTGGAATTACCAATATCGAGAGCGAGTAGCCAAGACATAGAGGACATAACTTTCACATAAGACGGACTGGCAGGCTTGGGGAGACCCAATACCTAGTCAGCGGTGAGCGTACTAGCGTGACGTGAGTAGCGGATCTACGCGCTGAGCAAGTTGTATGAGATTCGAAATCGTGTCGTTGCTGAGAGAATTTGGGTTTAGTTTGGAATAAAACCTTTGCTCCTCGGCCAGAGCTTCTGGATCCGGCCCATTTTGTCGCACATCTTCAGGGTCCTGTTCTTCCAACGGATTGTCGAGGTAAAAGGTGGCGATATCAAAAGATGTCAGATAGTTAGTAGGAATCGACATAATCAGGCAGGCAGACTTTTCGTTGTCTGCTCCCTTTGTGCCGTTTTCGGCATCTTTGCTGTCGGTAGTGTCGTTCTCATTTGAATGACAACGGTAGACATTCAGCGTTGGAGTTTCGGCTTTTTCCAGTTCCAGAGTTGGTTGGGGATTCTCATCGCTGCCGTAAAGTGGTGCGCTTTCACCTGGGATGTATACGAAATAGTGCCAATCAGCCAGAGCGCTGTCTGAATCGGGAGCAACATCCTTCAACGACATGGAGTTTGGCAGACGGAGTTTGCTGTTGGCGCTAGTGGTGGTGACAGTAACCGGGACGGAGCTATAGGTTTCAACTTCCACAGGCGAGAATGTGTTCATTCCGCCGAGATTGGAATTGAACCAACAGGTAACACTTTGCTTGTCAGAAGCGACTTTAAACAGCGGAGTATCTTCTCCAATTTCAGGGCTGGAATTGTAGTCGCCGGGAATGCGATGGAAGTCGGAGACAAGACCAGTTTCGTGCTGGTGAGTCAGAGAAGAATTGAGTACATACTGACGGCAGTCGAGACCATGTTTCGTTACGAAAGCTGACCGCTCGATTGCAAGATTCTGACTGTTAGAGGCCTGTCTTCCAGGCTCCTTAGCCGCCGCAATCGAGGTAGAAAGAGGCTCCGCAGCGGCATCGACGAACTTGGTCAGAAGATCCTGGGAGGACTTCAATTGATCCGGTGAAATGAAGCCTTCCGGGAACAACACCTTTGCAGTTAGACACCCGAGCTGCGGATCCGATAGACGTGCTGCGACCGCTGCGATGCCAGCCTCATCAGGATTGAGGTTGAGAACTTCCCACTTTTGGTCCGGCCTCGGCGTGAGCGAGTCAATAGATTCTGGGGTTTGTTCAGCCTCCGTCGGAGCACAGGTAGAGCTGGACTCAATGACAAAGGACCGATAGTCCATCGGCAATTCGAGGTACAGCAACATGTCATGAGTGCTGGTTGCAGCCTCGGTACTGGCATCGTTAATTCCCCCGACATCACCCGTGGCTACGAATGTCATTGGGCAAACGGTCGTGCCATCATCTCGCCTTTCGACGGCTAGTTGACGTTGCCCCTGTGCCTTGCCCAGTGTGCCGGGAATTTGTTGGCGCACGCTAATCGGAATTGTTTCGTCCAAAGTTGTGCAGTCGAATTTTCCGTCGCGGACAAGGAAGTTCGTCGGCTTTGTGGCGACATCAGAAGCTGCATCGGCGGAGGCATCAGCAGGAGCACCGGATTCTGCCTCTTGCGATTCTGAGCGCTGCCACCAGAAAATAGCCGTTGCTACGAGGGCGATAAGCACTACGACAGCCGCAACTACTAGAGTCTTCTTCTTGGGCGCTGAAGCACTCGGCTTACTAGATTGCTGCTCCGTGGTGGTGCTGGTTTGCTGACTGTCAGGAGTGTTCATTACTTCTGTTCCTTGTCATTCGTAGCGGGCTGATCAAGGGACTTCTCCAGAGCAGAAAGCGACCCAGCAACTGGTGAAATCTTTGCTAGTACTTTCTGCAAATCGGGCAGATTGCCCTGGTCACTGTAAGACCGAACAACAACGCAGCCCTTAGCTTCATCCTTGTGCAACAGATTCAGAGAGATCTCACCCTGATGCTTACCGTCTGAGGCATACTGTGCTGGTCGTGGGTCAACAAAGTACGACCACTCCGGCAGCTTTTTCAACGCGACCCCGCTGTTCGCGGTGCAGACAGAATGTTCTGGGTCGGACACGGTAATGATGTCAACCTCGTCGAAGTTATGCGAGAAGCCGCATAGCTCAGTGCCTGGCACGGAGGACTCAACGTTTTCAGTGTCCTGGGGTGAGCTAATTCCAGCCTTAGCTCCTGGCAGTCTGGGGATTTCCAGACCGACCTCTTTAGCCGCTTTCATCGTCGCAGTATCCATAAATGCTCGACAGCTGTAGTGACCATTGCGGTAGAAGGTGAGAGATGACTTTTGAGAAGCGTCCGCAGATGTTTTCGCGTCCACGGTTTTGTTTGCAGCTACTGCTTTCACACTGCGATCCAGAATTGGAGCAATCTTTTCGGCAACGTCCCTGGCTTTCTTCGCCGCCACAGCATCCGCCTCCGGGGTCGTGCCCGCCGCCACATGGATATCGCGCATAGCGGCTACGAGCAGAAAACCGCGCTCCTCATTGCTGTAAAAAGAGCCATAGCCCTGAATTTCCGCATCGTCGTTCTTGATGGGAATTTCGTGAACCCAGCCGAAGGCATCGGGCTCTGCATCTTCCGGTTTTCCATCCCACGGAGTGGTTTTGGACACGATGAAGTAGTTGAACTGCACGCCGTCTTCTACCGAAACAGCACGTTCACAAATTATTCGTCCGTCTGCACCCGTTGAAACGGACTTTTCAGTGAGTCGATTGAATTCCGGAATATACGCAATTCCTGACTCGACCAACTGCGTTAAAGATGCCTGGTCAAAAATAGTAGAACAGTCGAACTTTCCATCACGGATCATGAAAGCTGAATCAGCGATGGCTGGTGTTTCCACAACGGGAGAGGCCGGACCGCTCTCATCGACGTCGTTAGGCGTGACGTGCATAACTTGCATCACGACGACCGCCGCGACCATACAGGCAGCGAGAATTAATGAAGACTCGGCCAATGTTCGCCGAGCAAAACGGCTACTCAGTTGAGATTTTGATGACTGTGCCATTTCGTGCTCTCGTACAAAGTTCCTATTTCGTAGTTACGGAGTGCGGTAACTAAGATTTTCTCACTTTATTATGGCATTTACTCGCTGATAAATGTTTTTCAACCACTGCGGGAACTTTTTCCCTTCTGCGGACCTCTAACGGGGTGAAACACTATGCAGCGGGGTCTTGTGACGATCCGCTGCCACTAGCTTTCGCCAGCAGTTTAGAAACTGACTGCGGTGTATATGGAGGAGGAAAGTTGCAGGACAACGAGCCGGTGCGCAGGCAGGGGCCGCGTCGTAAAGCAGGCTCTGAGGGGATTCCCGAAGAGCAAGAACGGACACCGCGTAATGAGGAGACCGCGGCGCCAGCTGTGGACGCTGATACGGCGAAACGCGATACGCCGAGGAAGAAGACCGACGGTGCCGGTGATGTGGCTAGTGTTGATTCGAAATCGTCGAACTCAAAGGTCATTCTTGGTGCGTTTATTGTTCTTCCTCTTGTCGTAGCTCTTGCTGTGGCGATAGTAGCGGGGCTGAACAGGGAAGACGGCAACGAAGCGGTCGCGGCTGATGATGCGTCTATGAGTACTTCGTCGACCCCGACAGTCGAACCGATTGATTATGACGCTGCAGAATTGTCGGCAGGTCGCTATTGCTACGATGCTCCGGATACTGAATATGAGGAAGATTGGCGAGATATCCGTGACACGTGTGTCCAGTTGGTGCTGGACGAAATTCGAGACGAAGAGGATACATTCCGCAGTGAAGCCGTATTTGGTGAGTCCGGTGAAATCGATAAAGAAGCGATTGAAGCAGTGCTCGGCGATCCCGAAGACTTCTTAAAAAACCACGGATACACAACCACAACGTCGACCACAACAACAACTAAGTCGTCGACCTATACGCCTAGCCCCACGTACCAGGAGCCGGAACCGACCTATGAGGAGCCCTCAAACTCGGGCGGAAACGCAGATGCAGGGGTTGGCGGTGGCGGACGCCAGCTCGCGTGGCGAACCGTTGGTCCTTTCGGCGGGCTGCAAGGCTGTGAGAGTATGGCCAGCCAAGAGCCACTTTATGCCTCCGAGTGCTACGTAGGATCGGACAATCTCTACTACTACGACTCAAAGGTGCAAGCCGGTTAACGTATCCTGCCCCTGACCAGTCGCTGCCCGCCTACGCCATAATGGTGTCCATGAGCAATGGCACCCACAATCACCGCACCTGGAAAGAAATTATCGCCGCCGATCCGCAGCACTCCCGTCGCTACGCCAACCGATGGCGAGGATTTATGCGCGAGGGGCGTGATATTGATGGCGAGGCTCGGCTGGTGGATGCGATGGCGCCGCGCCACGCTCGAATTCTGGATGCCGGTTGTGGGCAAGGGCGTGTGGGCGGTTACCTGGCAAAAGCAGGACATCGAGTCGTTGGCGTCGACGTCGACCCCTACCTCATCGACGAGGCGAAGCGTCAGTTCCCGGACGTGACGTGGTTGGTAGGGGACTTGGCGCAATTGCCGCAGGTGCTTGACGACGGCCTGGAGAACACGCCCCACTCCGATACGAAACCTGTCTTTGATATCATCATTTGCCCTGGCAACGTGCTGACTTTCGTAGCGACGGAGGGCCGAGGGAAGGTACTGCAGGGGTTCGCGGAGGTGCTGAACCCGGAGGGCGGTCGTGCCATCCTCGGCTTCGGCGCTGGCCGTGGCTGGGACTTTGCGGATTTTGAAACCACTGCGCAGGAGGCTGGGCTCACCGTGATGCAGCGTTACTCCACGTGGGATCTGCGGCCGTTCGACGATGAGTCTCAGTTCCTGGTTGCCGTGCTCGAGCGAGCTAAATAGAGCGGGCAAAGTAGGGAGAGCTAGGTGAGCTGAGCCAGCAATTCTTCAACCTCAAGCTTGGTCGGCGGCTGCGCTCCCTTTCGGGACACCGTGATGGCGGCCGCAGCTGCCGCATAGTGCAAAATCTCGCGCCACTGGTCCGTTGATACGGAAGGCAGGTCAGCGGCCGTCAGACCTCGTTCCTCAATTTGCGCCAAAAGTGCTCCCATAATTGTGTCGCCAGCGCCGATGGTGTCAACGACATCCGCATTGACGGCGGGGACATCGACGCGGTTGCCGTCGGCAAGCAAAGTAAGCCCCTCGCCGCCACGCGTGACGACGGCAACCGGAACTTTAGTGAGCACCTCTTCGCCGAGGAACTCGACTTCCTCATCCGAGAGCTTCAACAAGCTGACGTAGGGGAGTAGGCCTAAGAGGAAATCGCGGTGTGCATCCGTGGCAGACAGTGGGCGAATGTTTGGATCCAGTGCGACCAAGGTGCCGTTGGTGGCGAACTGCTTGAGCAATTCCGCGTACCGGCTGGCGCCTGGTTCCAGCGCCAGTGACAGCGTGCCAAAGCATGCGATATTCGCATCGATGAGCTTCGGCTCCACCAGCGGGGTGGCCGTGCCGTCGGTGTAAAAGGTGTACGTTGCCGAGCAATCGTCGTGGATGGTGGTTACCGCCAGAATGGTCGGCTCTGGGCCACGCTGAACGTAAGAGGTGTCGACCCCTTCGGTTTCCAAGTGTTTGACCAGCTCATTTCCGAATCCATCTGTAGACAGGCGGGACTGGAAAATAACATCCGCACCGAGGCGCGAGGCCGTAACCGCGACGTTGTAGGGACCCCCGCCTAGCGTCGGCACGTGGTTATTGAGGCTGCCAGGCGATACCGGAACGAGGTCAACCAGACCTTCGCCGCAAACACAAATAGCCATGACGTCAATAATATCGGGGAGTATGAGCTATCGGCCGAATTACCATCTGTCACCGCCACAGGGCCGACTGAATGACCCGAATGGCCTTTTCGTGGACGGCGAGACATTGCATGTGTTCTACCAGCATGATCCATGCTTTCCACATGCGCCGAAGAGAACTGGGTGGGGGCATGCGTCCGCTTCGCTCACGACAGCCGAGCGGTGGCGTCATCATCCAGATGCGCTGTATCCGGACATGCCCTATGACAAGCACGGTTGTTACTCGGGCGGCGCGGCTGTTGATGACGGTGATGTATGGCTCTTCTACACCGGAAACTTGAAGGCAGACGGTCGCCGTATACCATCGCAGAACCGCGTCCGTGCGCTTGCTCCCTCCGGTCCGGAGGGTGGCATCTATTTGCGCGATCCGGCTAACCCTCTGATTCCTGACACCGAGCCAGGGTTCACCGGGCACTTCCGTGACCCCCAGATTGTTCGTGAAGCAGATGGCTGGCGCATGGCTATCGGCGCCCAGACCGAGGACGAGAAAGGCACAGTGGTCCTCTATCGCTCAGCTGATTTAGTGGACTGGCATTTCGAAGGGCCACTGCAATTCGATATCACCGGCGCCAAGCCCGGTCTGAGCCCGGATATTCTTCCCGGCGGCTATATGTGGGAATGCCCGAACCTCATCACGATGACAGACGAGGCCACAGCCGTGGAAAAACAAGTTCTCGTTTTCTGCCCGCAGGGGCTCGACCCCGTGGACGTCGATGGGCAAACTCATTACGCCTCGTCTGATCAATGCGGATACATCGTCGGCACGCTCGATGGCACAACATTCCATGTCGAACGCGGTTTCAGCGAACTCGATTACGGATTCGAATTTTACGCACCACAACTGATTGAAACCGGTGCCGGCGATGCCATCATGCTCGGCTGGGTTGGCTTGCCCGCCCAGGATGACAAGCCCACAGTTGCCGACGGATGGGTACATTCGCTCACATTGCCGCGCCGAGTTTCGCTTTACGACGGCACCCTCCGGCAGCGGCCAATGTGGGAAAACCTCCCCGCCGTCGCAGGAGGCAGTAACGCTCTGGAGATGGAAGGTTACGGAAATGTGGTTGTCGCTAAGGCTGAAGGCGAGGGCTCGTGGAAACTCGTCGACCAGGCTGACTGCGTGGCTTTCAAGGTGGAACTCCGAGAGGGAATTCTTCAACTGGAGCGTGGGGGAGAGCAGCGTCGAATAGCGTGCCCGAACGGAAATCTGTTTTTGGTAGCCGATGGCTGTGTGGTGGAAGTCTATGCCGGAGATGGTGCCATTGCGGCGTCGCAATCGGTGTTCGCAACGCGAGGTCGTCGCTGGAAAAGCTGGGTTCAGCTGTCATCCTAAGTAAAATCCACCGCCCGTTGACGGTGAATCGCAGTTTCTGGTTGCAGCGCCAAAGTGGGGGTAGGGTGCTGTGACCGTCGTAAAGCAGTTGCGTTTCCGTGCCGGCCTGTCGTTATTCTTTTATGCGAATAACTGCAATTAACGGCACGCAGGGAAAGGCTCGGCGGTGACGCTATACGAAACGCTGGATACGGCTGGTGACAAAAAACAGGAACTGATGACGCAGGACTACGGACGTTTTGCGGTTCGAGCGGTCCTGGCGGGCATGTATCTGACGTTGGGAACGGCCTTTGCAGCGGTAGCTGGCCAAGTGGCCGAAGGTGTTGCTCCGGGCACTGGGGGACTGGTCTTTGCGTGTCTGTTCGGGCTTGGACTGTTCGCCATTGTGGTGCTCGGTGCAGAGCTGGCGACTGGCAGCATGATGTTTGTGTCCTGGTCCGCTGCACGCGGTCGCATGTCGTGGGGAGTGGCCCTTCGGATGGTGGCCGTCGCCACGTTCTACAACTTCATCGGTGCCGCGATTGTGGCGCTGGTGCTAAGCCAGAGCGCCAAACTCGGTGGGATTGATGACACACATCTGATTTCCACCTTGACCGAGGGGAAGCTGGCCAAGCCGTTCTTCGGTGCTTTCGTAGAGGCGATGGGCGCGAACTTCGTGGTCAATATGGCTGTTTTAGGCGCGCTACAAGCCAAGGAAATCATTTCAAAGTTCGCTGTGATTCTGCCGATTATTGCGGTGTTCGTTGGGCTCGGGCTTGAGCACGTGATTGCGAACTTCTCGCTGTTTTCCTTGGCCTTTTTCGCCGATCCGCGTCCTGCCGGCTTCGATGGCCTGCACATTACAGGCAACTGGGTGGCAGTGTGGTTGGGCAACTTCGTAGGCGGTGGCCTGGGAATTGGCGCGCTCTACGCCTGGTTGAACCAGACGAAGACCAGCTATGTTGATTAGCTTTTGAGCTTTGCCGGAGCCTATCCGACGGCCTATCTCAAAGGGCTATCCGACGGCCTGCCCGAAGAGCAGGCCGACGAAGTAGGACACAATCAAACCGAGCGCGCCACCGATGACCAGACGTAGCGCAGCCTTGCCGGAGTGCGTGGAGCTGAGCTTGCCGCTGATGTAGCCGGTCAAGGCCAACGTCACGATGGTGACAACGGTGACCGCAATCGCGCCGGAGGTGGGGCCGGTGAACACCAGCGCCGCAATCATCGGCAGGATGGCGCCGAGTAGGAACGACAGTGCCGAAGAACCAGCAGCCGCCCAGGGGTTGGTAAGTTCCTCGCCGTCAATGCCCAATTCCAGCTTTAGGTGAGCTGCCAGCGGATCATTTTGTGCGATGCCGTGGGCAGCATCTTCGGCGATATGTTTTGGGATGCCGTAGCCAGAGAGAATCCCCACGAGCTCCTTATGCTCTTCATCTGGAAACTCTGTAAGCTCGGCCTTTTCTTTGGCAATCAGCGCTCGCTCAGTATCGCGCTGGGTTGAAACCGAGACGTATTCACCCAGAGCCATCGAGATAGCACCAGCGATAACGGCGGCGGCACCAGCAGTCAGAATGGCTTCGCGAGAGGAACCTGCTGCAATCACGCTGAGCAAGATTAGAGCAGTGGAGACGATGCCGTCGTTGGCTCCGAGGACTCCGGCGCGAAGCCAGTTGAGCTTCGACGTCTCAGAAGACTTATGGGGTTCATGAGGATGCGCGTACGTGGTCATGGCAGGACCTTTCTCCCATGTCAGCCTCACGCCTACGGGTGGTACGAGGCCTCACCATCGATTTAATGCCGATTCGGGCACATTCTCAACCAGCGAAGTGAAACGAGGGCAGTCCTGTCGTATGTAGTTTTATGCCAGCTTATGTGGGTGTTTGCGGAGGCCGTCGCGCGTCAATGTCAATACCGCGATTAGCGCAATCAGCGCGCAGGTCAACATTGATATAGCCATTGATAAGGGCAGATTGGAACCAAGCCCCACCAACGGGGAAACCGTGGCGGCCGCGAGGAATTGTGTGAAGCCCATGAGACCGGAACCTGAGCCAATTCCGATATCTCGAACCTCCTCAATTCCGAGTGCCGTGGCATTGGCGAAAATTAGCGGCATCATCGGCACCGTAATGAACAGCAACAGCCAAGTAGTGAAGAAGGTAATCCCGACGATGGCGTTAATAATCAGGCCTACCGACGTCACGAGCATGACCGTAAGAGCAACGAAAATACCCTTGCGGGGATGAAGCCGGTTGAGCATCTTGCCGTTGAGGATTGACACAAATGTCAACATCGCTGCATTGGATGCGAACACGAGAGAGAACTGAGTAGGGGTGAGTCCCAGCAGCTCCTGGAAGATAAAGGGTGACGCAGCGATATAGGAGAACATCACCGAGAAGCCACCAGCGAAAGCTAACAAGTAGCCGACAAATACGGGCCGCTGTAGCAGCCTGCCGATATTGGGCAGGAGATTGCGCAGAGAGCCTGTGGAGCGTCGCTCTGGCGGCAGAGTTTCCGGAACCATCAGAAACACAATCGCGACCATCGCGACGTTGATGGCTGCGAGAAACCAGAACACGCTGCGCCAGCCGAATGCGGGGCCCAGAAAGCCACCCACAAGGGGAGCGATTGCCGGGGCGATGGAGGAAATGCCCATCAGCGTGGAGAAAGCTCTCGCTGATGCTTTGCCCGTCAAGAGGTCTGGGACTACAGCACGAGCCAGAACCACTGTGGAGCCGCCAGCTAACCCCTGGAACAGGCGCATTGCGATCAGCGTGCCAATATTCGGTGCTATTGCACAGAGGATTGACGAGCCCAAGAACACCAAAGTCGCAATGAGAAGCAACTTCCTGCGGCCCAAACTATCGGAGAGAGCGCCAATGACGAGCTGCCCTGCAGCCATGCCAATCATGAAGGTTGTCAGCGTGAGCTGAACCATTGACTCGGTCGTGGAGAACTCCTTGGCTATCTCCACGAAGGAGGCCAGGTAAGTATCGGCACCGAACGGGGCGGCGGCGGATAATAAGGCCAAGCCGGCAATAAGCGATAGCGGCAGCGTCTGTGCTGGCTGTGCCTGAGCGCTCTCGGAATGTTGATTTGTCACTGTCCCAGTATAGGGTTGCCCCGGAATAGGGTTGCTGCGGAGGGTATAAACCATGTTGGGGGCATGAAACGAAGGGATTTTGTTGTCCCGCACGAACGTGCCATAATACACAGGTTGCGCGAAGTGGCTGCGTGCTGCTCTCAACGGTCTATGGCCGTAGTTAGCACGAGGTCAAATCGATATGGAAGCTGCCTCTAGCAGGTACTTTCGTCGTAAAGCGTAAACACAAGACATAAAGACCGCGTGCGTTTAGGACGGAAATCTGACGCACAATGCAACCAGGTCAGGAGAAACGCAGTGATTCAGCAGGAATCCCGTCTGCGCGTTGCCGACAACACTGGTGCACGTGAAATCCAGTGCATCCGCGTTCTCGGCGGCTCGACCCGACGCTTCGCTGGCATTGGCGACACCATTGTCGCAACTGTCAAGGAAGCTACTCCGGGCGGCAACGTCAAGGCAGGCGAAATTGTTAAGGCAGTCATCGTCCGTGCGAAGAAGGAGACCCGTCGTCCGGACGGCTCCTACATCTCGTTCGACGAGAATGCAGCTGTCATCATCAAGGCCGACGGTGAGCCAAAGGGCACCCGTATTTTCGGCCCGGTCGCGCGTGAGCTGCGTGACAAGAAGTTCATGAAGATTGTCTCGCTCGCACCGGAGGTGATTTAAGTGAAGATCCGTAAGGGCGATACCGTGCTGGTTATCTCCGGTCCGGACAAGGGTGCTCAGGGCAAGGTCATCGAGGCCTACCCGAAGCGCGACAAGGTCCTGGTCGAGGGCGTTAACCGTATCAAGAAGCACGTTGCAAACTCCGCTGCGGAGCGCGGTGCATCCTCGGGTGGCATTGTCACTCAGGAAGCTCCGATTCACGTGTCGAACGTCATGCTGGTCGACGAAGATGGTACCCCGACTCGCGTTGGTTACCGCTTCGATGAGGACGGCAAGAAGGTTCGCATCTCCCGCCGTACCGGGAAGGACATCTAAGCATGAGCGAAAACTACACCCCTCGTCTGAAGGCCCGTTACCGCGATGAGATTCGCGGCAAGATGCAGGAAGAGTTCTCCTACGAGAACGTCATGCAGATTCCGGGCGTTACCAAGGTCGTCGTCAACATGGGCGTCGGCGCTGCTGCTCAGGACAAGAAGCAGATCAACGGTGCTATCAACGACCTGACTCTGATTACCGGCCAGAAGCCGGAGACCCGTCGTGCTCGCAAGTCGATCGCTAACTTCAAGCTTCGTGAAGGCGACGCCATCGGCGCTCGCGTCACCCTGCGTGGCGACCGTATGTGGGAGTTCCTGGATCGTCTGCTGACCGTGGCTCTGCCGCGAATCCGCGACTTCCGCGGTCTGTCTGACCAGCAGTTCGATGGTCACGGTAACTACACCTTCGGTCTGTCTGAGCAGACCATGTTCTACGAGATCGACGTTGACAAGATCGACCGCCCGCGCGGTATGGACATCACCGTCGTGACCACCGCTACCAATAATGAGGAAGGTCGCGCGCTGCTGCGCGAGCTGGGCTTCCCGTTCAAGAAGTAGTTTTGCCTCTTCGGTAGCTTCTGTCTGAAGCCCCGGATGCCGCTTGGCCTCCGGGGCTTTTTGCTGCTCTGTTAACTGCTTATGTTCGTGGGGGAGTGAGGTCACCGTGCGGGGCCTGCGTAAAAGTTACCAGTGTTGCCGGTGTGAAAGTTGACCCTTTTTGGGGGTTGAAAATTAGTAAATCCACAAACTTTCTCAGTTGAAAGTTAGGCGTTCGTGATGATTTCGTTGTAAACTGCCATTCGTCATAGTGACGGCCGCCAAAATGCATTGTGGTCGTTATCAATTTGGGCAAGACTTAAGTGGCTTCAGCTTCTGTGTGGTTGAGCCAGTGGTTCTACACAGGGCGGTTCTTAAGTTAAAACGCAAAGGGATTAACTACATGAAGAACTTCTCCGTGGCCGTCCGCTCGGCTGCTATTGCAACTGTTGCGGCTCTGGGCCTGAGCTTGGGCGCAGGTGCTGCCAACGCACAGCCGGCACTGCCGGAAATGCCGAACATTCCGATTCCGGGTATCGGCGACACCGGCCCGAAGGGCGTCAAGCAGATCGTCACCTTCGGTGACTCCTTCACCGCTAATGCCGGTAAGGGTGGCCCGCGTGGCCTGGCGCCGGGGCAGAACGTGCTGGTCGCTAACTGTGCCACCGACATGGAAAACTGGCCGAAGATTGCAGCGTCGAAGCTGAACAAGTCCCTGGGTGACTGGTCCTGTAACGGTCTTGGTGGCTTCCCGGGTCAGCTCCTCGCATACCTGGAAGCTTCCATCCAGTACGGCGACATCGGAGAGGGCACTGAGAAGGTTGTCCTGATGTACGGCGGCATGGACTGGGTCCAGTGGGTTGACGTGGCAGGCGAGCTGGTCGCAAAGCCGGACCCCAAGGCTCCTTCTGCGTTCAAGCAGACGCTGCGTCAGTTCACTGACCGCGTCCACCAGGTTGCTCCGGGTGCTCAGGTCGTCCTGGCTTCGTACCCTGAGTACGCTACCAATGACCAGCTGTGCCTGGTGAACGCCCCGAACCAGACCTTCCCGATCCCGGCACCGGGTGCCAGCGAGATTCAGGGGGCATTCCGCGACAGCATTCGCTCCGCGTCTCAGCACGTAGGTGCCGGCTTCATCGACGTCTACGAGGCAACCCTCGGCCACGGTACCTGCAACCCAAACCCGGATGAGCGCTTCGTCGCCGGTTTCGCAGATCCGGTGATGGGCCCGATGACCAATCACCCGACGGTGGCTGGCGAAAAGGCTATGGGTAACATCATCGCCGACCAGCTCTACTAATTTTCTCCAGCCGGCACCATGTCGGCTAGGAATTGAGTTCCACTGCTAATTGGTGGGGCTTCACGCCGCGAGCGGACTAACGTCCGTCCGTGGCGTTTTTGCATTTCGGCCGGTATTTGTTAGTATCACCAGGTCTGCCCTCTATAAGAGGTGCGGCAGTAAAAATGTAAGAACTTTGCTGTAGGCCCCTCGCCTCGCATCGTCTCTGGCGTCACCTGGGTGGCGAGCTGACTCGGCTATTGAACCGAGTTGGCGAACAGTAGCCCTTAAATCGCCGGAATCACGATATTGGTAATCGCTCCATCTTAAGCTTTTGCCGTGTGACAGTTGCTGTTTGCGCGTTCATTGGAGTTAGCCACGAGGTGGGAAGGAACCGCAGCGAGAAAGGAAGCGGTCACTAACCATGACCATGACTGACCCAATCGCCGACATGCTGTCGCGCGTGCGCAACGCTAACAACGCGTACCACGACTCTGTCTCGATGCCGTCGTCCAAGCTGAAGGCTAACATCGCCGAGATCCTCAAGTCTGAGGGTTACATTGCGGACTACGCAGTCGAGGATGCCAAGGTCGGCAAGACCCTGACCCTGAACCTGAAGTACGGCCCGTCCCGCGAGCGTTCGATCGCTGGCGTGCGTCGCGTCTCCAAGCCGGGTCTGCGTGTTTACGCAAAGTCCACTAACCTGCCGAAGGTCCTCGGCGGCCTGGGCGTGGCTATCATCTCCACGTCTCAGGGCCTGCTGACTGACCGTCAGGCTTACGAGAAGAAGGTTGGCGGGGAAGTCCTCGCTTACGTCTGGTAAAGGGGGAACTACACAATGTCTCGTATTGGTAAGAACCCTGTCGTTGTCCCGGCAAACGTTACTGCCCAGGTCAACGGCCAGGACGTTTCCGTCAAGGGCCCGAAGGGCGAGCTGTCTGTCTCTATCCCGGCTCCAATTACCGTTGAGCTGAAGGACAATGAGATTGTGGTCAACCGCCCGGATGACCACCGTAAGAGCCGCTCCCTGCACGGTCTGTCCCGTTCGCTGATTAACAATATGGTTGTCGGTGTGACCGAGGGCTACACCATCAAGATGGAAATCTTCGGTGTCGGTTACCGTGTCGCCAAGAAGGGCAAGGACCTCGAGTTCTCCCTGGGCTACTCGCACCCAGTCCTGATCGAAGCACCGGAAGGTATCACCTTCGACGTCGACGGCACCACCAAGCTGTCGATCACAGGTATTGATAAGCAGCAGGTCGGACAGCTCGCAGCTAACATCCGTCGTCTGCGTAAGGATGATCCTTACAAGGGCAAGGGCATTCGTTACGATGGCGAGCAGATCCGTCGCAAGATCGGAAAGACGGGTAAGTAATGAGCAACACCAACGAAAAGCGCCTCCCGGTAGGCAAGGACATCTCGACTCGTCGTCGTGTCGCCCGCGCCCGCCGTCACGCACGCTTGCGCAAGAACGTCCGCGGCACCTCCGAGGCACCGCGCCTCGTCGTGCACCGCTCTTCCCGCCACATCACCGCTCAGGTTATCGACGACTCCATCGGTCGTACCCTGGCAGCTGCTTCCACTCTGGACGCAGATCTCCGTGGCTTCGAGGGCGACAAGAAGGCCAAGAGCGCCAAGGTCGGCGAGTTGATTGCTGCTCGCGCTAAGGATGCTGGCATCGAGAAGGTCGTTTTCGACCGCGGTGGCTACCAGTACCACGGCCGCGTTGCTGCTCTGGCCGAGGCTGCCCGTGAAGGTGGTCTGAAGTTCTAATGCGCACTTACAAGTCCAACGGAAGGAATGCGTGATGTCGGAACGCGATAAGCGCGAAGGCGGACGTAACTCCGCTGACAACAAGAACAACAACCGTCGTGGTGGCCGCGGTAACGACCGTCGCCAGCAGGACGAGCGTTCGCAGTACATCGAGCGCGTAGTAACTATCAACCGAGTTTCCAAGGTCGTCAAGGGTGGTCGTCGCTTCAGCTTCACCGCTCTGGTCATCGTCGGTGACGGCGAGGGCATGGTCGGCGTCGGCTACGGCAAGGCCAAGGAAGTACCGGCAGCTATCCAGAAGGGTGCTGAAGAGGCTCGTAAGAACTTCTTCCGCGTCCCGATGATTGCTGGCACCATTACCCACCCGGTTCAGGGTGAGACCGCTGCTGGCATCGTCCTGCTGCGCCCGGCTGCTCCGGGTACCGGTCTGATTGCCGGCGGCGCTGTCCGCCCGGTTCTCGAGTGCGCCGGTGTTCAGGATGTTCTGTCCAAGTCGCTGGGTACCAACAACTCCATCAACGTTGTTCACGCAACCGTTGATGCCCTCAAGCAGCTGGTTCGCCCTGAAGAGGTCGCCGCACGTCGTGGCAAGTCCCTCGAAGAGGTCACCCCAGCACGTATGCTGCGCGCACGCGCAGGTCAGGGAGCGTGATTTCCATGGCACTGAAGATTACCCAGGTCCGTGGTACCGCTGGTACCAAGCAGAACCAGAAGGATTCGCTGCGCACCCTCGGCCTGAAGCGCATCAACGATTCCGCCGTTCGCCCGGATACTCCGGCTGTGCGCGGTCTCGTGAACGTTGTGCGTCACCTGGTCGAGGTTGAAGAAGTAGCGGGGGAGTAGGTAAACCATGAGCGAACCAATTAAGCTCCACGACTTGGCCCCGGCTCCGGGAGCTAAGAAGAAGAAGACTCGCGTCGGCCGTGGTGAGGCTTCCAAGGGTAAGACCGCTGGTCGCGGCACCAAGGGCACCAAGGCCCGCAAGCAGGTTTCGGCAGCATTCGAGGGTGGCCAGATGCCACTTCACATGCGTCTGCCGAAGTTGAAGGGCTTCAAGAACCCGGCGAAGGTCACCTTCCAGGTGGTCAACGTTTCGGATCTGGAGCGTCTGTTCCCGAACGGTGGCGACATCACCATCGCCGACCTGGTTGCAAAGGGCGCTGTCCGTGCTAACCAGCCGGTGAAGGTCCTCGGCGACGGCGACATCAATGTCTCCGTCAACGTCACCGCAACCAAGTTCTCGGGCTCCGCAGAGTCCAAGATCGAGGCTGCAGGCGGCTCTGTCACTGAGGCCTAAAGCATTCAAGCTTTAACAAGAGAGCTCTTAACCCACGTGGTTAGGAGCTCTCGTTGTATTAAGAGGGGAAGGGGAGAGGGCAGCGCGAACCGCTGGTTTACAGCAGGCCAGTGTTGTGCAGAGCCCGCTCCAGTTGGTCGATGTCAGCGTCCGTATGGAGCGCGGTAATGGTCAATCGCAACATTGCCTCACCACGGGGGACCGTCGGATAGCGAATTGCAGGTATGAACACGCCTAGCTCCGCTAACTGGGCTGAGGTGTCCATCGCTACGGTCTCGTCCCCGACGGGCAGCGGGATGATTGCAGATGCGGGGTCTGACTGCGCGCCAACCAGGGAGCGGACGCGCGCAATATTACGTTGCAATCGCTTGACGACGTCCCCAACCTCCAACTGCTTCAACGCTGCGCGGATAGCTGCGACAGAACCAGGGTTCATGGACGTTGAGTACACGTAGCTACGGGCTTGATTGCGTAGCAGTTCGCCAACTGGTGCCGAGCAGAGAACGTATCCTCCTTCGACACCGAGAGCCTTGCTCGCGGTGCCGACCACAATGTCCGGGCGAATGCCCAGGTGCGCTGCAGTGCCACGACCGTGTTCTCCGATAACGCCGACGCCGTGGGCGTCGTCAAGCATCAGCCATGCGTTGCGACGGTGACAGGTGCGCTCGAGTGCCGGGCCGTCGATGACCTCGCCTGACATAGAGAACACGGAGTCGGAGATGACAAGTTTGTGGCGGGCGCTCGATGTTGCGAGGAGACGGTCGAGTGCCTGGTAGTCAGTGTGCGGAAAGACCGTGACTCTAGCTCGGGCATTGCGGCATCCGTCAATGATGGAAGCATGGTTGGCGGCGTCGGAGAAGATTTCAACGTCGGCGGTGGCGATGGCAGCGATGGTTGAGTGGTTCGCCTGGTAGCCAGTAGCAAAGAGAACGGCATCGTCGAAACCGAAGAACTGCGCGAGTTCATTCTCAAGTGCGCTGTGGATGCTAGTGCCAGTGGTTAGGCGAGACCCGCCGGACCCGGTGCCGAAATGTCCAATTGCCTCGGTGGCAGCTGAGACGAGTTCAGAGTGCGTGGACAGGCCGAGGTAGTCCGAAGAAGAAAACAATAGGTAGTCGGCTCCGTCAATTCGGCTATGCGGTAGTTGTGCGGTTTCGAAAGTGCGCAGTGTGCGGGCAAGTCCTGCACCGGCCCAGGCCGTGTTTCTTTGGGCGGCGATTGCTGAGAGGTCGCTGCTGAGGCCGGTAGTGTCCGTCGAGAAACTGGCGTCAGCTGGGAGCTCGATATAGACCGGCGTGTTCTCCAGGTAATCGATTAGCTCGGGGATATCGGTGCCGGGTTCAACGATGAAAATGCGAGTACCAAGAGTGCTGCCGTGGTCCTTGATATTGGGGATACGGTGGAAGATTCCGTCCAGTGCGAGATAGCCACGCGTGTAAAAGGGATCGTCGGAGAGGCAGATTTCTGCGACGATGCCCGGGGCGCAGTGAACCTTGGATGCGAGGATGAGCGCCTCGTGAAAATGGTCCTTGGCGCAGTCCTTGCTGGGGTGTGAGATGGCATCAAAAGTGGAAACCCGTCCACCGCGGACTGGGTTTGGGTCGAGCCGCTCACCGGAGGAGGCATCGATAAGAGCGGCGCCGCGAAGACCCGTGAGTGAATAGGCCATCTCGACGGCGATATCGGCGGCCTGTATACCTGCAGCGTGTAGGCGTTGAGTAATGAGCTTGCGGGCGTCCCCAGGGCTGGAGTTCGACTCTAGAAAGGGGACTAACGCCGACACGGTGCTGATGGTCGACTCATCAATCTTGTCCGCAGTGATGTGAATTGTGTCGGCTCGCCCCTTGTCGTGGTGAAGTGCACGGCTAGTCATAGCAGAAGCCAACTGAGGTAGTTCGGTGGCCGGTGCAAGACGCTCAGCGCCAGAGATATGGCAGCCATCGGCGCTGGAGCGCATGCGGATGCTGTAGGTACTCACAGAGCAAAACTTTAACACTGTTCAAGTTTTGTTTGAGAAGGTTGGGTGGAGCACATGAGAGGGCGGGGGCTCAGAGGGGATGAGCGCTGGAATCGTCGTCAAGCGAAAAGAGGGTGATTGGCGGGGCGCTGTACTAACGGTGATATAGAGGCGTATTGCGACGATATGGAGAAACGCTGGTAGACTCACTACGTCAAATACTGTCAATTAAAGGTTTGAGGAATACGTCATCCGCGTTGCTTAACTAAAACGGAAGACTACTGGCGGATAAGCGGGTAAGTCTTTCGGGAAAAGCGTGGGAGAAGCGGATTTCTTGACCTCGGGAGGATGCACGTGGCTTCCGGTCTCATTGCGGCGTTGCGCGATCCCGATTTGCGTAAGAAGATCTTCTTCACTCTGACGATGATCATTCTGTACCGAATCGGTTCGCAGATTCCAACCCCTGGTATCGACTACCAGTTGGTCAACGCGCAGCTCGAGCAGATTTCGAAAGATCAGTCCAGCGTTTACTCGCTGATTAACCTGTTCTCAGGTGGCGCTCTGCTGCAGATGGCGATTTTCGGCATCGGCATTATGCCGTACATTACGGCCTCGATTATCGTCCAGCTGCTCACGGTGGTGATTCCACACTTCGAGCAGTTGAAGAAGGAAGGGCAGTCGGGTCAGACAAAGATGACCCAGTACACCCGCTACCTCACAGTGGCGTTGGCGTTGCTGCAGTCTGCAGGCATTGTGGCCATGGCAGACCGAGGTGCCCTGCTGGGTGGCTCGCAGTCGCTGCTGGTTAAGGATGCGGGTGTCTTTGACCTCGTGGTGATGGTCGTTGTGATGACCTCCGGTGCCGTGCTGGTCATGTGGATGGGTGAGCTCATCACTGACCGAGGCGTCGGCAACGGTATGTCGCTGCTGATTTTCTCCGGTATCGCCGCTGGTATGCCGGCGCAGGGAGCGAACATTCTGCGCTCCACCACCGGTGTCGTGTTCGCCACCGTGATTGTTGCCGTGCTGATTCTCATCATCGGCGTTATTTTCATTGAGCAGGGACAGCGCCGTATTCCGGTGCAGTACGCAAAGCGCATGGTTGGTCGTCGCCAGTACGGCGGATTTTCCACCTACCTGCCGCTGAAGGTGAACCAGGCCGGTGTTATCCCTGTCATCTTCGCGTCCTCTCTGATTTACGTGCCGGTTCTGATTACCCAGATTGTTCAGTCCGGTCAGTCGAATCCGAACATGGACAACTGGTGGCAGCGCAATGTCATTCAGTACCTGCTGGCGCCGTCCAGTTGGCAGTACATTCTGCTGTTCTTCCTGATGATCATCTTCTTCTCCTTCTTCTACACCTCCGTGCAGTACGACCCGCACGAGCAGGCGGAGAACATGAAGAAATACGGTGGATTCATTCCGGGCTTCCGCCCGGGACGTCCGACTGCTGAATACCTGTCCTACGTCCTGATTCGCCTGCTGACTGTCGGCTCGCTGTACCTGGCGCTGATTGCTGTTCTGCCAAATGTCGCTCTTGATATGGGGCTTGGCGACGCGAACTCCGGTACAGGCGGTATGTTTGGAGGTACAGCCCTGCTGATTCTGGTCAGTGTTGCGCTGACGACGGTCAAGCAGGTTGAAAGCCAAATGATGCAACGTAACTACGAAGGGTTCTTGAAGTAATGCGACTCGTACTTGTAGGTCCTCCCGGTGCAGGCAAGGGCACTCAGGCAGCTATCCTCTCGGAGAAGCTCGGTGTCCCGCACATCTCCACCGGTGACCTGTTTCGCGCAAACATCGGTGAAGGCACTCCGCTCGGCATTGAGGCGAAGTCCTACATCGACGCCGGCAACCTTGTTCCGGACGACGTGACTGTGCGTATGGTCGAGTCCCGTCTGAATGAGGACGACGCTGCCAAGGGGTTCCTGTTGGATGGCTTCCCACGCACTGTTGGTCAGGCAGAAGAGCTGAAGCGTCTGCTGTCCAACCTCGGCACTGAGCTGGATGCGGTCGTACAGTTCGACGTTTCTGAGGATGTCGTCGTCGAGCGCATGCTGGCCCGTGGTCGCGCAGACGACACTGAAGAGGTCATCCGCAACCGCATGCATGTGTACACCAATGAGACCGCTCCTTTACTGGATTACTACTCGGAGAAGATCATCAAGATTGCCGCTGAGGGATCCGTTGAGGAGATTAACGAGCGCACGATGGCTGAGCTGGAGAAGCTGAACTAGGCTCCTGGCACACCGGGTAACTAGACGCTCTAGCTTTTTCGCTGGCTGGGGCCGATGGGTTTGCCGGTTGTAGATGGTTGTTGAAGCCGCCCTTTCGAACCGTTGAGGTTTGGAAGGGCGGCTTTTGTGTGTGGCTGTTGGGGCTGGGGTGGGGCGGGGGGCAGCCGATAGTGAGGGCTACTGGAAGTCCTGAATGATTTCGTCGATAAGTGGCTGTGCGGCCTCGGCGCCAATATTCGCGAAAACGAACTCTTGGTAGATGCGGTTATCCTCGTCGATAACCATAACGAAAGGGGACCCCTTGCTGATGCCGCTAAATGCGTGCTTGCCGGGTAGCTCGTATGGTGCGTAGTTTTCGACGGACTCAGCCTTTTCGTTAATGCGCTCGACAGTGGCCGGGTCCTCGGCCGTACTGAGCATTGCGGTGCCACCGTCGCCAACTGCCATTACGCAGGTGAAGCCATGTACGCTCTCGCTGCCAAAAATGACGGGTTTAGAGTCATCCGACTCGACGCAGCTGCCAATCGCCTCCTTAATTGCATCAGGTGTGAAGTTTTGAATCGACTCAGGCAGT
This sequence comes from Corynebacterium sp. HMSC14B06, assembly GCF_001807075.1. Classification (NCBI taxonomy): domain Bacteria; kingdom Bacillati; phylum Actinomycetota; class Actinomycetes; order Mycobacteriales; family Corynebacteriaceae; genus Corynebacterium; species Corynebacterium sp. HMSC14B06. Next base: position 247,589 of record NZ_KV787396.1, on the reverse strand, counting down.
GCAGAGGCGCCCATGAAACCCGAGGTGCTTCCAGGGGCCTCCGGCGATTCCGTGGCAGGGGAAGTGGAGGGGACAGTCGGCGCTGGCGACGGTTCGGGGTTGCTTGAGCATGCGCCAATCAGGAAAAGCGAGCTGGCAGCAATAACAACGCCCGCAGTCTGCGCGGACTTCAACAGTGAATGCATGCCAGTTATCGTAGGGCAGCTCATCTTTGGGTGTAAATTTCTCGGAAGTAGCAGCGATCCGAGCGGCGCCCTCGTAGGTGGCGGGGTGCGGCTAGCCGGTGGTTCCCTTTTAAGTCAGAGTAGACTCAACCAGCGTGATGAGTTTTCCACGCCGCCGCAAAGTAGTTCCTGCCCGCACCGAGGGAGAATTGGATGCGATGCAAGCGGCCGGCGAGATTGTCGGTCGTGCATTGCTAGCCTGCCGAGACGCCGCTAAGCCAGGGGTCACCACGGCAGATCTCAATGAGATTGCGCACCAGGTCATTATCGATGCTGGCGCAACGCCGTCCTTCCTTGGCTATGAAGGCTTCCCGGCATCTGTCTGCGCATCAGTGAACGAAGTGATTGTCCACGGCATTCCGTCTTCGTCTACGGTTCTCGCCGATGGTGATTTAGTCTCAATTGACTGTGGCGCAATCCTGGATGGCTGGCACGGCGATTCGGCACTTACTTTCGGCGTCGGAAAGCTGAGTGACGATGTCGAAAAACTGAACATTGCGACATCAGAGGTCCTCGCCGAAGGTATTAAGGCCATGGTGCCGGGCGCTCGCCTCACCGATATTTCGTATGCGCTTGAAATGGCCACCCGTGAGGCTGAACTGCGCCACGATATTGAACTCGGCATCGTCGATGGGTACGGCGGGCACGGTATTGGGCGTGAGATGCACATGGACCCCTTCCTTCCCAACGAAGGCAAAGCTGGAAAGGGTCCCCGCATCGTCGAAGGCTCCGTATTGGCCATTGAACCGATGCTCATTCTCGGCGGCGAGTGGGGGAGTGATGAGCTTGACGACGGCTGGACGGTCGTCAGCGCCGATAGAATGCCGGCCTCCCATTGGGAGCACACAGTTGCCGCCACAGCGGACGGCCCCCGTATTTTGACTCCTCGAAATGAATAACTAGTGCGGGAGGGGCTACGCGAAAGGTCAGAATGTCGCCATAAAGGCTGCGATGAATTCTGAACGCGGAGAGAGAGTCCGCCTGCCATCGCTTGCAGGCGGTCCCATAGTGGTCGTATTTGGTAAAAACGCAGGTCGCGTGTAAAGTTGGGCGATGGTGTGGGCGCAGTGTCGCTGCAGTGATGATTATCCCTGCACGGAACTGCTAAAACACCAGGCAGAGTAGAGATTTCCCAACTGGTGCCGGGATTGTCCCGGGTATCCGCCAGAGAGACGTGGAGGACATGGCTAAAAAGGAAGGCGCAATTGAGGTTGAGGGTCGCGTCGTCGAGCCCTTGCCGAACGCGATGTTCCGAGTGGAGCTGGACAACGGGCACAAGGTGCTCGCCCATATCAGTGGCAAGATGCGCCAGCACTACATCCGTATTCTCCCGGAAGACCGAGTCGTAGTGGAGCTTTCTCCGTACGATCTCGAGCGTGGGCGAATCGTCTACCGCTACAAGTAAATCGACCTGACCACTGTTGGTAGTGGTTATGGGCTTATTTACTAACTAGACAGAAACTCCACCGTCCTAGCTGCTTCTGGTGACGGCCGCGTGATGTTGAGACCTGGTGTCTCAGCAGTTCGGCGCGGCGGTTCTTTATGAAAGCTTTTCCACAGAAGTAAGCGAGAATACCTCCGGCAACGGTGGCTGGAGCCTTTCTATAACACTTGCGCGACTCGGCGTCCGACCGAGTAAGCCGGGTCTGGGAAGGATGGCAGTGGAGTAAACCACCGCATCAACCGGAAGGAAATTGCCGTATGGCACGCCTTGCTGGAGTTGACCTGCCACGCAACAAGCGTATGGAGGTCGCTCTTACCTACATCTATGGCATCGGCCCCGCCCGTGCCAATGAGCTGCTGGAGAAGACCGGCATCTCTCCGGATCTGCGCACCGACGCTCTCACCGATGAGCAGGTTGCTGCGCTGCGTGACGTGATTGAAGCTACCTGGAAGGTCGAGGGTGACCTCCGCCGCCAGGTTCAGGCTGATATCCGCCGCAAGATTGAGATTGGTTCCTACCAGGGTCTGCGCCACCGTCGTGGCCTGCCAGTCCGTGGTCAGCGCACCAAGACCAACGCTCGTACGCGTAAGGGTCCGAAGAAGACGATCGCCGGAAAGAAGAAGTAAAACATGGCAGCTCCGAAGTCCGCACGCGGCCGTCGTACCGGCCGTCGCGTTGTAAAGAAGAACGTGGCTCAGGGCCACGCATACATCAAGTCCACCTTCAACAACACCATCGTGTCCATCACGGACCCGAAGGGCGCTGTTATCTCGTGGGCCTCCTCTGGTCACGTCGGTTTCAAGGGCTCTCGTAAGTCCACTCCGTTCGCTGCTCAGATGGCCGCCGAGAACGCTGCTCGTAAGGCCATGGAGCACGGTATGAAGAAGGTTGACGTTTTCGTTAAGGGTCCGGGTTCGGGCCGCGAAACCGCCATCCGTTCCCTCCAGGCCGCTGGCCTTGAGGTGTCCTCGATCTCGGATGTGACCCCTCAGCCGCACAACGGCTGCCGTCCGCCGAAGCGTCGTCGCGTCTAGGAATAGGGTAAGGAGAGAACAGAAATGGCCCGTTATACCGGTCCCGCAACCCGTAAGTCCCGTCGTCTCCGCGTCGACCTCGTCGGTGGCGACATGAACTTTGAGCGTCGTCCCTACCCTCCGGGGCAGGCTGGCCGCGCTCGTATCAAGGAGTCGGAGTACCTGCTCCAGCTCCAGGAGAAGCAGAAGGCACGTTTCACCTACGGCGTGATGGAGAAGCAGTTCCGTCGCTACTACGCCGAGGCTCACCGTCGTCCGGGCAAGACTGGCGATAACCTCGTCGTCCTGCTGGAGTCGCGTCTCGACAACGTTGTCTACCGCGCTGGTCTGGCTCGTACCCGTCGCCAGGCTCGTCAGCTGGTTTCCCACGGCCACTTCACCGTTAACGGTAAGAAGATTAACGTGCCGTCCTTCCAGGTAAGCCAGTACGACATCATCGACGTGCGCCCGAAGTCGCAGAAGATGATTTGGTTCGAAGAGGCACAGGAGAACCTGGTCGACGCTGTCGTCCCGGCATGGCTTCAGGTTGTTCCTGAGTCCCTGCGCATCCTCGTGCACCAGACCCCGGAACGCGCACAGATCGACATTCCGCTTCAGGAACAGCTGATCGTCGAGTTCTACTCGAAGTAATAACCAACTTCGCTTGCATCCATTCATTCCCTATGGCGTCATATAGCGGTCGCCACCTGGAGGATTTTCGAAAATGCTCATTTCCCAGCGCCCAACGCTGACTGAGGACTACATTGATTCCTCTCGCTCCCGGTTCGTTATCGAGCCGCTGGAGCCGGGTTTCGGTTACACCCTCGGTAACTCCCTTCGTCGTACGTTGCTGTCGTCCATTCCGGGCGCTGCAGTCACCAGCATCCGCATTGACGGTGTGCTGCACGAGTTCACCACTATCCCGGGCGTGAAGGAAGATGTCTCCGACATCATCCTGAACATCAAGGGTCTGGTGCTCTCGAGCGAGTTCGATGAGCCGGCTACCGTTTACCTGCGTCGCGAAGGTGCAGGCGCGGTGACCGCTGCAGACATTGAGTGCCCAGCAGGTGTGGAGATTCATAACCCGGATCACCACATTGCTACTCTCAATGATTCCGGTCGCTTGGATATTGAGATGATCGTTGAGCGTGGTCGTGGCTACGTGCCGGCGACCCCGAACTCCGGTGGCGAAATCGGCCGCATTCCGATGGACCAGATTTACTCGCCAGTTCTGAAGGTCAGCTACAAGGTGGAGGCTACTCGTGTTGAGCAGCGCACCGACTTCGACAAGCTGATCATCGATGTCGAGACCAAGAACTCGATCACCGCCCGCGACGCAATGGCGTCGGCAGGCAAGACTCTGGTTGAGCTGTTCGGTCTGGCACGTGAGCTGAACGAGGCTGCTGAGGGCATCGAGATTGGCCCGAGCCCGCGCGAGGCTGAGGATGTCGCTGCGTACCAGACTCCGATTGAGGATCTGGACTTCTCTATGCGCTCCTACAACTGCCTCAAGCGTGAGGAGATCCACACTGTCGGTGAGCTCGCTGCTCGTACCGAGTCGGATCTGCTGGATATCCGCAACTTCGGTGACAAGTCCATCAATGAGGTCAAGGAGAAGCTCGCTGAGCTTGGCCTCGCTCTGAAGGATTCCCCGAACAACTTCGACCCGGCTGCTGTCGCTGATTTGGACGCTGCCTCGGGCGATGACGCTGACTGGACTGATGGCGCAAGCGCTGGCTACGACGAGTAGTTCACCGACGCGACTTCATTAAAACGAGGAGATACCTATGCCTACCCCTAAGCAGGGTTCCCGTCTCGGCGGCTCCGCTTCGCACCAGAAGAAGATTCTGGCCAACCTCGCGAAGCAGCTCATCGAGCACGGCAAGATTAAGACCACCGACACCAAGGCCAAGCTGCTGCGTCCGTACGTTGAGAAGCTGATTACCAAGGCAAAGCGCGGCACTCTCGCAGATCGCCGCAACGTTGCAAAGCTGCTCAACGACAACTACGCAGTTAAGAAGCTGTTCGACGAGATCGGTCCGCAGTTCGCTGATCGCGACGGCGGCTACACCCGCATCATCAAGCTGGGTAACCGCAAGGGCGACAACGCCCCGATCTCGCTGATCGCTCTGGTTGAGGAAGAGACCGCAACTGCTGAGGCAACTCGCGCAACTCGCGCTGCTGCTTCCAAGCAGGCTGAAGAGGCAAAGGCCGAAGAGGCTGAGGCTACTGAGGCTGAGGCTGCAGAGGAGGAGTAATTCCCCTCGCCGACGGCTTTTGGCCGTCACAGCTTTGAACCCCCGTTGAGCAGTTCATATCTGAACGCTCTCCCGGGGGTTCTTTGTGCTTAACGACGGTGCATAGCGCCCGTCCCCAGTTCTGCCTCCGGTTACACCGACGGATTTCGCACCAACATTGAGAGCCATACTGAGACCCTGCGGTGGAAACTGCTGATTCTCTAATCCGGGGTCCCGGCTACAATCTGTTAACCGTGACATCACTTACTCCAACGACTCCGGATGCCCCGTGCGATTCTCCCGATCGTGCCGCTATGGGGAGCACCGACTCCGACCTGGTTCGGTTGCGTTTTGACATTGCTTATGACGGGACAGATTTCCACGGTTGGGCTGCTCAGCGCGATAAGCCCACGGGAGAACCGGTGCGGACTGTGCAGGCGACGTTGGAATCCACTCTGGAGAAGGTGTTGCGCACTCCAGTGCAACTGACTGTGGCCGGTCGTACAGATGCTGGTGTCCATGCCTCCGGGCAGGTGGCTCACGCAGATGTTCCTGTCTCCTGTTTAGACACACGTTCTATCGCAGGGGATCCGGGTAATTTGGTTCGTCGTGTAGCGCGACTATTGCCCGCGGACGTGACGCTTAGGGGCACCTCGTTTGCGCCCCCGGGTTTCGATGCCCGTTTTTCCGCGTTACGTCGGCACTATGTCTACCGTGTCACTAGTTGCGTCAGTGGCCCGCTTCCTACCCGTGCTCGCGATACGGCCCACTGGCGGCGGTCAGTGGACATCAACCGCATGCAGGTGGCGGCTGATGCCCTACTGGGGCTCAATGACTTTGCCGCTTTTTGCCGACACAAGCCGCATGCGACGACCACTAGAGATTTACAGCAGTTCCAGTGGTTCGACGTATCTACGCGGGAAGAACCAGAGCTGTACGAGGCCCATGTGACTGCCGACGCGTTCTGCTGGTCTATGGTGCGCTCACTGGTTGGGGCCTGCCTTAGTGTCGGTGAGGGGCGACGTGCGGTTGGATTCACTGAACAGTTGTTGAGTGAAGAGAAGCGTTCCCCGTTGGTCCCGGTGGCAGAGGCGCGTGGGCTCAGCCTGGTAGGTGTTGATTACCCCGGCGATGCTGATTTGGCGGCCAGGGCGGAGCAGACCCGCGAGCGTCGTGATGCCCGGACAGATGTGGACGAGGCTTAAATGTACAAGCTCTCGGTAATATTCCCTGAAGAAAGTGACCGTAGGAGGAGTGTTCGGTAGTGGTGTGGGCAATTGTTAGCTTGGTTGCGCTGCTCGTAATCCCCGGCGCTGTTGTAGTGAGAGCCAGCGGCGTTCGTACTCCGTGGGCGCTGGCCCTCGGTCCTGCGGTGACGTTTGGTATCGCAGGCACCGCAGGGTGGGCGCTCGGCGCTATCGATGTGCGCTTCACCTTGGTCAGTGCGTCTATCTGCTGGGCCGTGACACTACTTCTCGCGCTTTGCTGGAGTGGCGGCAGCGCTTTGATTCGGCGGCGGCGCGGTAGTGTCGGTCGCTCGGTGTCGGCCGAGGCGCAGCCGCTCGCCTCAGGTCGATGGCGCGAGTTGGGCTATGGGCTAATCGCAAGTATCGGGGTCATCATCGCAGCGGCGGTTCTCACGTGGAGCGCTATCGGTCGCATCGCTTCAATGTCCGAGGGGATGGCGACCATCCAGCAAGGCTGGGACACACTCTGGCATGCAAGTGTGCTCCGTTCGATTACGGAAGACGGCATGGCCTCGGCCACTAGGATGGGCGAGATCCAGAATGTGGAAACTCAGGCGGTGTCCTACTATCCCGCCGCATGGCATGCGTTCGGTGCGCTTTGGGTATTGATTGTCCGTCTACCAATCACCGAGGCAGTCAATTACCTCGGCATTATCATTCCGGCCGTGACCATACCCACGGCGGCTGCGGCGCTCACCTGGAGAATTATTGATCGCCGAAAGCTGTCCACTGCCGTTGCCGCGGGGGTTGCAGCGCTTGTTTCCGCAGCGCTTCCGGTATTGATGCCCGTCGGGGTCTTCGTGGGGGCCTGGCCGTACCAGGTCTCGATTGCACTAGCGATTACCGTTTTTGCCTTTGTTACGTCGCTCCCGCACGCACCTCAGCGCATCTTGAGCGCCGCGCTTTCGATAATCGGTATCGGAGAGCTCCATCCGGCATCGGTGCCTACAGTCGTTATGCTCGGTGCAATCTGGTGGTTGTGCTACCGCCTGCCGCGTCCCGCGCATCCTGAACTGGGTGCGGTTCGCGCCAGGCTTTACGACGTCGCGGTGATTGCAGCCGCCTTCGTGCCAGCAGTGGCAGTTCTCCTGCCGCAGTGGCTTACGGGAACTTCTCAGACCGAGGATGTGCGCGCGGTTAGCGCTGAAGTAGACGACCTCGATCGTTTCGATGCGTGGTATCGAGGCGCCACAATGCTGACTCGCCACACTGAGGAATTCCGGCCGTTCTGGCCAATTATCATCCTTGGTTTCATCGGGATGGCGTTTTTGGTTTTCGCAGATACTTCGCGCCGACGGGTGTGGGTAGTACCGGCCTGGTTTGTTTCGGTGTTGATGACGACCCACGCGCTCAATCATTTTGGTGGCGTGCCGGGCGATATTCTCGCGCTGTATACGGATCTTCACTATTCGACGCCTCACCGGTTGGTGATGGTCACCGCGTACCTGTATTCCGCGTTTGCGGGTATCGCCGTTGCGTGGGGCTGCGCGTGGGCGGCTCGAATTAGTGAGTCAAAGGTGCCATCGACGGGGCGGGTTCTGGGGTTGAGCTTAGCGACGGTGAGCTCTGCTGTACTTGTGGTCTATGGAGTGGCGTCTAATGCTAGCGCTGCGGATTTCGCCTACAAGAGCCCTAGGGAATGGCAAATCATTTCCAAGGCTGACTTGAAGGCATTTGATTGGTTGGCCGAGCAGCCGGAGGCACATAAGTACCGCACGTTTACCAATCCGCCGGAGGGGTCCAGCTGGATGTACGCTCGCAATGACTTGCCAGTAGTGTTCCCGCACTATGACTGGCCAGTGGCGAATAAGTGGACTGCCACCTCAATGCTGTATTGGCACGCTGATTACCTCGGTTTTCCAGACCCCGACCGGCCGGATGGGGTGAACGATGTCGATCGCTCAGCCCGAAAGCTGAACGTGGGATTCATCTATTTGTCACCCCCGGGTATTTGGGATTCCAAGGAGGATTTAGAGTTTCCTGGTGAAGGGCTCTGGGTAGCTCCAGGGGTAACCCCTGTTTATCGAGATAGGGAAGTAACTATCTTCGCCTTCAATGACGTGATTACGCCAGAACGCATCGACGAGATGCGAGCTAGTTCTCCGGAAGTAATTCCTCCCTCGGCTACTAGGGGATGGAGCGATGGTCGGGTAGGTTAGGACACCATGCGGATGAATAAATTTATGGCAACGATCGCAGCCGGTGTGATGATGACTTTCGCGCTGGCCGGATGTGGAGACGACGAGCCGGCTAAGCCGGAAGTCTCGAATCGCTCCGTCAGTTCTTCCGCAAAGACCAAATCCTCGACTCCGCCGAAATCGACTGAGGAGTCGACGACACCGACAAAATCAGAGACGCCGACGGAAACTCCTGCAATCACCCAGGTCAATGATGCGGATTACACCCCGGCGGACGGCCCAAATACTCGACTCTTTCAGTTGGAGGATGGCACGACACGTTGCTTCCTCAACGATCTGAGCGGTGACGCCTACTTGGCCTGCCAGGTGAATCTTGCCAATCCTCCGATGGTCGATGACGGCACGGGAAACAAGGTTCCCGCCAATGCTGTGTCCTGGAACCCGGGGGGAGTTACTTACGAGGTCCTGACGTTCCCGCCGGCGGGTGAGATGAAGACGCTGCCAGCGAATTCTCAGTTGAGCGCATTCGGTTACAACTGTGCGGCCTATGGCCCGTCGACTCTGGAGTGCTCGGGACCAGCGGGCGCTGCCACTATCGACAATGGCAATGTCACCGGTGCACAGATGCCGAAGGAGGATGTGCCTCCTGCAGCAGGCGGTCAGCCGGGTGGCCAAGAAAATGGCGCTCCGAATGACCCGGCGCAGCAGGGTGAGCCTGACGGCTCCCAGGCGCCGGGCGGTCTGCCAGATTTGGGTGCGTTGATTCCGGGACTGAACCGCTAGTTGCCCGCATAGCTAGTGGCTGCAATTCATCGGTAGTGCGGGCGGTAGATAGCGTCCAGGTGAATTCGCCCATCGCCAGTCGAGGGCACGAAGCTGGCATTTCCGCTGCTGCCGTGGGCGAACCTGTACGACTGACCTCGATGATTCTCGCGATTCCAGTACACAGGTCGGGCTCATACTCTTCGACAACAACCACATCGACGGTGTCGTCTCCAGCTCGCGCGAGAAGTACTGCGCCCAGATCAAGGGCCACAGTATAGAAATGTGGTCGGGCCGTGCGAATTCCTACTCGATAGCCGAGGGAGAGCATTCCGATGAGCAGCTCACAAATGTCCTGATTGCCGCAGTCGACCTCCAATCGGGGGAGGTTCGCGGGACACATTGTGATGGTTTGTCCGCTGCTCCCGGCCCCTATGACCTGCGCCGGACCATTAGTGATAGCGATGTCACGTTGTCGGCTTAACCACAGGTGCGGTTTGCGTCCCAACGCCGCCACATGATGAGAGCGTCCAGTGCGGCGTAGCTGCACGACCTCCGCAGAGCTCTCAGTCAGAGCACATTCCGGTGCCGTCAATCGCCGTGCGCGAATACCAAGGGTTCCCAGCCGGTGGATGAGGAAGCGTAGGGCTTTGTCAGCGGAGGCTTCCACCGGAAGAGTTGCCACCAGATGTGTCCAGGGTTCAGGGGCTGTGCCGGAGCGCTCGGCTGCTCGGAAGTAGCGGTGCGCATGCTCTCCGCGGACTTCCGGCGCAATGTGATAAAAGCACAGCGCATCCAAGGTCACTGGGCTGTCGTCGGCAAGCGAGACGATATCCGCAGCGCTTAGCTGGCTGCGCAGGCCTGGCGTGAGACGTAGCCCGATGAGTTGTCCTGGTTCGGTGCGTCGCAGGCGGTCGCGAAGGCTGCGGCCGCGCACAGGGACATGCGCGCCTGCAGTGATGGTTATTGCTGTAATGAGCAGCCACAATGACAATGGCATGTGAAAATCCCCCCAATATGTTCCCCACTAAAATTCCCCTGGTCGCACAGTAGCGCGGCCTGGCTTACTCTGCAGGGTAGAGATTATTTGGGGGAATAGTTTTGGGGGAAACTCATGCCACGTACGCCGACTACGCCTAGCCAGGTCAGCGGTCATCGATTCTTGATTCGTCGGATTGAGCACGCGCTTGTGCGTGCGGATTCGCGAATGCTGCACGACCCTCTGCGCACGCGAACGCGAGCACTGTTTATCAGCTGTGCGCTGGTGGTTTTACTGGCCGCCGGCACTGCGGTGCTGTCGTTGGTGCGGCCGCAGGGCGGTTCTAGCTCCAATGAGCAGCTGATTGTCGTATCGGGGTCGGAGGGCCTGCATGTACGTGTCAATGGTCGATTGCATCCAGTCGCGAATCTCGCATCGGCGCGGTTAATTTTGGGCAATCCTGCTGAGCCGAAGCGGGTGCGCAGTAGCGAGTTGGACAAAGAGGACATCAGTTTTGCTGTCGGGATTGAGGGCGCACCAGCAGTTCCGGCCGCGCCGGCAGGCTCTGGTGCCTCGGGAGCTGCCAAGAGGGGCAGTGCAGGTGCGCCGGAGTTGGCACTGTCTTTATGCGAGCGGACGGTGCAAGACCTCGGGCAGCCGTGGATTGTTGCAGAGTCGCTTGCGCGTCTTGAAGAAGTCCGTGCGGAACCGCAGCAGCTTACCCGAACCCACTCGGACAGTGCCGTCGTTGCCGATGGCCAAAACCTCTGGCTGATTACGCAGGGCTACCGCTCGCGGCTGGATGTCAACCACCCGGAGCACGCCGCTGTTTCTCGAGCGCTGGGGTTGGAACGCGCCGCAGTCCGGCCTGTCAGCCCTGCGTTGCTCAGAACGATTCCGGAGGTTCCGATTCTGGCCGCGCCAGCAATCCCGAACCGCGGCGCACCCACGCACTTCGCCGCTCCATTCGACACAGTCGGCAATGTGGTTGAGGTCGGGCAGCGGCGCGTTATCGTGCTTGACGACGGTGCCGCGATTCTCTCCCCGGTGCTAGGAGAGCTATTAGCTGCGCATAGCCCAGTTCTGCAGGCCAGTGAGGGGCAGCTGGCGGCAGTTCCCGTTGCGAATGCGCCAGCAGTCCCGGGGCTACCTGAAAAGCCGCTGACGTTTGCCGATGCTGATGGCTGGTTGTGTGCCGGCCGGATAGCAGGACGGCCGCAAGCTCTCGTGCAGTGGTCGCAGCATGCTCCGGAGGGGCGGCACGTGGATTACCCGCATGCCGACGGTTCGGGTGCGGCCGTCGACGGTTTCGTGGATGGTCGCAGCCGTGAGCGCAGCTCGATTGCAGTAAGCGTAAATGGGGCCGTACACGTCATTTCTCCAGAGGGGATGCGCTTTGCTGTGCACGATCGCACGACGTTGGCCGCCCTCGGGTTTAATGCATCAACCAATGCCGATAGCGGTGGCACGCGACCAGTGGACTGGGAAGTGGTGGCCGCGTTGCGCGGAGGCCCTGAGCTGAGTAAGCAGGCGGCGCTAGGGCCGCTGTCCGGGACGCGAGAGCAGCCAGGCACCTAGGCCCAGTGCGCATATCAGGAGCAGTCCAGTCGCCCGGAGCGGTGCATTGCGCTCCTGCGAAGAAAGCAGATCCGGCGGAGCCGGTGCGGCAGCGGGGTTGGCTGCGTGCTGCGCAGCGGTGTCCACAGTGGTCCAAATCAGAGCGTCATAAGGTGCAACGATGCCGCGACCAAGGCCGAGCCCGGAACTAATTGGGCTCGCGGAACTAAGGATGATGTCGCGAACCTGTGCTGGGGAAAGCTCTGGGTTTCGTGCCAGCAGCAGGGCAGCTGTGCCCGACACGGTTGGCGTGGCAAAGCTGGTGCCGGCAATCTGTTGAGCTCGGGTGTTCTCCCCAGACCCGAACACGTGGCGGTCTATGAGACCGGTGGGGGTGCGCGGATCGGGACCGAGTACGGGGCCGCCGGGAGCGGAGACATTGACCCATTGTCCCGTGATTGCATACTCCGCGGGTTGTGCTTGGCCGGCATCGTCGAACTGTACTGCTGATACTGCGATTACCTCCGGCAGAACTGCGGGCCACGCTACGGATCCGTCCTGACAGCTATCGCCCTTATTGCCTGCCGCTGCGACCACTACTGCGCCTGAGACTTCCGCGCGTGCGACGCTCTCGGCAACATCTGTTGCACCTTGGGGCATTACGCCTGCCGGGGCACACGATGTGAGCGAGATATTGATGACCCGCGCGCCCTCCGCGACGGCCCTGTCGATAGCTTGTGCCAGCGACTCCAAATTGCCTTCGCCATCGGCTGTTTGTCTTATCGACAACACGTGCGCGTCGGGCGCCAGTCCGGCGAAACCATCGGCACCGGGCCGGCCTGCAATAATGCCGGCTACTAGAGTTCCGTGACCGTCGCAGTCTACGAACCCGCTGTTGCCGTCGACAAAATCGCCACCGTCGAGAACCTCGCCCAGGCGCTCATTGGGTGAGACCCCGGTATCGATTACCGCCACCGTAATCCCCGCACCCGTCGTCAGTTGCCATGCTTGGCGAAACCGAAGAGCTTTTTCGATCACCGTCGGTTCATGCAGTGCGCTTTCCGACGACAGCATCGTGGCCACGCAGTCCTGGCTGTTCTGGGCAGCCGCTATTGGTGCGATGCCCGACGGTGCTACTGCGGTGGCCGCCGTCAACGTCGAGATAAGCACTGTGGAAAGTGCGGCCGTGGCGGTGAGACGAGTTTTTATGGCATTCATGAAAAGTGGGTTTTTCACTGGAAGAACCCACTTACGAACTCAGGGAATTCGGCAATGATGGCCGCAATGGGCAAAATAACGGCGATACTGCAGGCCTCGGTTAGCTCAGCTATGCGGCGCGTTGTAGGTGAGATGCGTGACGCGGGAAATGCGGCTAAGGCGGTGGCTGCAAGCATGGGGACGACCAGGCCAGCGGCGACTGGCCAATTGCCCTCGAACCACTGTTGAAAGGCGACGGCCACAATGACGGCAAGACCAGCTAAAGCAGTACAGGTGGAAGCTACTTTCCGGGCTTGGCCACGGGAGTGAATTGCACAAAAGACTATGACAGCAGCAGCCATGCCTAGAGGCCACCACTTGTTCGCATAGGCTCCGGAGAAAAGTACCACCAGGGTGAAGATGCTGAGACTTCCGGTGCCACTGCAGAGGATGCCATCGAGAATCCACCCCGCTCGCTTAGGTGCGTTGTGGGATATTTCGGGAGTTTCGCTGTCATCGAAGCTCTCGCCGGCGGCAGGGACTTTGGGTACGCGAATACCGGCAGCCTTGATAGCGATGGAAGGTGCCAGCAGTATCAGGATGACTGCACTAGCAGCGGTGAGCGCTCCTGATTGAACCGAGTTGTGGAAAAGTGCGACAGCCGCAGCGTAAATACCGAAGGTAACTGCAGCACTGAGACTCGTCGCGCCCAGGGTAACGGTGATGCGGTTGTCGCCGTCGCCGGTGTTGGAAATGAGAAAAATCAAACCGATGACGGCAAGCGCGACACTAATCGCAGCAGTCGGCGGCCAGTCGGTGAGTATGCGGTGTAGGTCGAGGCCAACGAAGCAGAGCCCCGAAGAGGTGCCCAGAATGAGCACTTGCAGCTCCAGGGACATGACAATCGCCGGTTTTGCGCTACGCAACAGAGCCAGGCGCAGTCCACCGGCTACTGCCAGCAGCGCGATGAAGCTGATTGCCGCGGCCAGTGTGGAATCGGTACTGCTCAAGCTCAATGAGGCAGCTGCGATTGAAGCTGTGGCCACGAGGGCTGCGGTACAGCCAACAACCAAATCAGCCGTCCCGATACCGTCGGTATAGGTGGTGTCGGTAATGGCATCGGCGGCATCGAAGAGTCGAGGTTTGGGTACAGGTCCTGGATCGTTGATAACCACGAGACGCTCACCTGGTGAAATACCGGCTTCGTTCAGAGTGTCGTCGGCAAGCAAAATCGTGCCGGTGGCGGTTCGTAGCTGCCACTGCGCCAGCGGGAAGTCCGCAATGTCGATATCGAAAATTTGCAGGATATCCGGTACAAGTGCGGCGATTGCGACGTTGGTCGGTAACGCAAGGTCTGCGTGTGCTCGGTTGGTGTCTTCGGGCATGTGTGCGGCATCAATGCGCACGCGAATGAGTTCCCCCAGCATGTATTTCCCCCATGAATTCTGCATGCTTTAGTCCCTCTAGAGTGTCGTACAACTCGCTAGAGCGCTACTCGGAGTAGTAACTGCGCGTGCCCCCGCTATCAGTTTCGGTCATGCGCTGCGAGAATCCGGAGTGTGATTTAAGCTATGCGTACACCGATTGGTCGGGGGATTGGCCGTCGAGTGAACACAAGGGGCGACACATAGCGGGGGGATTTTTGTGACTAGTGCACAGGCGGAGATTTCGGCTACCCGAAAAGCGGGGCCGCAGCCTATGACAGGCACAATCGCGCCGGATGCGCCTCCAGAAGCGCCGGAGCCACAGCCGGTGCCGCTGATGCGTGCACTCATGCCGTTAATCATGGTCGTGGCGGTGGTCGGCATGGTGGTGTTGATGTTTGTCTCTGGGATGGGACGTAACCCGATGTCGTTTATGTTTCCGCTGATGATGGTGTTTTCCACTGTGGGCATGATGGTGTCGGGCGGGGCGGGAAATAAGGACATGGCACCGGCGCGGAAGGACTATCAGAGGCATTTGTCCAGTATTCGCCGCGCGGTGGCGAAAGCAGCGAGGATGCAGCGTGAATCGGCGCAGTTTATCCACCCTCGGCCTGGAACTCTGTGGCAGCTGGGGGCGATGGGGCGGGCGTGCGAGCGTCGAAAGGGGGACTCGGATTTCTTGCAGCTGCGCATCGGGGTGGCAACGCAGCAGCCCGCAACGCCTGTAACACCACCGGCAATTCCGGCGCCCGAGAAACTGGATCCGGTTTCCGCCGTAGCACTGCGGGAAGTTATTCGATCGGCTCGTCAGGTTGAGGGAGTGCCCTTTGCCATAGATGTGTCGGCCTTTGAGATTATCGCGCTCACTGGAGATACCGCGGCGCAGGGGCTGGCTCGAGCGATGGTCGCCCAAGCTGCTGCGCTGCATCATCCGGAGGATTGCCTGATTGCAGTTGTGGGAGATGAGTGGGAATGGCTGAAATGGACGCCACACCACGGACACCCCGCAGTTACTGATGCCTGTGGCCCAGCGCGGTTGCGGGCGGCGACGTGTGTGCAGCTGACTGAGCTGCTCACGGCTATCGACACACTGCCAGCTGCTGTGCTGATTGTGCTGACGGATTCGAACGGACAGCTAGATGTCACTGAACTGACACCGATTTTTGACGCGGCGGGGTCGGAGACCTCGGTAGTTTTGCTGACCGTCGTGGAAGCGCAGTCAACGTTGTGGGAGGCAGCGGTTCACCATGGCATCGCGCTGGTTGTTTCCACTACTGCTGTGCATGCGGAAACCGCGTCCGGACGGGAGGAGATTGGCGTACCTGATCAGCTGAGTCCAGCAGAAGCGGAGGTGCTTGGGCGGAGCTTGGCGCGTTTTGAAGTGCCAACAAGCGCAGATGATTCTGTTAAGACCTCGGAAGACCCGGTCATGGAGGAGCTCGGGCTGTACCCGCCTCCGACAACTCTGCGCTACCGACCGCGCTACGGCAGTGCTCGTCTGCGCATTCCTGTTGGAGCTGATGACGGTGGTGCTCCGGTCTATCTGGATTTTAAGGAGAGTGCTGAGGGCGGCATGGGGCCACACGGTCTGTGCGTTGGTGCCACAGGGTCGGGTAAGTCGGAATTCCTCCGAACGACCGTGGTAGGGCTCGCAGCTACGCACAGCCCGGATCAGTTGAACTTTGTGCTGGTGGACTTCAAAGGCGGGGCGACGTTTCTGGGACTGGATCAATTGCCTCATGTCTCGGCGGTGATTACCAACTTGGAGCAGGAGCTTATCCTGGTCAACCGCATGGAAGACGCACTGCGCGGTGAGATGACGCGGCGCCAAGAGCAGCTGCGCGCTGCAGGGAATTTCGCCGGTGTCAGCGATTATGAGCAAGCCCGGCGCGCTGGGCAGATAGATGCGCCACCCATGCCCGCGTTGCTGATTGTGGTGGATGAGTTTTCAGAGCTGCTCTCCGCACGCCCGGAGTTTGCTGAGCTCTTCGTTGCGATTGGTCGGTTGGGGCGCAGTTTGCACATGCATTTGCTGCTGGCCAGTCAGCGTCTGGAGGAAGGCCGCTTGCGCGGGCTGGAAAGCCATCTTTCCTATCGCATTGGGTTGAAGACCTTTTCCGTCGCGGAGTCCCGCAGCGTGCTAGGTGTTCCGGACGCCTATCATCTGCCGGCCATCCCGGGCATTGGGTATATCAAATCTGCTGCCGCCGAACCGGTGCGGTTTCGGTCGGCGTATGTTTCCGGCCCGGTGGTCCGTCCGCAGCCTATTGACGGTGCGACGGCTGGGGCAGAGCAGAGGCTGCAGGGGCAGGTCGCAGCTGTCACTGAATTTACCGCTGAAAATTGGACGCGGGAGGCTTTCGGTGCGTCGTTAAGCGATGGTGGAATGGTGGACCCGCCTGCGCAGACATCGGAGCAGACGGTGCTCGGTGCCGTGGTGGCAGCGGTGTCGCACGTACCGACACGTGCGCATCGGGTGTGGCTGCCGCCACTACCGGAGGCCATCGAGCTTCAGCCCGACGAGCAGCTGCCGCGACAGCGATTGACCGGTGTGATTGGGCTGGTGGACAAGCCGCTGTTTCAGCGTCAGGACCCACTGCGTATTGACCTGCGCACGACCGGCGGGCACATGGCAATCGTCGGAGCGCCGCGGTCAGGAAAGACCACTGCCGCACGCACAGCGATCCTCGCGCTTGCCGACGGCATCAGCGCCCGTGACCTGCATTTTTATATCGTCGACTGTGGTGCGGGCGGCTTGAGCGACCTGGCTGAGTTGCCGCATGTCGCGTCGGTTGCACACCGCGGAGACGAGGAGCTTATTCGCCGTACGATTGGTTTTTTGCGTCGTGAGGTAAGTCGTCGGGAACAGCTCTTTCGCACTAATGGATGGCTCTCTCCGGAAGCAGCACGGGCGGCAGGACAGCCGGATTCGGTGTTGGTCATTGACGGCTGGGGTGCGTTCAAAACGGAGTTTCCGGCGCTGAGCGACGATGTGCAGGCGCTGGTTGCAGATGGATTGGCGGTGGGAATTCATGTCCTGCTCACGGCCTATCGCTGGACGGACATGAGACCTGCCGTTCGCGACCTGATTGGTACGCGGATTGAGCTGCGGCAGGCGGAGTCGATGGATTCAATGATTGACCGTAAGGCAGCAGAGCTGGTGCCGGAGAGCCCAGGACGCGGAGTCGCGCCGGGCGGGTTTGCGATGCTGGTAGCTCTCACCGGCGTTGCAGACGCTAAGCGGATTGCAGAGACAGCGCCGCACGGTGAGCAGGCACCAAAGCTCCAGTTGTTGCCGCGGCGGATTGATATTGCGCGTTTGCCACGACCAGCGGCCGCGACGAGAGGTGCGATTGCAGTGGGGCTCGAAGAAGCCGGTCTGGGCGCGGTGATATTCCACCCAGAAAAGGATCGTCACCTACTGATATTCGGTTCGGCAGGCAGCGGCAGAACCGCCGCGCTGAGGGGCATCGTTCACCAGTTGCGGTACTCGCAGTCGTCCTCGAAATTCGTCGTAATTGACTACCGCCGTGGGCTAATGGAGGCCGTGCCCCAAGAGCGGCTGGCCGGCTATGCGGGCTCGGCTGCGGTGGCGACACCCATGCTGGCAGAGCTGGCAGAGGTACTGAAGGCCCGTCTCCCGCAACCGGATATCACCCCAGCGCAGTTGAAGGCCCGAAATTGGTGGAGTGGTCCAACCATCAATGTCATCGTGGACGACTATGACCTCGTGGCCGGCTCGCGGGGTAACCCCTTGCAGCCGCTGGCAGAAGTCATCGCTCACGCCGCCGACATTGGGCTCAATATCTTTTTTGCCCGTCGAATCAGCGGGGCGTTGCGATCCCTCCACGACCCGGTCATGGGTGCGGTTAAGGACCAGGGTGCCAGCGTCTTTGTTATGGACGGCACACGCGACGACGGCCCCATCCTCGGCGTAAAGCCTTGCGAGCAGCCGCCGGGCCGTGGCTATTGGGTGGCGCACGGCCAGAGTCCGCAGGTTGTGCAGTTGGGGTGGTTGGATACCGCTGGTGACCAGGAGGACAGTTGATGATTCGGGTCGAATCTTCCTCCACCACCCAGACCCCGACGCTGCGCCACGGCACCTGGCACCTGTGGGGACTCGCGGCACCTGCAGACACCGCAGAACCGGCGGTGCATGGCCCTAGACCGCTTCTCGAGAGCATGCAAACAGTCATTGTGCCCAGCTATTGGGGTGCTGTGCGACAGTGCCGGTTGGCCTCCGCGCTATTGGCTGCTGAACTCAATCCGTACATCCTGACGCTTGCCGACGCCGTTGTGGAACTCGATGAGGCAACTGTGTCTCATAGCGTGTTGGTGGAAGTAGAGGAAACGCGTGTCTGTGTCACTCGTCTGAGCGGGGGCCACATTGCCAGTCGGATGACACATTTGGTCGGAGCGAACGACAGCGCACCATTGGTGGAAACAGTCATTGCGCTGGCTTATCAGCTGACCATGTATCCGGATGCGCCCCAGGGGATACCCGATGATGTGGAAGTTAGTGGTGGGCGCGGTATCACTGAGTATCCGCCCCGCTGGCAGGAGGATATTGAGTTCATCGTCGGCGAAGTTCCACCCGGGCTAGCGAACCCGCGGCGAGCTCTACTAGTCGATCGTCTGCGCGACCGTGGATTTTTAGTCTTCGACTGCCCAGCATCGCGGCTCGGGGAGTGCGTAAATCCGGCCTGGTTGAAAAACATCGGCGACGCTGAAGCCGGTGAAGTGGAGCCGTCGGAGGATTTCGCGGGGCGGCGTCCTGCAGCCAGGGCAGAAGTCAGCTCAGCGTCGAATCAAAGCACAGTTGTGTCAGTAGCTGCCGTTGGTTTGTTGACGGTGGTGGTTCTGATTGTTGGGATTGCTGCATGGCTCATTAGTGGCGGCATAGTTAGGGAGAACGAAGGGAGACAGAAGCAGCGTGAGACATCGCACGCACAGGCTCCTCCTGTAACTACGCCTCCTGTAACGACGCCTCCATCCACATCGAAACCAGGTCCCGATTCTGCTCCCGTAGTCAAACTGACCAATGCGGGCGTGGAAGCTCGGTTTCCCGGCGGGTGGGAGCTTGACTCGGCAAGTCCGTTAGACCGTCTGATTGCGGTGGATGGAGGAGATATGCGCGTCTTGGTGCTCGCTAGCCCGCTTTCGCAGGACATGGCGCTTGAACATCTAGCCGCCGCTTTGAGCAGCTCCGTTGCCGGGGATGAGACAAAGTCCGCGCCGGAACGCAGACAAGTACTGGGCACCGATGTCGTAGTCGTAGAGGAGCGGCTGCCGTCAGGTAATTCGATAGTGCTCTGGCATCACAAAGTGATGGACGGAACTCAAGTCAGTGTGGGGTGCCAGTTCAGAGGAAGGACTATTGCGCCGGTACGACCCGTATGCGACCAGGCAGTAGTAAGCGCTCGGCCGGTGCCGTAATACGCGAGGGGCGTAGAGAAAGTGACTGGGGGATGGGCGGGGGTAGGCAGGGGTAAAGGTTGGAAAACCAAAATGGAACCGAATCGGGGTTTTTCGCGCCAAACAATATGACGGGTTTTTAACGCGGGAAGCTGGCTGGCTCGCGCGGGGAGGTAAAAATGCCGTCGTTAATCAGTCACTCAACACGAATAAGGGGGAAACAGTGGCAAACCTATTTGCAGCCGAATCAGATCAAATGACCACTACCGCGGGGGACGTCGATGGCGTCAACTCGGAAGTACAGGGCGAGCTGGGGCGCATTCGAGGCGTCGTGGACGGTCTGGCGGGGGAATGGAAGGGCCAGGCTAAAGACAGCTTCGATGATCTGATGCTTCGTTGGGATGACGCAGCTATGCGTCTATCCAATGCGCTGACGGATATCGCGGATAACATCCGCGCAAATTCCAGCAGCTTCGATGCGGGCGAGGACGAGGGGGCGTCGTCGTTCAAGCAGGTGGCAGCAGCGGGTGCGTCGTTGCTGAACCTCTAAACGTTTTATCGAATCGCACAACCACAACACTGAATCACACAACACACATCACCTTTTGGGGAAAGGGTTCTTAATGCAACCAATTAGGTACAGTTTTGGCGGCATCGACGGTGCTGCCGATGACATTCGGTCCACTTCTGGCACCATCAACGGGCTGCTCGGAGATTTGAAGAAGCGCATCGCGCCGATGGTCTCTACGTGGGAGGGTGACTCTTCGGATTCTTACCAGGAGGCTCAGCGTGAATGGGACACAGCAGCGGAGGAGCTCAATATGATTCTCACGACTATCGCGGATACGGTCAGCGCAGGTAGCCAGCGAATGGCGGATATTAACCGCCGCGCGGCAGCTAGCTGGGGATAGCTTGGTTCCTGATTGAGGCACTTTTGATTGAGCTATGTAACCGGGGGAGGGGAGGGCATTGCTCAATTGAGATCTTCAGTTAGGTATCTGCCTTTGAAGTATTCTTGCTAGCAGCACTCCAGGGGGGAAAGGCCAGTCTCAGCAGTTTGCGGCTGAGACTGGCTTTGGCATTTTTTGCTCTAGTGCCATCTCAAGGTAGAGTAGGCAAACTGTGTGCGCACACGTGAATGTTGCCTCGGGTCTCCACCGGCCGCCGGGGAATAACAACAGTGTGCACACTGGCTGGCAAATCTACACGGACCCTAAAAGGAGTCATGTTGTCTACTTTCCATCCGAAGGACGGTGACATCGAGCGCAAGTGGTACGTCATCGACGCTACCGACGTTGTTCTCGGCCGTCTGGCTACTCACGCCGCAGACTTGCTGCGCGGTAAGGGCAAGGCTTACTTCGCCCCTAACGTCGACTGCGGTGACCACGTCATCATCATCAACGCCGATAAGGTGCACGTCTCCTCGAACAAGCGGGAACGTGAGATGCGCTACCGCCACTCGGGCTTCCCGGGCGGCCTGAAGTCGATGACCCTGGGTCGTTCCCTCGAGGTTCACCCGGAGCGTGTTATCGCTGAGGCTATTGAGGGCATGATGCCGCACAACAAGCTTTCGCGTGCGTCCATCAAGAAGCTGCACGTCTTCGCCGGTTCCGAGCACCCGTTCGCCGGTCAGAAGCCTGAAAACTACGAGATCAAGGCGGTGGCACAGTGACCAACCCACAGGACGTCAATGAGAACCAGAACGTAGAGGCCACCGAGGCTTCCTACGATGATGTTCAGGCTGCCGCTGCTGCTGCCACTGAAGAGTTCACCTCTTCCATCGGCGACGCAGTTGCTACCGAGACCGAGGCTGAGGCTGCTCCGGCTGCACCGCTGACCCTGGATCGTCCGATTCAGACTGTCGGTCGTCGTAAGCGCGCTGTCGCCCGCGTCGTTCTGACCGCTGGTTCCGGCAAGATTGTCTGCAACGGCCGCGAGCTCGAGGATTACTTCCCGAACAAGCTGCACCAGCAGGAGATCAAGGATCCGCTGGTCCTGGTCGAGCGCGAGAGCCAGTTCGACATCAAGGCCAACATCAACGGTGGTGGCCCGTCCGGTCAGGCCGGTGCTCTGCGCCTGGCTATTGCTCGTGCCCTGAACGAGTTCAACCCGGAGGAGCGCAGCGTTCTCAAGAAGGCTGGCTTCCTCACCCGCGACGCTCGTGCTGTCGAGCGCAAGAAGGCTGGTCTGCACAAGGCCCGTCGCGCACCGCAGTACTCCAAGCGTTAAGCTTTACTGCTTCGAAAAGCACCTCAGTTTGCGTATTACACGCAAGCCGAGGTGCTTTTTTGGGTTAAAGTCCGCCGTGACCAGGCATGGCTGCATTTTTGAGACAAGCCCCGTACGTTAGACTTTTATCCGTTAAAAATTGCCACGAGAATCGTTTATCGCGGTGCGATTGCAGTGCGATGAAAGTGCGATTGCAGTGCGATGGGAAGAAGGAAATCGTATGGCGGTGAGCACCACAGCCACCAAGACCTCCGACGCGAAGAGCTCCTCTAGCTCGTCGTCGGTGGCGAAGCATCCCTTCCGCATTCGACGCGTACCAGGCATTGATGGGCTGCGCGGTCTGGCCGTTGCCACAGTGGTGATCTACCACTACTTCGATAATGTGCTGCCCGGTGGCTACATCGGTGTGGATATCTTCTTCGTGCTCTCCGGATTTCTTATCACCTCGCTTCTGGTGCGCGAACGCGCGGTCACTGGGCGCATCGATCTAAAAGATTTCTGGCTCCGTCGACTGCGCCGCATCGCTCCGGCTGCGATGTTCGTGTTGTTTATTTCCATCGCCGTCGCAGGTCTGGTCGGCGGGGATCCCGCTGTTGGCTTGTCGACGCAGTTTCTCGGCACGGTCTTTTTCGTCAATAACTGGACGCAGATTGCGGGCTCTCAGTCCTATTTCGCGGATTCCGGAGTGCAGCTGTTAGCGCACTACTGGTCACTGTCGGTGGAGGAGCAGTTCTACTTGCTCTGGCCATTGATCTTTGTGGCTCTTCTCGCCTTGAAGCTGGCATCTCGCAAGCTGGCAGCAGTGGCGGGCATTGGGGCGGTTGCTTCTTTCGTGTGGATGGTCTCGCTCTACGATCCGAAGGTCGACCCCACGAGGGTCTACTACGGTACCGATACTCACGCCTTTGGTCTCCTGTTTGGCGCGGCCCTCGCATTGTGGTTGACATCGACGTCGTCACGCGCAGAGGCGGACTCCTGGCCACGCACGGAACCCTTCCTGCGGGACTTCTTTGGCAGTTCCGCCCAGGCTTTCGTAGTGGCCTCGCTGCCGCTGATCTTCCTTTCGTTGGTTCTGCTGATGATGTCGGATACCGCGTCGGCGACTTACCGCGGTGGGTTGGTGTTCGCCTCGTTGCTGTCGGCGGCGATTCTCTATCTTGTCGTTCGCGGTGTCTCACCCGTGCGTCAGATTTTTGAGTTCAAGCCACTGTGCTGGCTGGGAAAGATTTCCTTCTCGCTGTACCTGTGGCACTGGCCGGTCATCGTGCTCATCCGCGAACTGCTGGAGCGCAATGAGGCCATGCAGTATGAGAACCTCGCTGCCTTCGCAGGCATCGCGCTATCGCTGCTTTTGGCGAACTGGTCGTACAAGAATGTGGAATCGCCAATTCGCCGGATGGGTTACCGCCGTTGGATGTTGCAGTTTTCGGGCACGCAGTTTGCCGGTTCCTGGAAGCCGCGCGTTGCAGCAGGGCTGGCGCTGGTCGTCGTGGTTGGTGCAGTTGTGGGAATGGCTACGGCGCCGAAGATGACGCGTTTGGAGGCACAGCTACAGGAGGCAGCTGAGCGCCGTGCACAGGCACAAAAGGCGGAGGAAGCCGAGTTGGCCAAGCGTGTTATGCCGCGTGGTGACCAGATCACCGCTATCGGCGACTCTGTGATGCTCGCCTCGGCGTCGGCGTTGGAAGAGAAGCTGCCCGGTATCTATATCGATGCGGCTGTTTCCCGTGGTTATCCGGCCGCCCCGGAGATCATCGCGAGTATGAAGGCGGCGGGTACGCTCGATCCATTCGTCGTGCTGGGCCTTGGTATCAATCAGTCGGCTGCGGCATCGGACGAACACCTGTTGGATGAGATCCTCGATTCGCTGGGTGAAGACCGCATCATTGTCCTAATCAACCCGTACGGTGATCGTGTGTGGATGCCGCAGTCGGAGAGGGAAGTCCTCGACGCGGCAAAGAAGCGCGGCAATGTCTATGTGGCTGACTGGTGCCATGGTGTGCGTGATGATTTGTCCAAGCTGCGCGCGGACCTTATCCACCCGACCCCGGATGGCGCCGAGGTCTATGCCAATGCCGTGGTCGATGCTTTCCAGCA
This sequence comes from Corynebacterium sp. HMSC14B06, assembly GCF_001807075.1. Lineage (NCBI taxonomy): Bacteria > Bacillati > Actinomycetota > Actinomycetes > Mycobacteriales > Corynebacteriaceae > Corynebacterium > Corynebacterium sp. HMSC14B06. The sequence continues at coordinate 223,626 of NZ_KV787396.1, read as the reverse complement.
GTATGCGAAGAACAAGAAACGCATTCCGGACACCTGCGGAATCTAATAAAAATCTAGTTAGTAGTGTTTCCACGGTAAAGTAAGTGGCTGTGGCCAAACAAAAGTCTTCCTCCAGTCACCGTGGATTAAAGATTTTCCTCGGCATCGTCCTCGGTATCTTCGCGCTCTTCGGTGTGTTTTACGCTGTCGATTACGTGCTGAACAAGGACCATGTCCCGCGCGGGTCTACCGTTGCGGGGATTGACATCAGCACGCTGAGCGCGAATCACGCTGAGGCGAAGCTCGAAGAGCAGCTCGGTGATCTTTCCACTCACCCAGTGGCGTTGCGTGCCGGCGAACGCACGGCGGAGGTTCTGCCCGAGGAGGCGGGGCTGAGCATCGACTGGGAGAAGACGGTCGCGCAGGCGGGCAAGCAGACGGCAAACCCAGTTACCTGGGTGCGCAGTTTCTTTACTACCCGTGAGCTGGATTTGGTCAGCGATATCGATAACTCTAAGTTCGAGCCGCAGGTCGACCGTCTCGTCGGCGAACTGACTATTGCTCCCGTCGATGGTGAGGTCAAGCTTGTCGACGGCCGCGTGGAAACAACTCCACCGGTCATCGGCCAAGATGTCGACCGCAATGCGGTCAGCGGGGATTTGGCCGCCAAGTGGTTGTCGCCGGAGGGCATCGATGTAGAGACCACCGCGCACGACCCGGCTATCGGTGAGGAGCAGGTCCGTGAGGCAGCTGAGGGAGAGGCCGCCGATGCGGTGTCGGGCCCCATTGTTGCCAAGGGCCGTGATGGCAAAGATGGTGTAATTCCGCCGGAGCGCATGGCTGAAATCATCAGCTTTGTGCCGCGCGACGGCGGATTGGCCGCTGATATCAATGTCGACCGCGCACGCGAGATCCTCGAGGAGGGGCTGGCTGCTTCCGAGGTTGATAAGCGCAATGCGTCGATACGCTTTAGCGGTGGTGCGCGTGAAGTGGTCCCCTCGGTTGATGGCGTGGCCGTGAAGTGGGATGAAACTATGAAGGACTTCGCCGAGCGTGTGACTTCGACGGATAAGCGCGAGTTCGATGCGGTCTACGAGGACAAGCCCGCCACCTACACCACCGAACAAGCGGAAAGTGCCACCTTCGATGATGTCATTGGTGAGTTCACCACCGGTGGCTTCAGCTCGGCATCGGGAACAAACATTGCCCTGGTGTCGCAGATGGTCAACGGCGCATTCGTGGCGCCGGGCGATACATTCAGTCTGAACGGCTACACGGGTCCGCGCGGTACTGCGCAGGGTTTTGTCGAGTCGGGCATCATCCTCAACGGCCATGCGGATAAGGCTGTCGGTGGTGGCATTAGCCAGTTCGCCACCACTTTGTACAATGCTTCGTACTTTGCGGGCATGGAGGATGTCGCGCACACCCCGCACAGTTACTACATTTCGCGTTACCCGGCCGGCCGTGAGGCGACGGTGTACGAGGGTGCAATCGACCTAGCGTTTAAGAACAGTTCCGACACTCCGATTCTTATCGAGGCCGTTACTACTGGTTCCGACGTCACTGTGCGCATCAAGGGTGTGAAGAAGGTCAACGTCGAGTCCATCAATGGTGGCCGTTGGGCATACACGCAACCACAGCGTATGCAGGTCAGTGGCAGCTCTTGCCAGCCGTCGTCGGGTGCGCAGGGCTTCACCACTTCTGATACACGCGTTATTCGGGACCTCTCGGGCGCGGAAATCTCGCGTGAAACTCAGACTACGGTTTATGACCCGCAGCCAATTGTGTCCTGTGGCTAGTCTGGATTCGCCTGCGCGACCGGCTAAAGTAATACAGCATTGACAATGCAATAGTCCGCGATACCAAAACTCATAAAACCCCCAAGGAGTGGTCTAGCAACAATGGCACGTCTTTTCGGAACTGATGGCGTCCGCGGTTTGGCGAATAAGACTCTGACCGCACCGCTGGCAATGCGGCTGGGTGCTGCTGCGGCCACTGTGCTGACTAGCGGCACGAATCCGTCGGGGCGTCGTCCCCTGGCCATTGTTGGCCGCGATCCGCGTGTCTCCGGTGAGATGCTCGCCGCAGCGCTGTCTGCCGGCATGGCTTCCCAGGGCGTCGACGTTTTGCGTGTCGGCGTGCTGCCCACTCCGGCTGTCGCTTTCCTCACCGACGACTACGGTGCCGACATGGGTGTGATGATTTCGGCTTCTCACAACCCCATGCCGGACAACGGCATCAAGTTCTTCGCCGCGGGCGGCACCAAGCTTGACGACGCGGTGGAGAAGGAAATCGAACACGCTCTCCACAACCTGCCGGAGACCGGCCCCACGGGCACCGGAGTGGGGCGTGTCATCGAGGAGGCCCCAGACGGGCTCGACCGCTACCTGTTCCACCTCTCCCGTGCGGTCAGCACCAAGCTCGACGGCATTCGCGTCGTAGTGGATTGTGCAAATGGTGCTGCTTCGCAGGCCGCCCCCATGGCGTACGCGGCCGCCGGTGCCGACGTCGTCGCTATTCATGACAAGCCGAACTCCTACAACATCAACGACAACTGCGGTTCCACCCACATTGAGGTTTTGCGCGCGGCAGTGCTGGAGCACGGCGCGGATCTGGGTCTGGCTCACGATGGCGATGCCGACCGCTGCCTGGCTGTGGACTCGCAGGGCAACATCGTCGATGGTGACCAAATCATGGCCATCCTGGCCGTCGCCATGAAGGAAGAGGGGCTACTGCACCACAACACGCTGGTGGCCACTGTGATGAGTAACCTCGGCCTCAAGCTGGCGATGGAGGAAAACGATATCGCCCTGCGTACCACCAAGGTCGGCGACCGCTACGTGCTGGCAGATTTGAACGCCGGCGGTTACTCGCTCGGCGGTGAGCAGTCGGGGCATGTGGTCATTCCGGATCACGCCACCACTGGTGACGGCACCCTCACCGGTCTGTACCTCATGGCGCGGATGGCACGCACCGGTAAGTCTCTGGCTGAGCTGGCCTCCGTAATGAAGGTGCTGCCGCAGACTCTTATCAACGTGCCGGTGTCCAACAAGGCCGCAATTCTGGAGTCTGATGAGGTCAAGGCCGCCATCGATGCAGCCGAGGAGAAGCTGGGTTCCACCGGTCGCGTGCTGTTGCGCCCGTCCGGCACCGAGGAGCTCTTCCGCGTCATGGTGGAGGCCGCCGATGCGGAATCGGCCCGCAAGATTGCCGGGGAGTTAGCTGCGGTTGTGGCCGCAGTCTAGAGTCAGGAGTGTGGAAATGAATGACGCGCCAGAGGACATTAAAGCCCGCTTTGCCCCGGGTGAAGCCGACATCCAGGTAGAGGTGGTCGATCGTGACGGTCGGGTTCTCGGTACCGTCGGCAAGCTTGAAGCACACGTTCCGCCGGGAATTTTGCACCGTGCTTTTTCTCTTTTCCTCTTCGATGAGCAGGGACGCATGCTGCTGCAGCGCCGTGCGGAGTCGAAGTATCACTCACCACTGCTACTGACGAATGCGACCTGCTCGCACCCACTGCCGGGGGAGCCGGTGGCCGATGCCGTTGAGCGTCGTGCGAAGGAAGAGCTCGGTGCGGATGTCTCCCAGTTGGAGGAAATCGGCATTGTTATCTACCAGGTCATCGATGATCGTTCGGGATTGGCAGAGCACGAGTACAACCACGTGTACGCCGGCATCGTCGATCCGAAGTCGGTGGATATCAACCCCGATGAGGTCGATGAAGTGGTGTACGTGACCCCGCAGGAGCTCGCAGAACGTCGCGCGAACGAACCGATGACGGAGTGGTTTAACCACGTCTGGGGTGTCGGGGCGGAGAAGTTCTCCAAGTACGGTTTCGACATTGCGGGTGTGCCGGGTATCCATGGCCCCGCAGAGGCGCAGGCTGCCGCACAGTCGGTTTCGGAAAAGGATGTGTAGCTTCGTGACCAGCGTAGAAAACGCCAGCGTCGACGACTTCGGCCTCGACAAGTCCGAGGAATTGGAGACCGGGGAGTTCTATGCCCTGGCCAATGAACAGGGTGCCGCATTCGGTGAAGGCCATGCCAAGTCGATTTTGTTGGGCGAGCACTCTGTCGTCTACGGCAAGCCGGCTATCGCACTGCCGGTGACGTCGCTGCGCACGATGGCGTGGATTGACCGCGTGGAGGATTCTCCAGTCCTGTTTTCCATGGACGGCGAGGTCATCGACATCGACGAGCTGCCGGAGCGCTTTGCCTCCATCGCCGCTGCACTCCGCGCTGGCCTGCGCACCTTCGGTATTCCCGAACGCGACCTGCTGGTTCGTCTCCGCTCTGGTATCCCGCCCGCCGCAGGGCTGGGTGGTTCTGCCGCAGTGGCACATGCGCTTATCGACGCAGTGCGTGACCTCGCCGATGGCACTCTGACCGAGCGTCAGCGCTTTGACCTGGTGCAGGAAGCTGAGCGTCTGGCGCACGGTAACCCCTCTGGCCTGGATGCCACGGTTGCCCGCGCATCGCGTCCGGTTTACTTCAAGCAGGGTGAGTTCCATCCGCTGAAGGTGGCCAAGAAGATGTGGCTGGTGCTGGGGGATACCGGTGTGCGTGGTTCGACGTCGCTGGCCGTTGCCCGCGTGCGTGGTTTCGTCGATTCCCACCGAGTCCACGGCCAAGAGTTGTTGGACCACTTGGGGCAGCTGGCCGATGGCGCGGTGCACAACCTGGCCAAGGGCGATTTTGCCCGTCTGGGACATCGCATGGACTCGGCGCAGGAAGCGCTAGAAGAACTAGGTGTTGGGCATGAGTCCATCACCGATCTCGTCACTGCCGCCCGACTGGCAGGTGCCCACGGGGCAAAGCTCACTGGTGCCGGTTGCGGTGGCTGTGTGATGGCGCTGGCAGAGTCCGCCGATCACGCGGAACTGATTAGCCATGCCATGATGGGCGCCAATGCCGTTGCTACTTGGACTGTGGAGGTAAATCCCTCGTGACCACGACCGCTACCGCCGTCGCTCATCCCAACATCGCCCTGATTAAATACTGGGGCAAGCGCGATGAGGCCGTGCAGCTACCGGCCACAGGTTCGCTGTCCCTTACTCTGGGCATCGCTCCGACGACGACCACGGTGTCGCTTATCGACGATCCCAGCGTCACCGCCGACTCGGGCACTCTGAACGGCCAGGAGATGGTGGGTAAGGACCTCTCCCGTGTCCAGAAGTTTTTGGATTTGGTCCGCGAGCGTGCGGGCAGCACTAGCTTCGCAGAGGTGACCAGCACCAACGAGATTCCGACGGGTGCGGGTCTGGCTTCGTCCGCGTCGGGTTTTGGCGCGCTCGCGCTGGCCGCGGCGAAGGCCTACGGCCTGGACTACACCCCGGAACAGCTCTCGGCTCTGGCCCGTCGCGGTTCGGGCTCGGCCTGTCGCTCTATTTTCGGCGGCCTCGTTGAGTGGCTGCCCGGCGATGACGATGCTTCCAGCCACGCAGTGGCTCTGCCGGATTCCGGCCTGGACCTCTCCCTGGTCGTGGCGGTTTTGGCCCCGGGGCGCAAGAAGATTGACAGCCGTGCCGCCATGCGTCGCACGGTCGAGACATCACCGTTCTTCCCGGCCTGGGTGGAGCAGGTGCCCCGCGATATCGAGGACATGAAGGCCGCCATCGCCGCTGCGGACTTCACTGCGGTCGGCGAGCTTGCCGAGGCCAATGCCATGCGCATGCACGCCACTATGCTGGGGGCTCTTCCTCCGGTGCGTTACTGGAATCCGGATTCAGTGGCGGCTCTCAATCTCGTCGCTACGCTGCGTGACGAGGGCACCGAGTGCTACGCCACCATGGATGCCGGGCCGAACGTGAAGGTGCTGTGCCGCAGCGGCGATGCCGAGACCATCGCGGATCGTTTCCGCGCAGAGTTCGAGGATATTGACGTGCTGGTTTCCGGCTCAGGCCCTGGCGCATACCTGGTGTAGCTGGGGGAGTAGTTGAGCAACGCTAAAGGCGGACCTATCGAAGGCGAGTCCATCGGCCGTGGCTGCGGCAAGCTGTACCTCACTGGTGAGTATGCGGTGATGGATGTCGAGGGTCTGGCCGTCATCGCAGGAGTCAACCGCTATGTGACGGTTCGGTGCCACGGTGCCGACCCATCGCAGCCGGTCTCTCGCGTGTACTCCAGCTATTACGGCCCGCAGGGGCGCGTCATTGACGTGGATGCGCCAGATGACATCGCTACCCATACGATTTCGCTGGTCTATCGCATTGCCGCGGGCGAGTTGGAAAACACCCCAGAGAGCCCCATCAATATCGTTATCGAATCGGACCTCGATGACTCCGCCAGCGGTGCGAAGTATGGCCTGGGATCCTCCGGGGCTGTCGCTGTGGCTGTGACTCGCGCACTAGGGGCACACCTTGGTCTGGAGCTCGATTCGCTGCGGGTCTACAAGATTGCGATGGTGGCCACGCTCTTGGCCGGTGCGGCGGGCTCCGGCGGCGATATCGCCTGCTCCGCGCATGGCGGGGTGGTGCTCTATCGTCGGCCGAATCCGACGGCGCTCGCAGAGCTCGCGGCGGCTGATCCTGTCGCTGCCGTGGCGGCACCGTGGCCGAATCTTCGCATTGACGCCCGCGCCGACCTCGGTGGGCTACAACTGTTGGTCGGCTGGACGGGCAGTCCGGTGAAGACGGACTCGCAGTTGAAGAAGGCCGGTGGCGCAGACCGTGATTTTGTGCGCGGGGTCTCGTCGATAAGCGAAAGACTCTGGCAGGCGCTTGCCGACGGCGACCACACCGCGGCGTTTGCCTGCCTGCGTGAGAATCGGATGCTGCTGCAGGACTATGAGCGTGAGCGTGCTGTGTGCATCGAGACGGAGAAACTGAAAGCGCTCGCCGACATCGCCGATGGCGCGGGGGCCGCGGGCAAGAGCAGCGGCTCCGGTGGTGGTGACTGCGGAATCGCGCTGGTGGGAGTCTCAAATGGTGTCGATGCCGAGGAGACTGCCGCGGACATCACCGCGCGCTGGCAAGCCGCTGGCATCCAGCCGTTGCCGCTGAAGCTGGCCGCTCAACTTTGACCACAGTTTTTTGACCGTAGAATTTAAGACAGCTGAAATTTACAGAAGCTGGGAACCGAAGCTGCATGCAGCTAGAAAGGGTCGCTTAGGACAATGGCTGAAAAGAGCTCGCACGACCTGGAATATGCACACGTACCACTGAGCTGGATTGGTCCGGTGCGCATTAGTGGCAACGTCATGAATGACGAGGTGAAGATTCCGCTGGCGACTTACGAGACCCCGCTGTGGCCGTCTTGTGGTCGCGGTGCGAAGGTCTCCCGCATGATCGAAGGTGGCATTACCTGCACTTTCGTCGGTGAGAAGATGACCCGATCGGTGATTTTCACTCTCGACTCGGCAGCGGATGCCGTCATTGCGCGCGACAACATTCTGTCTCGTTATGACGAGCTGAAGAAGGTCGTGGAGTCCTCCTCGCGTTTTGCCAAGCTGGTAGATATTCACTTCCAGATCGCATCGCGTCTTCTCTTTGTCCGCTTTGACTTCTTCTCCGGTGATGCCTCGGGCCACAACATGGCCACGCTGGCGTCTGAGCGTTTGATGTCCTACCTGATGGAGCAGATGCCAGAGTTGGGCTATGGCTCCATCTCGGGCAACTACTGCACCGATAAGAAGACCTCCGCCGTCAATGGCATTCTGGGCCGCGGTAAGTACGTGATCGCCGAGGCCGTCATTCCGGAGCCGGTTGTCCGCGAGCGTCTGCGCACTACCGCCAAGCGCCTGGCTGAGCTCAACGAACGCAAGAACCTCGTCGGCTCCATCATGGCGGGCTCACTGCGCAGCGGTAATGCGCACTACGCCAATATGCTGCTGGGCTTTTACCTCGCTACCGGTCAGGACGCTGCGAATATCGTCGAAGGCTCGCAGGGGCTGACGCAGGTAGAGGCGCTTGACGACGGCTCCGTGCGCTTTAGCTGCACCCTGCCACATTTAATCGTCGGTTCCGTGGGCAACGGCAAGGGCTTGGGCTTCGTGGAGAAGAATCTCACAGCGCTGGGCTGCAAGGAGGACCGTGAGCCGGGCGAGAATGCCCGTCGTCTAGCAGCGTGCTGCGCGGCAATCGTCTGGTGTGGTGAGCTTTCCCTGCTCGCGGCACAGACGAATCCGGGTGAGCTGATGGAGGCGCACGTTTCTATCGAGCGTGCGAAGTAGCGGTTTGTGAATAGTCGTTTGCGACAATTCGCAAAACCTAAGACAAATCTCAGGTAAACGCGCTAGATTTCTGTAGTAGGCAATTAAAATTTTGTGGGCAAAATATCCCGTGGTCTGATGACTGCTCTGATGACATGGGGATGTTTCGTTGCCCGTTATTTCTTAAAAACCTGTAGAGGTAGTGAAGGCACGGTTTTGATGACAACAAGCAATGTGACCCCGATCGGTATTGATGACATCGCCTTTGCGACGGGTTCGTACTGCATTGACCTCGCCGATATTGCGCCCCGACTCGGAGCGGAACCGGCAAAGTACCACAAGGGCCTGGGGCAGGAACGCTCCAGCGTGGTTGCCTCTGATGAAGATCCGGTGACGATGGCCGCGGCCGCGGTGAAGAAGATCGTTGACCGCCACGGTATCGACGGCGTGCGCACCATCATGTTCGCCACTGAGACCGGTATCGACCAGTCGAAGGCCGCTGCTGTCTATGTCCACGAGCTGGTCGGTCTTGACCCGCACGCGCGATCTGTCGAGCTGAAGCAGGCTTGCTACTCCGGTACCGCGGCGCTGCAGTTCGCGTGCGCTCTGGTGGCCCGCAATCCGGAGGAGAAGGTCATCGTTGTCGCCTCCGACATTGCCCGCTATGACCTGGACTCCGCTGCGGAGCCGACCCAGGGCGCAGGTGCTGTAGCCATGCTGGTGACCGCTAATCCGCGCATCCTGGCTATCGATGCGGCTTCGGGCGTCTTTACCCGCGAAGTTATGGACTTCTGGCGGCCGAACCACCGCAGCCAGGCGTTGGTGGAGGGCAAGCTCTCTATTAGTGCTTACATCGACGCTGTTCAGGGTGCTTACGAGGACTACCGTGCCCGCGGCGGTGTGGACTTCAGCGAGATTGACTACTTCAGCTACCACCAGCCGTTTACCAAGATGGCCTACAAGGCGCACCGGCAGCTTTCGGCCAATAACGGTGTGGAGCTCACCGCGGAGGACGAGGCCCGCCAGCTCGGCCCAACCACCGAGTACAACCGCATCATCGGTAACTCCTACACCGCATCGGCCTACTTCGGCCTGCTCTCGCTGCTGGATACCGAGAAGGACCTGGCTGGTAAGAAGGTCGCTGTTGTCTCCTACGGTTCCGGCTCGGTTGCTGAGTTCCTCACCGGCAATGTGGTCGAGGGCTACGAGTCCCAGTTACGCGCCGCAGATAATGCGCGTGAACTGGCTGAACGCGTGAAGCTCGATGATCCGACCTACTACCGCCACGCTCAGGTGACGCATGAAGATCCGGGTGAGTACTCCAACCTGGGAGACGACGCCCTGATTGGCACCGGCCCATTCAGCTTCACCGGTGTTGAGGGGTGTAAGCGCATCTACCGCGCTCGTTAGCCCCCGGGGGCACCCGCGCTAGTACTTAGACGGAACCGAATCCTCTTTTTTCGCGCCTAACAGTAATAAGAACTGTTTTTCGCGGGGAAGGGGATTTTTCGTGTCCGCACGTTTTACTGGAGGCAGTGGCGGAGGCTTGCTGCACTTTTCGGAAGATGCAGTGACAGCGGCTGCCCGAGAGATCGAGCAGCGCGGCCGTGAAGGCCATGAGCGGTGGGGAAGCGCTCCTGATATTTCCGCAGCAGATTGTGGCCAGGGTTTTGCCGCCCAGGGGCGCCGTCTGCAGCAGGCGGCAGCGAGGCTGCGTGAGCACGGGCAATCGATGTACGCGGGACTTGGCAATCATGCTCCGGCAGTGCGGGAACAGTGGCGTGTCTTTGCAGGCTGTGACAGCGCCGGGAGCGCCGACCTCGGTGGAATTGAGGTAGTGGACTGATGCCATGGGTTGCTCGAATTCTTCCGATATTGGTGCGTGTTATTGGCCGTGGAAGCCGTATTGGAGCCAAGCGCGGGGTTGGCGGCATCGGCAAGAATCTGCCCAAAGTCTTGGATAAGGTGCGACGCGCTGACGGCTGGAAGGGCAGCGCCCTGTCCAAGTTCTCTAACTCCGTGGGGTTGATAGCCTCCGCGATAACTATTGCTATGGCTTTCGATTGGGGCGGTTTGAAAGGCGATGCCGCCGACGCCGCCAAGGAGCGCTGCGATAAAGCTGCGCAGGACTGTGCGAATCAGGATGAGCAGTCCGCCAATGGCGCGCAGAGCGTCGGCGAGTGCGGCAAGAAAGTCGACGAGGTCCTTGAGGATTGCGAGAAGCAGGCCGAAGATATGGCTGAGCAAACCGACGGCATCCTCTCTCAGTGCGAAGCGCTTGTCGACGATCCGGAGGTCGGCGCCGAAGCCGCACAAGTGGCCCAGCAGGTGTGTAACAGTCTCGTCGACTCCACTGGTCAGCTCTACGATGCGCGTAATAGTTGCATCGAGCAGTGTCTTGAGCAGGCAGCGTGTGACACTGAGGCCGCGGTGGTCGCCACCCCGCCGCAGCCTCCTACTGTTCCAGCCAGTTCGGGTGCTACCTCGGCGGCCTGTGCAGAGGTGGCTGAGTCTGGGAGTGGCGAAGGAGCTACTGTAACCGGTGGCAACGGTGCTACCGCTGGTGGAATTGGGGTCGTTGCCAACGTTGATATTGGGATAGAGGCAGGCGTTGCTGCTGGAATATCCGTTGGAGGTGCCATTGGCGCTGCCGGGGCGGCCAGTATCGCTGGAATTGCGGGAGCTGTCGGGGTTGCAGGCAGTGTCGCGTCCTCACTGCTCAACTTAGACATGTGCACGGAGACGGAAGAGCCAGTGTGCGAACAGGCACCTGCGCCAGCACCAGCACCAGCACCAGCTCCTGCGCCGGAGGACTGTGTGCCGGAACCCGAACCAGAACCCAAGCCCGAACCTGAACCCAAGCCCGAACCTGAACCCAAGCCCGAACCTGAACCCGAGCCCGAACCTGAAAATGTTCCTGAACCGCCTCCTCCAGCTGAGAAACTAAAGCACTTGGGAATCGAGCTGCCACAGGAGACGCAAGCAGAACAGCGAGCGGAACCGCAGCCAGAACCACAAGCAGAGCCGCAGCCAGCACCAGCCCAGGATTCGGCAGCATCAGTGCAGGAATCTGCTTCAGCTGTGCCCGAGCCCCCTGAGCAGCCCAACGCCCAGGAGCTTGTGGGCGCGGTCAATTCGCCAACGGCAGGTGAGTGGTAATGGGGAGTAAGCATGCCGCGAAATATGACCGGATTGGGCAGGCCTATTACGACGCTGCTGCAATGACTAGGCAGGAGTTCGATACGGCGGTACAGAGGGCACAGAAAGAATTGCAGGGTTTGGAGGAGCGTCGTAAAGCACGCGAAATTAAGGAGAGGGAGGTGGCGGCGGGCGTCGAAAAGCAACAAAAAACCGCCCGACCGAAGGGAACCGTTACGCGGTTGTTCGGGCGGGCGGGGAAAGGGACGCCGACGGTGAAGTCGATTCGGGGCGTGTCCTGAAGCGTGGCCTAGTGACTACTTGCCGGGAATCAGCGAGTGCTCCGGGTTTTCCGGCAGCTCCTTGATGAGCCACTCCATGTCGCGGTTAGTTGTGCCCTTGATAGTGGCGGTCGGGTCTGCGAAATCTGAGTACTTCTTGTCGTCACCGACCGTGGCCAGCAGGAAGCCTGTGAGTGCGGCGCGCGCGACCTCCTGGTACTTCACCTTGGAGGAAGAGAAGCCCGCTAGACGACGGAGAAGAGTTGTTTCCGAGAAGCTGCCCTGGTCAGCCTTGTCTACTTCGCGGTAAACGACATCGCCCTTCCACTGAACAGCCAGGCGAGCCGGGTTGCCGCGATCGAGCCACTGATCCTCGCCAGGGGCCAGGACGAGGCCCGGGGCCGAGACATTAGTTGCAGCGGCGCTGGAGGAAGGCGCGGTAGTTGCGGGGAAGACGCAGCCAACGCCGGAGATGAGGTCGTGACCAGCAGCGGCGAGGACGGCTACACCCGCGCCCATGCCGTGACCGGCAACGCCAAGCTTCTTCGGGTGGACGACGACCTTGCCCTCACCGAGGCGGACACCAGCGAGAATCTGGAGCGCTGTCTCCAAATCGTTGGCGAGACCACGGTGATCTGCCACGATGCCATTTTCGGTGTCCGGAGCAGCGACCGCGATGCCCCACGAAGCTAGGTGACGCAGCGTGGCGTGGTACTCCTCAATCGGTGTGCGCCAATCGTGTGCGAAGGCGATACCGGGGATGCCATTGCCCTCGGCAGGCGTGTAGACCTTTCCCGGCAGGCCAGTAAAAGCTAGGTCACCGACCATGACGCGGTGCGGTCCACGCTTGGAAAGATTAGATGTCAGAGTCTTCAAGTTGTCAGCCACAGTGAATAGCTTAACTATAAGGTGCATACCTTTGCTGAAAAAGTGCCAGGATGAGCGAGAATGTCTATTTCGTTATGACGATTTTCCGCTTCGCGGGTTATTCTGTAGGGCATGTGTGGAATCGTTGGATATGTGGGCCATCAGCCCGCCCTGGATATTGCTGTCGATGCGCTACGACGCATGGAATACCGTGGCTATGACTCCGCGGGTGTTGCCATTGTCGACAATCAGGGGCATATCACTGTAGAGAAGAAGGCCGGTAAACTCGCCAACCTCGAGGCTGCCCTTGACGCGGATGGGCGCGACAAAATCACTGGAACCACTGGAATTGGGCACACCCGTTGGGCTACCCACGGTCGCCCAATTGATGAGAATGCCCACCCACACCAGTCCTATGACGGCAAGGTGGCTATCGTCCACAACGGCATTATCGAGAACTTTGCTCCGCTACGTCAGGAGCTGGAGGATGCCGGCATTGAGCTGAAGTCCGAAACCGACTCCGAGGTCGCCGCGCACATGCTCGCACGTGCCCTGGACGGTTCCGACGGCGGATCTACCGCTGGTGATTTCGAGGCCTCTGCGCTGTCCGTGCTCAACCGCCTCGAGGGTGCTTTCACGCTGTTGTTTACTCATGCAGACCACCCGGATCGCATCATCGCTGCTCGTCGCTCCACTCCGCTGATTGTCGGAGTGGGCGAAAACGAAATGTTCCTCGGCTCTGACGTTGCGGCTTTCATCGCGCACACCCGCGAGGCCGTGGAGCTGGGGCAGGACAACGTCGTCATCATCACCGCAGATGATTACCGCATCCTGGATTTCGCCGGCAACGAGCAGCAGGGTCGACCATTCACCATCGACTGGGATCTCGCCGCAGCCGAAAAGGGTGGCTATGACTCCTTCATGATGAAGGAAATCCACGAGCAGGCTGCCGCCGTCCGCGATACGTTGGCCGGTCACCTCGTTGACGGCCGCATCGTTCTCGACGAGTCCCGCCTGAGTGACCAAGATCTGCGTGACATCGAGAAGGTCTTCGTCGTCGCCTGTGGTACCGCATACCACTCCGGTTTGTTGGCCAAGTACGCCATTGAGCACTGGGTTCGTATCCCGGTCGAGATTGAGGTCGCGTCCGAGTTCCGCTACCGCGATCCGGTGCTGGACCGCCAGACGCTGGTGGTCGCTATTTCGCAGTCGGGCGAGACTGCTGACACCCTTGAGGCCGTGCGACACGCAAAGAGCCAGGGCGCCCGCGTGCTGGCTGTCTGTAACACCAACGGTGCACAGATTCCACGTGAGTCTGACGCCGTGCTCTATACGCACGCCGGCCCGGAGATTGGTGTTGCTGCAACCAAGTCGTTCCTGGCGCAGGTAGCCGCAAACTACCTGGTCGGTTTGGCTCTTGCCCAGGCACGCGGCACTAAGT